>SYJG01000249.1 GCA_005798445.1 Planctomyces sp.
CCAAAAGGAGAGGGAGGAAATCCTTATCTCGCTGAGCATTTCGCTCGAAGAGCAAGCTAGCTAGCTTGATGTTACCATGCCTGAATCTGCCCCACCGACCGTATCGCACCTTCTCAAACTTTCTGGCCGTATCGCCCTCGTCACCGGAGCCGCTCGCGGCATCGGCCGTGGTTGTGCATTGGAGTTGGCTCGCGCCGGGGCCGACGTGGCGATCAACGACCGGCAACCGTCCGAAAACACAGCCTCGCTGATCGCCGAGATCGAAGCCCTCGGCCACCGCGCGGTGCTCGTCGATGGTGATTCCTTCGACCGGGCCTCGTGCGAAGACATCGTGCGGCGGACGATCGCGGCGTTCGGCCGGATCGACATTCTGGTCAGCAATCCGGCCTTCTCACGGCGTGGTGACTTCCTCGATTACGACCCGGAGATCTTCGACAAAACGCTGCGAGGCACGCTGACCGCCGGATTTCACATGAGCCAATTCGTCGCTCGGCACATGGTCGAGCGAGGCGGCGGCGGGAAGATCCTGTTCATTTCCAGCGTCCATTCGCGGCGGCCGTACGCGCGTGCGGTGGCCTACAACGCGGCGAAGGCCGGCCTGAATCACATGGCCTTCACGATGGCCGCCGAACTGATCGGGCACCGTATCAACGTCAACGTCATCGAACCCGGCTGGATCGACACACCCGGCGAACACGAAACCTTCGGCGACAAGATGCTCGCCGAAGAAGGAGCGAAGTTGCCGTGGGGCCGGATCGGCACGCCATCGGACATCGGCCGCGCGGCGACGTTCTTGTGTTCGGACGACTCCGACTACATCACCGGCACGTCGCTAGTCGTCGACGGCGGATTCTGTTTGCGCGACTCGATCAACAGTCCATCGTCGGGCTCGAATGTTGCTGGCAAACGTGAATAACAAATAGGCCTCATACGGCCCATAGGTCGCATAAGTCCTATCAACCAGGAGCCGGTTACGATGCGTGTGACGAAATCCTACGAGCTGTATCGCCGAGCCAACGAACTGATCCCCGGCGGGACGCAGTTGCTCAGCCGCCGCCCGACGAAATACGCGAACGGCGTCTCGCCGGTGTATGCCGCTCGAGCAAACGGCGCGCGGATTTGGGACGTCGATGGGAACGAGTACATCGACTGGGTCAGCGGTATCGGCGCGGTCATTCTCGGCTACTGCGATCCGGTCGTGGACGATGCCGTGCGCGAACAAATCGGGAAGGGAGTCGCCACTTCGATCAGCAGCGCGGTGGAACTCGAACTGGCTGAGGAACTGTGTCGCACGATTCCGTGTGCGGAGATGGTTCGTTACGCCAAGTGCGGCGGTGAGGCGTGTGCGATCGCGGTGCGGATTGCTCGTGGAGCGACTGGGCGGGACAAAGTGTTGTTCTGCGGCTATCACGGCTGGCATGATTGGTATCTGGCGGCGAATCTCGTTGCCGAGGAAAGCTTGAACTCGCATTTGTTCCCCGGCATCGAACCGATCGGTGTGCCGAAGGCGCTGGCCGGGACCGCTCTGCCGTTTCCGTTCGGTGATCTCGCAGCGTTGGGGCAGATGCTCGACGATCACAAAGGGGAAGTCGCGGCGATCATCATGGAGCCGCTTCGTTCGGAACGGCCCGCTGACGGATATCTCGCCGGCGTTCGTAAGCTGTGCGATGAGCGCGGCGTGGTGTTGATCTTCGACGAAGTTTCGTCCGGGTTCCGTTTCGGAATGCAGGCAGCCCAGGGCTTCGTGGGAGTGACTCCGGACATGGCGGTCTTCGCGAAGTCGATCTCGAACGGCTATCCGATGGGAGCGGTCGTCGGGCGGCGCAGCGTGATGGAGCCTGCCGCGAGGATGTTTATCTCCAGCACTTACTGGTCCGACCCGATCGGCATGGTCGCCTCGCTGACGACGATCCGCGAACTGCGACGCCGAAACGTATCGGAAGGACTGTGGTCATTCGGTCGCGAGTTGCAAACACGGCTCGATGCGGTCGCGCGAGAGACTGGTCTCGATGTGAAATGCTCCGGCTTGGCCGTGCATCCGCATCTGGAATTCGTGTCAGCCTCGCCCGATCTGAAGCCGGTCTTGTCGACGTTGTTCATTCAGGAGATGGCGAAACGCGGCAGCCACGGCTACGCGAGCTTCTACCTCAACGCGGCTCAAGGACCGGCCGAGTTGGAGCAGACGGCAGCGGCGGCTCGCGAGGTCTTCGCGATCATCCGACGAGCGATCGACAGCGGCAACGCGGAATCGTTTCTGGAATGCCCCCGCCAGCAAGATGCGTTTCGGAGATTGGTCCGATAGGCTGTCCACGATCCGTACCGCGACCGAATGCTTGGAACACTAATTCTCGCTAATCGACGCTAATCAAAACGAAAACTAAAGAGATCGCCTCGTTGTCATCTCGCTTTAACAGATTAGCGAAGATCAGCGACGATTAGCGTTCCAAATGTCTTTGATCGGCTTGAGGAATCTTCTGTGCCCGAATCACAGCTCTCATTGGACTCTGGCCTCGAAACGCTCGACTTCGCGGCGATCGCGTTTTATTTCGCGCTGACATTCGGCATCGCGTTGTGGTTCGGTCGTAAGCAGAAGGACGTCGATGACTTCTTCGTCGGCGGGCGGCGGATGCCGTGGTTCGCGGTGGGACTGAGTATTCTCGCGACGCTGTTCTCGACACTGTCGTACCTGGGGATGCCGGGCGAGATGATCAAGAACGGCATGGGAGTCTTCCTGGGGATTCTCGCGGCACCGCTCAGCATGGCCGTGATCATGCTGCTGTGGATTCCGTTCTTCATGCGGCTGAAGCTGACGAGCGCCTACGAGTACCTCGAACTGAGATTCAGTTATCCGGTGCGGCTGATCGGGGCGGCGTTGTTCGTGCTGCTGCGGCTGGGCTGGATGAGCATGGTGATCTTCGCGGCGTCGATGGCGCTCGACCGCGTCAAAGGCCCGGATCTCCTCTGGCTGCCGGGTGAGGACATCTATTGGTGGATCGGCATCGTGGGGGTCATTGCCGCGATCTACACGGCGGTCGGCGGCATCCAGGCGATGATTTGGACCGACGTCTTGCAGTGCCTGCTGCTGTTGGCGGGAGTGCTGTTGGCGATCGGCTACGTCGCGGCTGTGGATGGGACTGGTCCCATCGATTGGTGGACGACCGCCGCGAACACCGAAGGGCGAAACAATCTCCCGCCGCTGTTTAGCTGGGATCTCACCGTTCGCACGACCATCGTCTTTGCGTTGGTCAATCACTTCTTCTGGAATATCTGCACGCACGGGTCCGATCAGGTTGTGCTGCAACGGTACTTCTCGGTCTCCTCGCTGAAGAACGCTCGGAAGAGTTACTTCGTCAATTTCCTCGTCGATCTGACCATGGCCTCGCTGCTGTCTCTGTGCGGCTTGGCGTTGTTGGCGTTCTACTTGAAGCACGCGGATCAAGTCCCCGGCGGACTGACGGCGGTGAAGGGGGCCGACAAACTCTTCCCGCACTTCTTGGGGAACCAGCTTCCGGCCGGTTTCGCGGGGTTGATCATCTCCGCGTTCCTGTGCGATGCGATTCAAACGCTGGAGTCCGGCGTGAACGCGATCACGGCGGTGGCCGCGAACGACATTGTCCCTCGGATGCGACGCGGCCGGCCGCGCATCATGAGCGACCTGATGTTTGCTCGCGTGATGAGCATCCTCATCACGATCGCGGTCACAGCGAACGCTTACTTCGTGGCGAACCGCGTGCAGGCAATCGGCGAGACGATCGTCGGCATGATGCCCAAGTTCTTCAACATGTTTGTCGGCCCGCTGTCATCACTGTTCATCATCGGCATGTTCTTTCGCCGTTGCACCGCGAGATCGGCGATCCCGGCCGTGCTGTGCGGATTCGTCGTCTCCATCGCCTGGAGCTGGTGGCCGGAGATTCGTGGCGTTCCCAAAGAGCAGGCTCCGACGTTCCTCCTAGCGATCGCGGCCCCTTGCTTGACGAGCTTGTCGATTGCCTGGATTCTAGGCTGGATTGTCGAACGAGGCGGTGAACACGCCGGCCTCAAATTCACCTGGCGCGAGATCGTGAGCAAAGAGGAAATGAAGTCCGAATCCTGACCGGCTGAAAGCAGTTGGCTGAAAGCTGATGGCTGTTATCCCAAACAAACTTCAAAAACAGCTGTGAGATAACAGCCATCAGCTTTCAGCCCACAGCCATCAGCCGGACAACTGCGGAGAGATTTGCCATGTCACAAAAAGAGTCTTACGACCGGGACGGATTCGTCATCGTCCGCCAACTGCTGTCCTCCGATGAGTTCGCCGAACTGCGGAGCCAGCTTGACCGCTACATCCGCGAGATTGTCCCGACGCTGCCGGATGCCGATGCGTTCTTCGATGACAAGTCACGGCCGGAGACGCTCAAGCAGATGCAGCACATGCAGAAGGATGCGTTCTTCGAGGCGTACACTCGGCAGCCGAAGTGGCGAGAATTGGCGATGTCACTGGTTGGCGAGGAGGCTTCGTGCGAGGGGCCGGAATGGTTCAACAAGCCGCCCGCCACGAATCACATCACTCCGCCGCATCAAGACAACTATTACTTCTGCCTCGCGCCGCCGAACGTCGTCACGATCTGGATGGCGCTCGACGATGTCGATGACGAGAACGGTTGCCTGCGATATGTCCGCGCCTCGCACTTGCCGCCGATCCGGCCCCACAATCGCTCGAACGTGCTGGGTTTCTCGCAGGGGATCACCGACTACGGCGACGCCGACCGCGCGTCCGAGGTCCGCATTCATCTGGCTCCCGGCGACGTCGTCGCGCATCACGGCAACACGATCCACCGAGCCGACGCCAACCGCTCACCGATCCGCAACCGCCGAGCCTTCGCGATGGTCTTCAAAGGAATCAATTGCCAGCGGGACGAAGCCGCGTTCTCTCGATACATGACCGCCGTCAAAGAACAACATCAGCAGATGGGATTGAAGACATAAAACTCTCACCACAGAGACACAGAGGTCACAGAGAAGAGTGGATTACGAGTCTTTGCCTCTCTGTGCCTCTGTGGTGAATCATTTCTTCCAATAGAGACATGAAATGGACTGGCAACTTCTCGACCGTGACCGCGAGATCTGGAACCGCGAATTGGCGACCTTCGTGCCGCCCAAGGTGTTCGACTCGCACCTACATTTGTATGAGTTGAGTCACTTCAACGGTCCGCCGCCGGGCTTGGTTGCGAAGGGACCAGCCAGCGCCGGTTGGGCCGAGTTCCAAAAGCGGATCGCCGAGATCATGCCCGACCGCGAAGTGACCGGCTTGGCGTTTGGGTATCCACAAACGACGGTCAACTTCGAGGCCGCGAACTCGTTCTTGGCGAGCGAATGCCAACACGCGCTCGGCGCGGGTCTCCCGACTCCGCCGCTTTGCCAAATGCTGATTCATCCGTCGATGAACGCTGACTTCATTCGCGAGACGGTTCAACGCGACGGCTTCGTGGGCCTCAAGCCGTATCATCTGTTCGCGACCGAGAAGCCAACGTTCAACGCGCACATCCCCAGCTTTCTGACCGATGAGCACATGCGAGTCGCACACGAGTTGGGCCTGTCGATCACCTTGCACATCGTCCGTTCGCAAGCGTTGGCTGATCCGTCGAATCAGGAAGTCCTGCGGCGGTACGCCACGCAGTATCCGAATGCCCGCATGATCCTGGCTCACGCCGCGCGCGGCTTCAATCCGCATCACACGGTGGTCGGCATCGAATCGCTTCGCGGGTTGCGAAACGTCTGGTTTGATACCTCGGCGGTGACCGACTGCGGAGCCTACGAAGCGATCATCAAAGTCATCGGGCATGACCGCCTGATGTACGGCTCCGACTTCCCGGTCTCGCACATTCGCGGCCGATGCGTCGGATTGGGTGACAATTTCCTGTGGCTCACACCGGACAACACGAAGCTCGATGCGGCCTACGCCGACGTGCAGTTCACGCTGGTTGGGATCGAGTCGCTGCGGACGCTCAAAGTCGCCGCGATCGCCTGCGGCCTGAACGACAAGCAGGTCGAGGACGTGTTCTTCAACAACGGAGCGGAGTTGTTTGCCGAGCGACTTCGTGTTTGAATGCGATAACCTCAGGAGGTGTTGGAGATGTCAAACTTAGCGATGACACTCGATGAGAAACTCAAGCATTGGGATTCCACGACCTGCCAACAGGTCGAGCATCTCGTGAGCGAGATCATCGAGTTGGCTGACTGTGACGCATTGGATTTGATGCGCTCGCGGATCGTGGAACAGGAAGTACTGGACCTGCTCGATGACGCCCCAACCCAAACACGGTGAGGTCTGGCTCGCGGACCTT
The DNA here is from genome assembly GCA_005798445.1 of Planctomyces sp. Taxonomy (GTDB): domain Bacteria; phylum Planctomycetota; class Planctomycetia; order Planctomycetales; family Planctomycetaceae; genus SXKJ01. Next base: position 6,324 of record SYJG01000249.1, read on the forward strand.
GGACTCGCGGGAAAGACACGTCCGGTGATCATCGTGTCGCGGACAGACTACGATGCTCCAAGAGCGTTGGCGATCTATGTTCCTCTGACGACGCAAGGCCGAGGCAGCGACTATGAGGTCGCGTTGGGCCACCACTCGTATCTTGATCCGTCGTCTGTCGCTAACGTTCAAGGCGTCGGCTCGTTACCGCTCGTTCGCTTGGAGCGACGAATTGGAATGCTCCCGAAAGACGACCTGTTGAGCGTCAAAGCGGCACTGCAATGGGCATGCGACATGGGCTGAACCGCCCTGTTCGGAGATTTGTATGATTCGACATTCATTGTTCGTGATGACTTGCTTGCTTCTCGTTTCGCCACTCATGTCTCGTGCCGAGGACCTGGATCGAAACGCCGTCGTGGCATTGACGTCAGAATTGCGTGATCGGTGTCTCGACGTCTTGCGACGAGGACTGAAGAGTATCGGTGACAAGCCGGAGGGCTTTTGGCCGGCGATGCACGCGGCTGAAGCGTTGACGCTGGCGGGGCAAGGGGCAGAGGTGGTGGCGTTGCTCAAAGAACGACTGCCCAACGAGACCGATCATCAGCGGCGTTGTGGATTGGCTCGCGAGATCGTGCGAACTGGCAAGCGCGAGCCGCTCGACGTGTTGTTCAACACGCTGGCTAATGAGCAATCCAACGGCCGAGTTCATGCGGCCGAGAGTCTTTACAAAATCGGCGAACTCCGCGACAGCAAGCTCATGCGAGCCGCCTTCGAGCAAAAGGAAAACATCCGCCTGCAACTGATGGCGGCTGCGGCGCTCGGTCGGCAGGGGGACGAAGCGGCGATGAAGCGGTTGCGAAAGATGCTCGGTTCCGAAGACCGCGAGATTCGGAAAATCTGCGGCTGGGTGCTCGGCCTGATCGGCGATGCGTCTGACGTCGAGCCGTTGAAGAAAACCCTTGCCGCCGAGACCGATGAACTCGCAAGAGCATACTTCGTCAACGCTCTCGCGTGTCTCAGTGACGCCGCCGCGAGACAGTCGCTCGGCAAGAATCTGACGTCGAACGACCCAGCAATCAGGACGTACTCAGCCGAGTTCGCTGGCTACAGCCGAGCGGTTGATTTTCGGCCGCAGTTGATCAAGATGCTCGACGACGACAATGTCGATGCGCGAGTGCGAGCGGCTCAAGCGCTGGTCATGCTCTCGCAGCCGCCGAAGTCGTATCGGATTGAGAAACCAAAATAGCGTCGTAGCCACGTTCGCCAGAACGTGGGGACTACGCGGGTTGGCCCACGTTCTGGCGAACGTGGCTACGAATCTAAGAGGTGCCGCCGTGAAACTTCGATTGTGTTGTTTGCTGATGCTCGTCGTTGCCTCACAAGCCACGGCGGAAGACTGGCCGCAGTTTCGCGGCGTCAACGCGAGCGGTGTCTCGACGTCGAACAAGAAACTGCCGACCGAGTTCTCGCTGGAGAAAAACCTGCGCTGGTCCGTAAAGCTCGGCGACGGAGTTGGCTGCCCGATCGTTGTCGGCGGGAAAGTCTTCACAACCGCGATGACGGCAGAAAAAACTTTTTCCGTCTTCGCCTTCGAGGCCGCGACCGGCAAGAAGCTGTGGCAACGAGATTTCGAGTCGGGCAAGCTGCCGCGAATCACTCCGCCGAACAGCCATGCGTCGAGCACCCCCGTCAGCGACGGCAAGCAGGTCTACGTCTACTTCAGCACGCTGGGTCTTATTGCACTCGATGCGATGAGCGGCGACGAGAAGTGGAAACGCTCGCTGCCCAGTCCCAGCTACTTGATGGACTGGGGAGCCGCCTCGTCACCAATCGTGCATGACGGCACGGTCTACTTCAATCAGGACGACGATCTGTCTCCCGTGCTGTTCGCGGTCGATGCGAAATCCGGAGCCATGAAGTGGACCGCCGACCGCTCGGACATGCTGGGCGGCTACGCGGTGCCGGTCATCTGCGAGGCAAATGGTCAAACCGATGTCGTCGTTTCTGGCAGCGGATTCCTGAAAGGCTACGACCCGGCCACGGGAGCCGAACGCTGGAGCAGCAACTCGACGCTGCGGACGATGATGGCCTCGCCGGTCGTGCGTGATGGGATCATCTACCTGTCGTCTCAAAGTTACGGTGATGAAAAACGGACGCTGAAGTTCGCGCTGCTCGAATGGCTCGACACGAACCAGGACGGCAAGCTGGCCAAGGCCGAGATCCCGAAAGAGTTCGCCTCGCGCTTCGATGCTTCGGACAAGAACGGAGACGGCTTCATCGCCGATGCGGAAGTCGACACGGCGTTCCAATCGGCCAAGAACCAAGCTGGCGGCGGCAACACAATCCAAGCCGTGCGCGGCGGAGGTCGCGGCGACGTCACGAAGACGCACGTCCTATGGAACATCAACAACAAGTCACCATCGAACATCGTCTCGCCGATCGTCGTGGGCGAGCAACTTTTCATCGTCAAAAAAGGTGGCCTGTCGAGTTCCTTCGACGCCAAGACTGGCAAGAGCCATTGGGAACTCAACCGCATCCGCAACATCGGCGACTACTACGCCTCGCCGGTGGCCGGCGACGGCAAAATCTTCGTCACGGGCGAGAACGGCTTCATCGTCGTGCTGGAACAAGGACCGAAGCTGAACATCCTCGCGACCAACGACGTCGGTGAGTCATGCGTTGCGACCCCGGCCATCGCCGACGGCCGGCTGTTTGTGCGCGGGCGCGAGTCGCTGTTTTGCTTTGAGAATGAGTGATGCGGACGATCCAGATTTCAGACAGGAAGATTGGGGACAGGAAGATCATGCAAACAATTCGTCAGTTCATTTTCCTGTCAGCCATATTCCTGTCTGCTGCGGTTCCAGAATCCCGATTGTTCGCCGGCCCGCGCGTGGACATCGTCATCGGCGAAAAAGCTCCCGCTCTAGAACGGCTCGCGGCGGACGAACTGTCCAGTCAACTCAAACGAGTCTACGAAGCCGATGTGAAGATTGGCTCGACCGTGCCGTCGGATGCATCGCATGTCATCTTCGTCGGCAGCCCGGAGACGAACGCCAACATGAAGCCGTTCGCTGGCTCCTGGCCAAGCGGCGATAAGAAGCTGACCGACCAAGGGCACCTGTTGCGATCGGTGACTCACAACAATCGCCCCGCCCTGTTGATCGGCGGCGGCAGCCCGGTTGCGACCTATTGGGCCGTCGCTGAATTCGGCCATCGCCTTGGCATTCGTTCGATGCTGTTTGGCGATCTCGATCCGGTCAGTCCTCCGGAATTCTCACTGGCAGCAGTCGATGCCTTCGTCGAACCGTCACCAAGGCATCGTGGATGGCAATTCGGTAACTGGAGCTACGCTGATTCAGGCTGTTGGAGCACAGAGGAATTTCGACTTGTTCTACGGCAGCTCGCCAAGCTCCGGTTCAATCACGTCACGATCAACCTCTCCGGTTCTCAGCCATACATTCACTTGGACTACGCCGGGGTGTCGCGCTCGACCAGCGCATTGTTCCGAACCCAAACGCCTTCGATCGTGGTCTCAGGCGATACGCTTGGTCGGAAGGCGTTCGGCAGTGCCAAACTGTTTGAGCATCCCAATTTCGTCGGAGCAGATAGCTACACCAGACGCCGCGAACGAGCGGAGACACATCTTCGCGCCATCATCGCTGCGGCGCAGGAATTGGGAATAAGGGTCGATCTCAGTATCCACATTGGATCCGTTGGAGATTTCCCTGCGGAATTCGCGAAGGTGGCCGGAGAGAGAGTTCCGAAGGACGGAAATACCTTCTCCCCCAGGTTGTCGCAATTACCAAACAAGCCCGAGTTGGCCGAGTTTGTAAAAGCCTGGATTGAAGCGATCGTCAAGAACTATCCCACAATCGACGGTTTACAAATCAACTCCTATGACCTGGAGGAACGCGCGGTTGAATGGCTTGTTGAGAAGACCGGCCCTTTGAAACGAGCCGATGGACGTGAAATACCGCTGACAAGGAGGCAATACTCGAAAGGCAAATGGATGGTCATGCCGTTCAACGAAACTCAATCGTCCTTACCGGCCGTCATGGATTTGCCGTTTGACGAATCAAGCTTTGGCGTGCTTCCGAGTTGTCGTCCGCAATTTTGGGAAGCGGACTGGGAGAAAATCGTTCGACGTGGCTGTGGCTTTGAAGTGACGGAATCAGATATCGGCGAACTCGATCTTCCGGTCTATTGGCTGAGCCGCAACAGTTGCCAACAGTCCCTGTCGCCAATGCAGGCGTGCCGCGAACTGCTCGCACCGGTTTGTGGCGAGGAAGTCGATCACCGCGTCTGGAAGGCGATCGAACTCGTCGAATTGGTGGTCGAGGATAGCCCGATCGACGGAACCGGAATCGGTATCGAGAACAATCTGAAGGAGACATTTGCTCTGCCAAAGGCGTGGAACGTGGCCAGGGACAACTACCTCAACGCGATGAACGAGATGTACCGCGCGAACACGCGAGCACGTGAGGGAGGCCGAGCCTACACGCTGTATTTGGCTCGACGATTCGAGTTCGCCTACGAGTACATGAACTGTGTCGAAGCAGTTCGCAAGTCGGCAATTGCCGAGCGTGATAACGACCGCGACACACAAATCGCCGAGATCGAAAAGGCGATCGAGTCGTTGAATAACGCGCTGAACGCGATGGCGGAAGTGGCTCGCAGCAACAGCGATCGAGGCTTGATCGCAGTGCTCAATGAGAACGGCTATCGTCCGCTCAAGAAGAAGCTGGCGGAGGCGGAAGCGGCGAAGTGAAATTTGGAGTGCGGTGACCAAAGTCACCGCTTTTCAAAACGCGCTGTTGCGCGTGAATCTATTCAGTCGTGTGTTTGATGCGTTTTGAAAAGCGACGACTTGGGTCGTCGCACTCCAAAGGAAATGAAAATGACTCGTCGATTTGGTGGGATGTGGCCGGCGCTCGTGACGCCGTTTGGTGCGGACGGAAAACCGGCGCTCGAAGTCGTCGAGCAGCTTGTTGATCTGTTTGCGAAACAAGAGATGGATGGGCTGTACGTCACCGGCTCGACTGGGCAGTGGCCGTTGCTAACCGTCGCTGAACGGCAGGCCATCGTCGAACGCTGCGTGAAGGCGAGTGCCGGGCGCATCCCGATCATGGCACATGTCGGAGCGGTTGCGACCGACGATGCCGTGACTCTGGCGAAACATGCGAAACAGGTCGGGGCCGATGCGGTTTCGACGGTCGCTCCGATTTACTACCCGCACTCTGGCGACGTGGTCTTCGAGCATTACCGGCGCATCGGGGCCGCCTCGGACTTGCCGCTGTTTGTGTATCACATCGAGCTGGCTCAGAAGATTACCGTCGGAGCGAAGGAATACACCGATCGCATACTCGGCCTGCCGAACATCGCCGGCATGAAGATCACCGCCGGCGATTTGTATTTGTTCGGCCTGATTCACTCGCACGCGGGGGATCGGCTGCAACTTTTCAGCGGCGCGGACGAGGTCATGTGTCAGGCAGTGCTGTCCGGTTCGATCGGCGCGATCGGGACGTTTTACAACGTCTTCGGCCCGGCCTGTCAGCGTGCTCGTTTAGCGATGCTCGCTGGGCAAGTGGAAAGGGTCCGCTCCTTCATGTTGGCGTTCCAGCAAGTGATCGCGCGAGTCATCGCCTCCGGTTCCATCTGGTCGTTCTTCCGAACGGCCATGCGACACAAATACGACATCGACATCGGTGCTCCCCGCGCTCCGCTGGGCATCATGGACAAGCCGTGGGCCGAGACCGATGTCGCCGAGTTGGTGGCGCTGGTGGATGAGGCCGCCTAACTTTAGAGTGCGGTGACCTGAGTCACCGCTTTTCAAAACGGCCGGAATCACGAACCACGGACTCGAATTGTCACTGACGCGTTTTGAAAAGCGACGACTCAGGCCGTCGCACTCCAAAGGAAAGCCATGAGCGAACCACTTGTTTATCTCAACGGACAGATGATCCCTGCCTCACAAGCGAATTTGAAAATCTATGACGCAGGAGTCGTGCTTGGCGCGACGGTCACTGAGATGACTCGGACGTTTCGGCATCAACCGTTTCGGTTGGAGGATCACGTCGCGCGGTTGTTTCGATCGCTGAAGTATGTGCGGCTCGATATTGGCATGACCCAGGAACAACTCGTCGCTGCGTCGCGCGAATTGCTGGCGAACAATACCAAGCTGATTGAAACGGATGATGAACTCGGACTGATTCACTTCGTCACGGCGGGTGAGTACGGCTCGTATGTCGCCGTTCCGGGAACTCCGGTGCGAACCGGGCCAACGATTTGCATGCACACGTTTCCGATGCCGTTCGCCCTCTGGGCCGAGCGAGTGAAGAACGGCGCGCACGTCGTCACGCCGAGCATTCGACACGTCCCGCCGCAGTGCTACGACCCGAAGATGAAGTATCGCAGCCGCATGCACTACTTTCTGGCCGATCAGGAAGCGCGACTGGCCGATCCGCAGGCACTCGCGCTGCTGCTGGATCTCGATGGCAACGTGACCGAAACCAGCGGCGCGAATTTTCTGATCGTCGAGAACGGCACGATCGTCTCGCCCACGTTGCGCAACACGCTGCCGGGCATCAGCCGAGCGACCGTCATCGAACTGGCAGCGAAGCTCGGCATCCCGTTCGTCGAGCGGGACATCCAAGTCCATTCGGTGATGAACGCCGACGAGGCATTCCTGTCGAGCACGCCGTATGGCTTGTGCCCGGTGACGAAGATCAATGGCGTCGCAATCGGCGACGGTCAGCCGAGGCCAATCTATCGGCGGCTAATGTCGGCGTGGAATGAACTGGTCGGTCTGGACGTCGCCGGGCAATTCACGGCGCGGCTGTGACACCTCGCACGACGCGCCAGCGAGTGGCTGTCGCTTGACCACTCGCTGGCGCGTCGTGCTGGCTCGGAGTCACACAACCGGGCTTCGCAACGTTCCAATTTGCTCGATCGACGCTTCCATCACATCGCCCGCTTTCAGGAATTTGCCTTTTGCGTGGCCGACTCCCGACGTTGTGCCTGTCGAGATGATGTCTCCCGGCACGAGCGTCACGAACGACGAGATGAACTCGATGATCGCTGCGACTGGGAAGACCATCTCGGCGGTTGAACCATCTTGTTCCACACCGCCGTTGACCTTCAGGGTCATGTGCAGCGTCTGCGGATCAGCAAGTTCGTCGGCCGGCAGAACACACGGGCCCATCGGACAGAACGTGTCGTGCCACTTGCCGTGCAGCCAATCGAAGAAGCCGTCCTTCTCGCGTTGTGTGCGGCCGGGGTTCGGTCGGAATTTGCGGTCGGAGATGTCGTTCACGACCGTGTAGCCGGCAACGTAGCAGAGGGCGTCAGCCTCTTTCACGTTCTTCGCTGTGCGACCGATGATTACGCCGAGTTCCAATTCCCAGTCGATGTGATTGGGGGAGACCTCCGGGATGCGGACCGGATCGCCAGGATGATTCAACGTCGTGAGCGGCGGCTTCATGAAGACATACGGAAACGTCTGCGCCCGCTCGGTCGCTTTGCCGCCCCCCTCTTCGATGTGCTTCGAGTAGTTGCCCGCGAGCAGCAACAGTTTCGATGGCGAGGGCACCGGCACCAGTAGCTTCACGGAGTCAGTGGAAACGCGCAGCGCGGCCACGTCACCGGATGACAATTGAGCAAGTCGCTGCTGGATCTCGCGGACTTGTTGTCGCTGGCTACCACCGGGCAACGCGGCACCCAAGCCATCCAGCGCAGAGAGTGACACGCCCACTTTGGCAGCGGCTGCGGCCAGAGGAATGACCGTCAAGTCGTCATAAAAACCAATCTGCTGAATTTGCTGAAGCTCAAAACGGCAGAGTCGCATGAAATTACTCCTGTCACTGGAAGAGGTCATGAATTGTGTGGCACAGCTTGCCTGTCTAAACAGCCTCAAGTGGCATCCTCGGGCAATCCATCAGCCAACTGTTTGACGTCAGACTTCACGGTGAGCATGAGCAATCTCCTGACCACATCCAAACTTGACGTTGCTACGATAGCCCGCGTTGAAAGCGTACGTCAAATGTTGCACTCCTCGCTAACTCCACAGCGCCTCAGCTTACGGCGGCACTTGGTACATCCCGGTCAAAGAGGAAGACCCCCCCAACGGCGGCTACGAAATCAGCGTCACCTTCTGCGAACCGGAGATCGACGACGTGATGACCGAGGGAATGAAGCGGATATTGCCGGGATGAGAGCTATTCCAAGTCTTTCAAATCCTTATGACGGCGGGTAAAGCCCAAGAGGAATAGAAGTAACAGTTCGGGGAACTTGGACCAAATCACGCTCGTTCCAGAAGGACGAAGCCATTTCACACGGCGTCGAAAACGCGGACACGTTTGATCCTCTCTAACGATTGCAAACTGCCGCAATCGCCAGGACCAGTTCAGGCAATAGCCAACGCCGGTGCCCATTGCCATTCCGGACTGCACGAAATGAGCACAGCCGAAGCAAGCATTGGTCTCACACGGTTTCATCCTTCGTATCGGGAGTTGATGTTGTTCCATCCAACTTGCCTCAGCCATTTCGGCATTGTCGTTTCTGATCAGACGTGTGCCACGATGCCTGTGGTTGTTTGAGAAATCAAGCGGCCGTGTCGGTTTGGTCTTCGTCTCATGAGGGACAAACAGCAGTCGAGCAAACATCAATCCTTCGTGACGGCTTCATCCAAGTTCAACAACGCTCGCGCGACGAGCGACCAGGCGGCGCGTTCGCTGGCGTCGCCCTCGCCCGGACCTGCGAGCGTTGCGGCGTCGAGTTCCTTCGTGGCGAGGCGCTCGCGCTGAGTCTTGAGGAAACGGCTCAACAGTGCGATCTCGGCATCGGTTGGCGGGCGCGTCAGGCAACGGCGGAAGAGTTCGGCGAGTCGCGCGTCGTCGCTGCTCGGCAACGCCGCGAATTGTCGGCCGAGGGCTTGTGAGGCTTCGGTGAAGACGCTGTCATTGAGCAACGTCAGCGCTTGCAGCGGGGTGTTCGAGACTTCGCGGCGAACGACACACGCCTCGCCGCTGGGAGCGTCGAACGTCGTGAACATCGCGAACGGCGCGGTTCGCTTCGCAAACGTGTAGAGGCTGCGGCGATGCCGATCGAGTCCCTCGCTGACCTTCCAGGCGAGTTGCCCGTAGGTGCCCTCGGTCGTGATGTTCGCCGGCTGCGGCGGAAAGACGCTCGGCCCACCCAGCTTCCGGCCGAGCAGTCCGCTGATGGTCAGCAGTGAATCGCGCACCGATTCGGCTTCGACTCGAAATCGCGGGCCGCGAGCGAGCAGTTCGTTCTGAGCATCGCGCCGCAACAACTCCGGCGTGACGCGGCTCGACTGCTGATACGTCGCGCTGGTGACGATCAGGCGGTGCAGGCGTTTGAGGGACCACGCGCTCGGCGCGGGTCTCCCGACCCCGCCGTTCGTCGGGACCGAAGGTCTCCCCGAATTCGAGGCGGGCGACACATTCGGGAGACCTTCGGTCGGCCCAGCGGCGGGGTCAGGAGACCCGCGCCGAGCGCTGAACTCCACTGCTAACCAATCGAGCAGTTCCGGATGCGTCGGCAGCGCGCCTTGGAAGCCGAAGTCTTCTTGCGTGCGGACGAGGCCGCGGCCGAAGAGCGCGGCCCAATGTCGGTTGACGGTGACGCGCGCGGTCAGCGGGTTGCTTGGCGAGACCAGCCAGTTCGCGAGCGCCAGCCGATCGGCGGCCGAATTCGCGAGCAGGGGCGGCAACGCCGACAAGCTGCCAGCGGCGACGAGTTCTTTCGGTTGCAGGTACTCGCCCCGATGGTGCCGATGCGTCGGACGTGGGTTGTTTGCAGGTCGCTCTTGCAGAACCAACGCTGTCGGTAGTGCGGGTCGCTGTGTACGCAGTGATTCGATCTCTTGTCGCGTGCTGGCAAGTTCCGGTGCGGTCGCGCAAAACTGCTTCACGAGTGCGGCGTGCTCGGTGAGCGGCACGGCGCTAGCCGCCGGTTTTGAACGGTTGGGAGCACCGGCGGCTAGCGCCTTGCCGCTCAGTTCTGACTCGACGTCTGCGGGCAGGATCGGGGCTTCGACCGCTCGCGGATCGTTCGTCACGGAGATGCGGAACTTTCCCAGGCCGGGGGCGTAGTAGCGTTCGAACAACATTCGCAGGTGGAGCGGGCCGTCGTTTTTGAGCGGCTCGGCGAGCTGAAAGACGGCGGTGTGCGGTTTGCCTTGGCCGCCGTTGATTGACCAGCCGGTTTGTTTGTTGTCGTCGACCGCGGCCATCGCGTTGCTGTTGCCGGCGGCGAAGGTCTGTGTCGCGCGAGCAAAGCGGCGCGGTGCATCTGCGACGGTCAGCGCGATGTCGCTCAGGAAGAAGTCGCCGAATGGGCCTTCGTAGTAGACTCGGCCGGGGCCGTGCTTCGGCAGGCGGTCATCCGGCAGGGCCTCGAGGCGGAGGGCGACGATTTCTTTCAGGCTCGACTTCAGCGTCAGCTCGTACAAGTCGCTCTTCGACATGTCGCCGCTGACGAAGACGATGCCGTTGCCCTCGACCGTCAGCAGCGGCAGGTTGCTGGTCGCTGCGACAATCTGCGGCGTCTCCCAGTGGATCAGCGACTTCTGAGTCTCCGCCAGCCACGCGGCGTACTTCTGGTCGAAGTGCTTGCGACGTTGCTCGTCCGGCGACCCGCTCGCCGAGTTGCGTCGGCCAAGGCTGATCCGAAACTTGCCGAGCGTGTGCTTCATGCCGTGTTGTTGTTCGAGCTTGATCGTCCAACGAGCCGGCTTGTCCGCGAAGCCGGCTGGTTGTGCGAGCACGAACGTCGCAGTGCGGTTGACGTTCCAAGTGCCGGGACCGTGAATCGCCCAGCCGCCGGTCTTTGTGTTGCCGTCGATGGCTTGAGCGACGGCGAATTGATCCTGTGAGAAGTCGGCCGAGGCGTGTGCGAATTTGAGCGACTGCGCGTCGTTCGGTGTGTCACGCAGCGCGATCGACGCGGTGATCTCGCTGAGCACGAAGTTGCCGTGCGGCGTGCGGCCGGGGCCTTTGCTCGGCAGCTTGTCGTCGATCAATGCTTCGAGCCGGATCGCGGCGACGTCGCGTAAATCGCTGTCGAGCTGAATCTCGTACGAGTCGGTTTCGGGAGTCGTGCCGCTCAGCAAGACGCTGGCATCCGATTGAACTTCGGCAGTCGCGCCGTTGGCCGACTTCACGGCGATTGGCTTGAGCGGCGTCCAAGAGAACTCATCCGGTAGCGGAAAACGATTCGGCAGGTCAGCTTCGAGTTCGGCAACACGACGGTCGATCTCGGTTTGCTTGGCGACCAGTTCGGGGACCGGGATGTCGAGTTCGGGTTCCTCGGCGTTGTTGAGCAATCCGAAGAAGCGGTAGTAATCGGTGTGCGTGATCGGGTCGTACTTGTGCGTGTGGCACTGAGCACAGCCAATCGTCAGCCCCAGCCAGACGGAGCCGGTCGTCGCGACACGGTCGGTCATCGCGTGGAAGCGGAACTCCAGCGGGTCGATGCCCCCCTCTTCGTTCAGCATCGTGTTGCGGTGAAAGCCGGTCGCGATGCGCTGCTGGATGTTCGCGTGCGGCCGCATGTCGCCGGCGAGTTGGTCGATCGTGAATTGATCGAACGGCTGGTCGGCATTGATCGCGTTGATGACCCAATCGCGATACGGCCAGACGTTGCGAGTCCGATCTTTCTCGTAGCCGTTCGTGTCGGCGTACCGCGCGAGATCGAGCCAGCGCCGCGCCCAGCGCTCACCATACGCCGGCGACGCGAGCAGTCGATCGACGAGTTGCTCGTAAGCATCGAGCGACGGGTCGTTGACGAATTCATCAACCTCGGCCGGAGTCGGTGGAACACCGATCAAGTCGAGGAACACGCGCCGCGCGAGCGTGTGCCGATCAGCCTGCGGCGACGGCTTGTGTCCTTCCGCTTCAAGCCGTGCGAGTACGAACTGGTCGATACCGTTGCGCGGCCAACTCGCGTCGCGGACTTTCGGCAGCGCCGGACGCTTCGGCGCGACGAACGCCCAGTGCGGACGATACTCGGCACCGCTGGCGACCCAGCGTTTGAGGATGTCTCGCTGCTCGGCGGTGAGTTCCAACTTCGTCGAAGCTGGAGGCATCTTTTCTTCGGAGCCGTCCGGCAAGTGAATGCGGCGGATCAATTCACTGTTGTCTGGCTTGCTGGGGACGATCGCCGCCTTGCCGCTGTCGGCGAGTTTCGTTGCGGCGTCGCGAACGTCGAGTCGCAGTCCGCTCTGCCGCTGACCCTCGTCGGGTCCGTGACACTTGAAGCAGTACCGCGACAAGATCGGCCGAATTTCACGCTCAAACGACGGCGTGCCAGCGGCGCGAACTTGCGCTGTGACGACAGACAACGACAGCATCGTCCAAGCAATTGCTTTGTGGGTCAGTGAGGTCGTCATGAATTTCGATCCTTTCGCATTCAGGCAGCGAGTCGGCAACGTAAACGTCCGGGTTGATACGAGCAACTGGGCGGCAACACCGAACTGGCGGCAGCAAAGCCAAAGTGACTCGCGACCCCACGAACGTAGCTGCCTCGCTCCCGCGAAGCAGAGCGACTTTGAGAAGTCTCTCGAAACTCGAAGTGATCTCGCGACAGTCCAATTTGGGCATCGTGAGTCGTTGGCTTTAGCTTCGTCTCGTGGAACGGGGCGACAATGTGGTCTCGTTCGATGCCGAGCGACTCAACGACCCATGTTTGCGAGTCCTGATCGCCAGCGGCTACGCTACCTCGGTCGCTTTTGTCCGTCAGCTTGACGACTTGGAATTGAGAGCCATGAAATTTGAAACGAAGTGCGTCCATGTGGGAGTCGATAAGGACTCGTCCTACAACAGTTGTATCACGCCGATTTATCCGACCTCGACGTTTCGCTGGGTCGATTTGGAGACGAACAAGGGGTTCGACTACACGCGGTCAGGGAATCCGACTCGGCAAGGTTTGGAGCAGAGCATCGCGGCGCTCGAAGGGGGCATCGACTGCCGAGCCACCAGCACGGGGATGTCGGCGATCACCTGCGCAATGTATCTCTTCAAGTCGGGCGATCACATCATCGCGGGGCACGATATCTACGGCGGAACGTTCCGGCTGTTCTCGAAGGTTCTGCCGGACTACGAGCTGAAGTTCTCATTCGTGAACATGAGCGATCCGGCCAACGTGCGAGCGGCTTTGACGCCGCAGACGAAAGGAATTTGGATTGAGACGCCCAGCAACCCACTGTTAAATCTGGTGGACTTGTCGGCCATCTCGGCGATCGCGAAAGAAGCGGGGGCGATCACGATCGCGGACAACACCTTCCTGTCACCGTACCTGCAACGGCCGTTCGAGTTCGGCGTCGATGTGGTGGTCCACTCGACGACGAAGTACCTCAACGGGCATTCGGATGTCGTCGGCGGAGCGGTCGTGACTCGGCATCAAGCTCATGCCGAGCGGATTGCGTACGTCCACAACGCGCTCGGTTTGGCGTGCTCGCCGTTTGATGCGTGGCTGGTGCTGCGCGGGATCAAGACGCTGGGGCCGCGAATGGAGGCCCATCAACGTGGGGCGACAGCAGTCGCGAAGATGCTGGCGGAGCATCCGAAAGTCGAATGGGTCTATTACCCGGGTTTGCCAACTCATCCGCATCACGAATTGGCGAAACGGCAACAGCGCGGGTTCGGAGCGATGCTCAGCTTCGACATCAAAGGGGGACGCGCTCAGGCCGAGAAGATGATGATGCAGACGAAACTGTTTCAGATGGCGGAATCGCTGGGAGGCGTCGAATCGCTGATTGCTTATCCGGTGACGATGAGCCATGCCTCGATGACGCCGGAAGCTCGGCTTGCCGCCGGAATCACCGAGAAAACGATTCGCCTGTCGGTGGGGATTGAGAATCCCGACGATTTGGTCGAAGACCTGCGGCAAGCGTTGGAGTTCGCGTAGATCGAGACGCTCAAGACAGCTACTTGTGGCTGCGGACTCAGCCCCGATAGAATCTGAGCCAACCAGCAAAAATCAACACACCAGGAGAATTCACCGTGCATGTGGAAATCACTTGCCGCCACGGGCACGTCAAAGAGGACGTGCGGGTCTACATGGCCGAGAAATCCGAAAAACTGCTGACGTACTTTGAGCGGATCACCGCCATCAACGTGACCATCAGCTTTGAAAACACGCACGCCAAGGTCGAAATCCTCGTCGATGCCGAGCACAAGCATGACTTCGTCGCGCACGCCGAAGACGCCGAGGCTCAGGTGGCGTTTGACAGTGCGCACCACAAAATCGTGCAGCAAATTCACAAGTACAAAGAGAAGGTGCAGAATCATCACCGGCACGAGCCGGCCAAGAAGCCGGCCGACGAAGAGTGATTCCGATGGTTCCCTCGTCGCACAGGCGGCTCGCCTGTGTTTCACGCGAAATCCCAGCAGGCCAGCCGCCTGTTCTACGTTTCGAGAGGAGTGTCTTTCATGAAGTTGATGGACTTTGTTGTGTCCAATGCGATCGTCCCCGATTTGCAGGTGACGAACAAAGAAGGTGCGATTCGCGGTTTGGTCGGTGCGCTCAAAGGTGCGGGAGTGATTGCGGCGGACAGCGAAGAGGGGATCGTTGCGGCGATTCTGAAGCGCGAAGAATTAGGCTCGACGGGGATCGGCAACGGGGTCGCCGTACCGCATACGAAACATGCGTCGGTCAGCAAGCTGGTGGCGGCCATCGCGTTGGTAAAGAACGGAGTGGACTTCCAAAGTCTCGACGGCGGACAAGTTCAGATTCTGTTCTTGCTCGTGTCGCCGCCGGATCGTCCGGGAGATCATCTGCGTGGGTTGGAGAACATCTCGCGGCATCTCCGCAATCAAAAGTTTTGCAGCTTTCTGAAACAGGCGAAGACCAAGGAAGACGTGCTCACGCTGCTGAACGAGGCGGACAACAATCAACTCGGCTGAGTGGCGACGGAGGCGATTTCAGCTTCGACGCAAACCCTTGGGACTATTCGATGGGCGGAGAATCCGTCTCGCGCACCGTGACTGTCGGGCTGGAACATGGCCTGCACCTGGTGCCGTGCTCGCGGCTGGTGAAGCTGGCGAACGGCCTGAGTTGTGACGTGCGCATTCGCAATGGCTCAAAGCTGGCCGATGCGAAGAACATCTTCGAACTGATGGGAATGGCCGCTTTCGGCGATCAGCTCGAAGTAATTGCCTCCGGCGACGACGCCGAGGCGGCACTGGCGAAAATCGTTCAATTGTTCGAGTCGAACTTCGCCGAATGAGCCAACTTCCAAATGAAATCCTCGCGATTGTTCGGGAGGGCGAGGCTCCCGCCGAGCCGGTGCGTGAAACTTGCGTGCTCCCCAACCCGGCTCGGGGGGAGCCTCGCCCTCCCTCAAGGACGCTTTCACCGTGAATCAAATCGGCCGAACGCTCGCCCTCGCTGACGCTTCGAGGTTGTGAGTTTTTCACCGTAAGGCAGCCAGTTGAAATTGATCTACCGGCAGTTTGGCTTGCTGAGTTATAGACCGCGAAAGGGTTTGGGAGAAAC
>SYJG01000250.1 GCA_005798445.1 Planctomyces sp.
CGTCATCTTCGAAGAGTTCAAAGGCACCGGAAACACCGAACTGTGTCTCGACCGCCGCCTCGTCGAAAAGCGCATCTGGCCCGCCATCGACGTCAACAAATCCGGCACCCGCCGCGAAGAGTTGTTATTGAACGAAGAAGAACTCCGCCGCATGTGGATTCTTCGACGAGTGTTGAACGACATGAGCCCGGCCGAAGCGATGGACCTCCTCGTCAACCGCATGAGAAAGTCCAAAACCAACGAAGAGTTTTTGATGGCGATGAATTTGAATTAACCTTGGAGTGCGACGGCCCAAGCCGTCGCTTTTCAACCCGCTCTACTACTCAGTTCGACTTCCAACTATCCAGCCGTTTTGAAAAGCGGTGACTCAGGTCACCGCACTCCAAATTATGCCCACCACCATCGAATCGAACCTCCTTATCAGCGACGCCAGCGACCACTTCGCGATCATCGTGTCGCGATTCAACGACCTCGTCACGCGCCGGCTGCTCGACGGAGCACTCGAAACCTTTCGCCGCCACGGAGCCAAGGACGAACAACTCACCGTCGTTTGGGCACCCGGCGCGTTTGAGCTACCGCAACTCGCACAACATCTCGCGATCAGCAAGAAGTTCGCCGCCATCGTCGCCCTCGGAGCGGTGATCCAAGGCGAGACGACTCACCACGATTACATCAACCACCAAGTCGCCGCCGGCCTGATGCACACCGCCCAGGAGACCGGTATCCCGGTCCTCTTCGGAGTCCTCACCTGCGAGAACCTCGACCAAGCCCTCAACCGAGCCGGCGGCAAAGCCGGCAACAAAGGGACCGAGGCCGCGCTCGCGGCGATTGAAATGGTCAATACGTTGAAGTTGCTGAAATAAACCCCAACCCCACCGGACTTGCCCCGGTGGCTCGCGGGCTTCTGCACTACTCGCTGCGATCCCGCAGCAATACGGCCACCAGAGTAGTGCAAAAGCCTGGAACCACCCCTGCAAGAGGGGTGGGGTGAGAACAACATTCCCTCGGAACCATCCATGTCCACATCCCGCCGTACCCGTGCTCGCGAAATTGCGATGCAGATGCTTTACCAAGCTGACCTCAATCCTGACGCCAAGGCCGACACGATCCGCAGCATGATCGCTGAGGAACTGCGAGAGCCGGGGCTGCAAGAATTCGCCTGGAGCCTGTTCTCCGGCGTGATGGAATGGAAAGCTCAGATCGATCGCCATCTGGAAGAGACCGCTGCCAACTGGCAGCTCACGCGCATGGCTCCAACCGATCGCAACATCCTTCGACTCGGCGCATTCGAGCTGCTGCACACCGACACGCCGCACCGAGTCGTCATCGACGAGGCCATCGAGATGGCCAAGAAATTCGGCTCGATACAGTCCTTCCAATTCGTCAACGGCATCCTCGATCGCTTGATTCCGACGGAAAAGCGAGACAGCTCGACGGCAGCGGCGAACGATTAGCGCGGGGGATCGAGTTTCGCTCGCACCCAATCCATTCCCGTTTCGTGACTGACCAATTCGCCGTTGAGCTGCGCGTCTCGGACTTCGTCGAGCAGTTGCTTGAATCGCGGGCCGGGCTTCATGCCGAGGGCGATCAGGTCGTTTCCAGTGACGAGCGGTGGTGGGTTGAGGACTTCTGGCGACGTTGTTTCGAGGAACCGTTCGCAGAACAGGACCGGTTGCAGGTCGGCTCGTTCGGAGAGCAATGCGGCTCGCATCAGTGACAGCAGATCGTCGCGGAACGGATGCGCGAGCAGGCGTTTGAGCTGCGCGAGGCTGAGTTTGTCCGGCTCGCGCAACGCGTCTTGTTGCCGCACGAGCCACGCGGTTCGTTCGAGTTCGTCGTTCGACAACTTCAAGCGGCGGCAGATCGACTCGACGTTTGACACGTCTCGCAGCAGCATTGCGAACGCCAATTCAAACGACGGCTCATGCAACAAGCGGAGCGCCGAAAGTTGAGGGATGAGGACTTCCGAAGTGGCGAGGACCGCTTGCGGCCTTTTGCCATCGGAATCGAGAGCCGACTCGTCCGTTCGCTGCATTTCCACTTCGGGGAGAATCTCGTGCAGCAAGCCCAGTTCGTCAGCCAATGACACCGCGACGTGCCGATGCTGATCCGTCAGCATCCGTCGCAGCTCGGCGGCGATCCGTTCCGCGCTGACGGCGTGAATTTCCGAGGCCATCTCGCTGACTGCAGCTTTCGTCGTGCGAGCGAGACCGAACTCTAGGTGAGCCGTGAAGCGGACGGCTCGCAACATGCGGAGTTTGTCTTCGCGCATCCGCGCGTGTGGATCGCCGATCGCGCGGACGTAGCCTTGGCTGAGGTCACGTTCGCCGCCGACGAAGTCGAGGACTTTGTGTTCGAGCGGATCAAAGAACATCCCGTTGATCGTGAAGTCGCGCCTCTGAGCGTCCTCCTCCGGCGAGCTGAACGTGACCGAATCGGGCCGTCGGCCGTCGGAGTACGAGCCGTCGCAGCGAAACGTCGCGACTTCGACCTCGCCCGCTCCGCGCGGGCCGACGACCATGATGACTCCGAAACTCGCACCAACATCGACCGTCTTGCGTTTCGCGAAGACTTTCTTCACCTGCTTGGGTGTCGCATCGGACGCGACGTCGTAATCTTTCGGCGTTTTGCCGAGCAGATGATCGCGGACGCAGCCGCCGGCCCACAGGGCGGTGTAGCCGGAGTCTTTCAACCGGCGCACGACTTCGACCGCGAATTCTCGCTGGAGAACGGGGTCGAGCGGGCGGCGGTCAGGTTGATCGGAAGGAGTGGTCATCATCGCGCGAGTTTAGTTGTCCGCCGAGAATGTGACACTCCCACATCGCACAAGCCAAGCGGCAGAATTTAGAACTCGGCGAGGACTTCCTTGCCGGCGCGGCTGGCCAGTCCTTGCCATGTCGTGCGGTTGACGTTGTTGCTGATGAACCGCACGCTGCCATCGCACAGACAGGCATGAACTCCACCGGAATGTTGGCTGCGAGCGGCGGTCTGTGCGTAGTTGTGGCTGGCGTTGCCGCAGTCGGCCTGCTTCAAGTTCGGCAGGTAGTAATTGGTGTAGAGCGTGTCGCCAAAGTGCCCGTTCATCCATTTGTCGCCACGAAGGCCGGACCAAACGGCGGTTCCGCTGGGAATGCAAGTGGCATCGGTCGTGATTGTGGCTCCCGCCAGTTCCAGCACTTCGCCGCTGGGGATGAGGGCTGGGCCACCCGCTGGCGACGATGGCTTGTTCCCCGATCCGAGCGTGCTTTCGCTGAAGGCGATGGTGGTCGACAAGCCGTCTCTGATGTCACCGAAACGAACGGCCGAACCGCTGAACATCACGCCGTCACCGGTCTTGATCGACGCACTGGTTCCGACGCCGCTGCCGACGCAGGCGGGATAGTTCAACGAGGCGAACACCGACCCCGGCACGTTGCCGACATCGCTGGGGCAACGAAACAAAGGCACGATCGTTCGCGCGGCGACGTCGTTGGGGAGCATCGGCGTACAGGGATTGCAGAACGTCGGAGCCGTATTGAAGTCGATGATCTTCCGCAGGTTTCCGCCGTCGATGTACGGCAGCAACTGGGCGTGCGCAGAGAACACCTTCGGATAGCCGACGCGGCCCATCGGCAGACAGCGAAGGCTTGCTTCGTAGTTGTGCAGCGCGATGCCGAGTTGCTTGAGGTTGTTCTTGCACTGGCTGCGGCGTGCCGCTTCGCGAACATTCTGGACGGCGGGCAAAAGCAGTGCGATCAAGATGGCGATGATGGCAATGACGACCAGCAATTCAATGAGCGTAAAACCGCGCTCTCGGCGCGATGCAGGAGCCTTCATGGGACACGTCCTCTGATGTCTTGAGGGAAATTCAAATGGCAACGACATCAGACGCCAGCATCGCCAAGCACGTCTCAAACGCTCGAAGAGCGCCGACTCGAACCGGCTAGACGACAGCGGCGTCTTTGAGGACCAGCTTCGGTGGTGGCACCGGTGGCAGCAGCAACGCGCTTTCGACCCGTTCCCCGGGGAGCAGGCGAAACGAGATCGATGTCTCGGGCAATACGACCACCGGCACCGTTGCTGGCAATCGTGGCTCTTGTGTGAGCGACATATTGTCCGGTGATTCCGTATTGCAATCGCAGCGAGCGATGCTCAATTCGACCTTGGGCGAGTTTGCGATCGCACAACGAGCGGACGTTTTTGGCTGACAGTCATTTACCACGGGCGAATTGAGGGTTTGCTTTTTGGCAGAACAACAGGTTGATCCGGATTTCGGTATCGAGTCGCGAGCACAGCAGCACGTTCCTGACAATCGCTTGGCGACTGAGCAGTGACAGCTCTGGCTTGGATTCCGGGCAAACGTTGAGCCACCAAGCAGTGACAAATTCGAAGGGAAGCCAATCGCCGTCAGCGCGAACCACAGCGCACAAAAAAACCTCGCCGTCCGCCAGTTCAGAGTCTGGCGACGTACCGATCGGACGGTCTTTGTGAATTGGCGGCAGCAGCGCATGACAAATCTCATGGGAAAACCGGACGCCGCGATGATAGGCTCTCGCCGTCTCAACAC
This sequence comes from Planctomyces sp., assembly GCA_005798445.1. Lineage (GTDB taxonomy): Bacteria > Planctomycetota > Planctomycetia > Planctomycetales > Planctomycetaceae > SXKJ01. Next base: position 4,547 of record SYJG01000250.1, read on the forward strand.
AACTCAGGTGCCTCCACCGGACGAGGTCCATGATGACCGCTGGTAATGCTCAGATTGGTCAAATTGTTCGAGGGTTGATGCTTGTTGGCATCGGGATGATCACGTTCCCGCCGGCTTGGCTCTCGGCGGACGAGATGCCTTGGATCGCGGTGTCGAAAGGCAAGCCATCGTTCGAGTCGAATCCCGGAGGACGCCCGTTCGTCCCGTGGGGTTTCAACTACGATCACGATACCGACGGGCGTCTGCTGGAAGACTACTGGGAGGAGAATTGGGCCGACGTTGAATCCGACTTTCGAGAGATGAAGTCGCTGGGGGCGAATGTTGTGCGCATCCACTTGCAGGTGGGAAAGTTTCTGTCGGGACCAGAGCAGCCGAATGAGAAGGGGTTGGCTCAACTCGCAAAGTTGGTGGCGTTGGCGGAGCGTGAGAGGCTGTATCTCGATTTGACCGGATTGGGCTGCTACCACAAGCAGGAGGTGCCGGAGTGGTACGATACGCTCAACGAGGCAGAGCGGTGGAAGGCTCAAGCGACGTTCTGGCGAGCCGTCGCGAAGCAATGTGCGAACAGCTCGTCGATCTTCTGCTACGACCTGATGAATGAGCCTGTCGTGCCGGGTGGCCGTCGCAAGGACGGAGATTGGCTGGGGCCACCATTTGCCGGGAAACACTTCGTGCAGGTCATCACACTCGATCAAAAGGAGCGGCCTCGGCCTGAGATCGCGAAGCAGTGGATTCACACGCTGGTCAGGGCGATTCGCGAAGTAGACCGACGGCATCTGATCACGGTGGGACTCGTCGATTGGAGTCTTGATCGCCCGGGGCTGACGTCTGGCTTCGTGCCGAGCAAGGTTTCGGAGGATCTCGATTTCCTGTGCATTCACTTGTATCCGGAAAATGGAAAGCTCGACGAACAGCTTGCGACGCTCAAAGCCTTCTCAGCGGTCGGCAAACCGGTCGTCATCGAGGAGACGTTTCCACTGAAGTGCTCGCCGGCGCAGATGATCGAGTTCTTGGATCATTCGCGCGAGCACGCGACGGGGTGGATCAGCTTTTACTGGGGCAAGCCGGTCGAAGAGCTTCGCAAGTCGTCATCGATTGGTGACGCGATTCTAGCTCAGTGGCTCGACCAATTTCAGCAGCAAGGGCCGGTGATGCAGTCGCCGCGGAACGAGAAATAGCGGCATTTCCTGCTGATCGAAAAGTCCGGTCAAGTCCTCCCAGATTGCGTGACCGTCAGAATGCCGTCATCCGGGAATGCTTCCCGAACCGATAAACCCGATGAGTCTCTTTGGGAAATGCTGCGCGGCGTGGCCGCGCTGAGTTCGGGTTCTGTTTCGGCGAGTGCAATTCATGCGACATCCATTCTGGCCATGGACGGGTTGGCTCTGCATCGGGCTGACCGGCTGCCTTCACGGGCAAGATTGGCGTGCGGCGGTAACGAGCCACAAGATTCAATCTGTGGCCGACCGTCGCGAGTCACGTCCACAACCCAAAATGGTTGGGCCGCTTCGCAGCAGTCCGTCGAGGTCTGTGCCGCCACCTCAGGTCGCGAATCCCCCTGGATTCGCTGTTCGTCCTGCGACGGCCAAATTGAGCAACAGCGTTCCGCATGTCTCGCAGGAAGTCACACGGCCACTGACCACCACGCCTGAGGCACAATCTCGCAGCAAAGAGACACAATCTCGCAGCAAACAAGTTGTACCGGTCGGGCGAAAGGTGCCGGCACCGGCTCAGACCACTCCACAGGTCGCCGTGTCGCCCTCCGGCAAGGAAATGATGCAAGTCACCAGCCCGGCAGCGACGGTTCCCTCGACAGCCATCGTTGAGTTGTCGCATTCCGACTCGTTTGCCGAATTTGAGCGAGTGATTCCACTGGGCCGGTCCATCTCTGCCAATACTCCCACTGTGCAGGAGACGTCCGATGAGGACGTCGTTGCTGGCGCAAGCGAGTCTGCGGACGCGACAGCGATGCCGGTCATCAGTCCGGCCGGTGCATTCGTCTCAGCCAGGACGAGGACAACTCAAAACGCGCAACTGCGAAGCCTGAGGCCGGAGGCGTCTGCATCGGATGATCGGCCGAGAGAGCTGTTTTCGAAGTCCGTTGTTCTCGCGAAGGAGTTACCTGAAGTGACTGAAACCACCTCCGCAGAGAAGACGTCATCCAATGCGGATGACGTACCGTCGGTTCGTCCGCAGGACGTGTCGATTTTGGTCGAGCAGGTCTTCGAGGATCTCCGTCTGCGACGATTGAACGACGCTCGGCAACGAACCGAATGGCTGAAGCAACTGGTGATGAAACGTGCGTCGGCCAGTACCGCAAATGTTGTGGGAGAAGAGGCGTCGGTGGAGGTGAACGACAACCGCTCTGGCGAGCCGCGGCGAGTGCAAATCGATCCCCGGGCAACCGCCGCCGAGAAACTGGTTCCCGATTCCCTCGTCACCGACGATGAGTCCACAAGCAGCAAGTAAGGAGTCGCGATGGCGTCGACCAAATCAAATTCCGTACCCAGTCCTGAATCGGTTCACGAGGCTTGGCTCAGTCAACGTGCTGAGTTGGAGCGTGATCTCTTTGATGGTTGGACGCCCGACGTCCCATCGGCACCTGTGGTCACTCGGCCACAGGCTGTTGCAGAAGTCGTCAGTATCTGTCTCAGTGAGGTTGCACCGCAAAGTCCCGACGCCAGAGGCGTCGTTCGCGAACCGGCGACCGAACGGATTGACAACGACATGGCTCGGCAACAGGAGTGGCTCCGGCAGTCGAACGCAGCCGCCGTGGAACAACGAGTCGAGCATCAGCAGCGGGTCGCAGAAACTTTGTCGCAGAAACGCGAGGTGTTCGTCCAGGATTTGGCTCGGCAGCGTGCGGCCCTTGAACAGGAGCTGTCCTCTCGCGAAGCTGCCTGGGCAACCCAACGGGACCGGGAATGGACCGCCTTGCGCACCGCAAAAGAAGTCCAGGATGTGGCTCAGCAGCGGCTGAAGGACGATTTGGCGGCGCAGCGCTTGCGTGAACGTGAAGAGCTGCTGCATTGGCGTCGACAGGCCGAGGCGGAGTTTGCAGAAGCTCGTCGGTTGGCCGAGCAGGAACGGCTGAATCAACAGCAAGAGTTCGCTCGACAGCGCGAAACGGAGATGGCTCAGCTACGACGCGAACGAGAAGAGTTCGACGCGCGGGTGCGACAAGTGCAGTCGGAAATTGCGTATGCTCGACAGCATCAAGAAGACGAACTCCGGCAGGCTCGCGACGTTCATTCGGCGCAGCTTCGGGCCGAGCGAGCGGAACTCGACAAACTGAGGGACGCATGGGTGGAGAAGTTCCACCGCGAACAAGTGGTCTTGGAAAACGGCCTGCAATTTTTTGGGCAGCACTTGTCTCGCGTCAGCGATGAGCTCCGAGTCGCTCAGCGCGGCTTGCAGGCGGTTTCGGAATCTGCCGTCGAGGCGCATCCGAGCACACGGCTCTTTGAATCCAGCGTACCTGTCGTCTGCACCCGTTCGGAGGAGCCGACGATACTCAACTTGGAACAAATCCGCGAGCGACTCAATGAACTCAAGCGTCCGCAGCGCGCCGCCGCGTGAAATGGGATCAGAAAAGTGTGGCCTCTGACGGCGCAAGCCCACAGGAGATGAATCGATGCGACGACCGACGATCTTCAGCCTGCGATGGCTCGGCTGCGCGATGTTGTGCGCCGCCGTATCGTCCGCTGTCGCTGACGATCCAGCGTCGGCGGAACAGTTGGCCGCCAATGCCATTCACGCTGGGCAGACACGAGACATCTCGGCGGTGAAATCTCTGGCAGAATCGCTCAGCCACAAGTCTTCCATCGTTCGACAATCGTGTGCGTGGTCGCTGAGCCAGTTTGGCGAGTCCGCGGCCGAAGCGGTGCCCGTCTTGACCCGCGCGCTGGGCGATTCTGACGTCCGAGTCCGCTGGGGGGCGGCAACGGCTCTGGGGCGGATTGGTCGCCCCGCGAGCAGCGCGGAGTCGGCACTCTGGCATGCGACACTGGATCAGGAACATGACGTGGGCTGTGCAGCCTTAATCGCGCTGCGGACGGTTTCGGTCTCGAAAGACGACGCGGCCCTGTCGGCTTTGAGCGAGTGTCTCCGAAGTCCGGTGGCTGACGTGCAAGCAGAAGCCATCGCAACTTTGTCTTCAGTCCATTCCAGATGGAATGAGAGCGAGAAACTGGCGATTGCTTCGCAACTGGCGACTGTGTTCGCGAAGTCCAACGATGATCTCCGTTTGGCAGTCGCCGTGTTGCTTTGCGATTTCGGTTTGTCATCGACACCGGCGATCACATCGTTGGCAAGTGCGACCGATGACATTGACGAGCACGTCCAGGCGGCGGCTTTGCGAGCGGTCGGACGATTCGCGGACGAAATCGATCAACATTGGAATCAACTGGATGCCAGGCAGCGCCAGGAACTGTGTCGGACTTGCGAAACAACGGCGAGGATGTTGGATGCTCGCGGCCGAGATTCTGTCGAAATCGCTGGGCTTGCTGAGCAGTACCGACGACTGATCGACGGCATTCAACTCACTCCGATGGAGGATGCCGTCGCGTTGCATCGGACGGCGAATTCGTCCGCAGGAACGGAAACGGCTGCGACGCCTGGAATTCCAAGAGACGCCACGCCGGCATCGTCCAACGGTCGACGCTGGGCTGTCGCGGCCCTGCTGACAGTCATTGGTCTGTGGGGCTTGCGGCAAGGATTGTCTCGAAGATCGGAGGTCGGCAATCCGTCCTCGGACAACTCACGGACGGAAGTGGTCCCATTGAGCGTGACATTGGAAGCGGACACTTCAAGGATCGAATTCACGACGCCCAGCGAGCCGGTCAATTCGCTCGGCGACAGTGTGCGGGATGCGGTATCGGCGTTCGTGCGGGAATTACAGAACGACAATGCTCGCGTGCGGCAATCGGCGGCGGTCTCGCTGGGGAAAATTGGACTCGGCGCGATCGACGCCGTTCCGCAATTGATTTCTGCGTTAGCAGACACCGACCCCGGTGTCCGCGCCGCGGCAGCGTTTGCGCTCTCGGCATTTGGGGCTCATGCGATGGAAGCCGTTCCCGCGCTGCGAACGGCCTTGTCCGACGAGTTCGCAGCGGTGCGTGCTCGTGCGGTGTTCGCATTGGGACTGATCGGTCCTTCCGCTCGAAGCGCTGTGGAGGAACTCGTTCGGTTGGTGTCCGATCCCGATGTGTTGGTGCGACGCAACATCGCATCGGCATTAGGAGGCATCGGGGCGGACATCGCCGTCGTTCTGCCGGCGCTGCAGCGTGCAATGACCGATGTGGATGCTGGAGTGCGTCAGTGTGCGATGACGACACTGGCAATGATCGACACGGGAAATTCTGTGCCGTCATCACGGGCGCTGCGGAACGGCATCGAAGGTGAAGAAAGACCATTTGCCCGATCCGTTCCGGAAGGCAATGACCCTCGGCAGGCTTTGGAATGTGGCACCGAATTGGTGGAGCGGTTGCGCGTGGTCAATCCGATGCTCGCGTTTCCAGCGAGTTTGGCAGCGGCCTCATCAGGGGCCGACTCAAATCAAGCCGCTCCAGGGTTGAAGCTGTATTGTCCGGAGCCGACGGATGAGCCCATCGTCGCGTGTCGAGCTGAGGAGCCTCTGGAGGCGGCCGATTTCATTGCTCAGTTGGAGGACACCGACCCGGATGTCCGTTGGAATGCGACGCAAGGATTGGGAAGGCTCGGAGCACTGGCCGTCTCGGAGATGATCGCGTCGCTGAATCATCGCAATCCCACTGTGAGGAAGTTGCTGATCGCCGCACTGGGGCATGTGGGATCTGAGGCTCGGTCAGCGATGCCCGCGATGTTGGTCGCGCTGCACGACGTGAATTCGGACGTGCGCTGCGCCGCTGCCGATTGTTTGGGACAACTGGGAGCCGTCACCCGCTCAATGGTGCAGGCACTCGTGCAGTCTCTGTCTGATCCGCATGCCGAAGTGCGGCGATACGCGGCGACGACTTTGGGACGATTTGGCCAACAGTCTCGCGAGGCGATGACCGCCTTAAAAGTTGCATCGATCAGTGACACTTTCGTCAAGGTTCGCACCGCCGCACAAACGGCGCTGCAACGAATTTCCGAGTCGCTTGTGGGAGCGGCGTGAGTAGGGGCTAACAGTTCGGGGCTTGGGAGGACACAGTGATGACAACTTTTTCGCCGGTGACTGAAGTTCGTGGACCGAGTTGGTTGCTGGAGATTTTGGACGAGTCTTCGGCCGCTCGAAGAGTGCATCGCTGGTGGCAATGGGTCGTGTTGTCGCTCGGTTGCGTTTCGGGGTGCGCGAGTTGGGGACAAGTTGCGGACAATGTGACTCAGCCGTTGCGTTCGACGGGTAACCTGCTGGCTCGCGCGGGTGACCAGGTCGGCGATCTCTTTGAGTCGAATCCGAACCGCCAACGAAATCCAGCGAATCTTCCCGCAAACCAAGGGCTGACTCCTGGATTGGCCAGCCACGCCGCACCGCCTCAAAAACTGCCAACGACATCGGCAACTGCGCAGGCTGGTGCGATTTCGCTGCCAATTTCAAAGCCGACTGCGACGCAAGCGATCCACAACACACCGGCTCCCAACGGGAAACCTCCCGAATCACTGTCGGTACCTCCGGCTCCGCCCGCTGTGGAACTTCTTCCCGCTCCGCCAACCGACTTGCAGTCGATCAGTCATTCACGGCCGGTCGACGCGAAGGGTGCGTTGGCTTCCTCGGTCACGAATTCTGAAATCACAAACTGGTGCCGAATTCGAATCCGCAACATCGGCCAGCAGCCGGCCCCACAAGTCGCTGTGACAGTGAACGCCCCAGAGAACGTGAAGCTCGTCTCCAAAGAAGGTGGTAGCGTTTCGGATTCTGTCAGCGGAAAAATGGCGTTTGCTCCAGTGGCCGAAGTCGGTTCGAACGAGGAAGTCATCCTCGTGATTGGCGTGGGGACCGCCGAGCAACGTGGCAATCGCTTGCGAGTGCAAGTGCGCGACGGCTTGGGCGGGTCCAATCAAGACGTGCAGGCTCGCTGGCAAGTCACGATCGAAGCGATCGAATAGTTTTCGATTTTTTGATTTTCGATTGAAAACACAGACTGCGGTTCAATCGAAAATCAAAAATCGGCAATCGAAAATCTACTTAAACAGTCCGCCGAGTATTTCAATGAGCCAACCGTTGGCGGGGCTGTAGCCTTGATGACCCCACATGCTGCGGACGAGGTCAATCGAGGCCATCCCACACAAGATCATCACGATTGACGAAACCGCGAGCGACGAGACCACACCGGTTCCCCAGGCATATTCGATCGGGCCGCCGGCCACGACCTTGGCAGCCGGTTCAAGTTCGTCTTCGCCTTCAAAGTCAGACTCTTCATCGAAGGCTTCATCCCCGGCGAAGACGTCTTCGCCTTCTTCGGACGCTTCCTCGTCCGCCTCGTTGAATTCGAAGGAATCTTCGACTTCTTCCTCATCGGAGGTCTTCTTCTTGGCCGTCGCGGCTCCGCCGTCGTCAGTCTCATCCTCGTCGTCGAAGAGCAGCACGCTGGTGTCACCCTGGCTACCACCGTCCACCGCGCCGATCTCGAAATCGCTTTCCGCTTCGCCGTCATCGGCCGAGACGGACGGAACCTCGAGCATCGTATCGCTCATGTTGTCGTCTTCGTCGGCTGGCTTCTTTTTGCTCTTGGGAAGCTTCATTCCCGGCAGTGTTTCAGTGAGTTGCAAGTCCTCGTCATCTTTGAGCGAGATGCCGCTATCACCTGCGGTCTCAGCGAGCGTGATGCCGCCGTCGTCCTCTTCGCCGTCACCGTCGGCGTGCAGAGCAATTCCGCTGTCATCTGCGAGCGTGATGCCCTCTTCAGAGGCGTCATCGAACAGCGCCAGGCCGCTGTCGTCATCCGCAGCCATCTTTTCAAGTGAGACTCCACTGTCGGCCACGCGATCCAGAGCGATACCACTCTGCGGACCCACCAAATTGACTCCGCTCAGACTGGTCAACGAGATGCCGCTGCCTTGATCAAGAGCGATGTCACTGTCATCCATGAGTACTGACGAACCATCGCCATAACTGCCGCTCTTCTTGCCGATGCCGCTTCCGGCAGATTCCAAGTTCAAGCCACTGTCCGGTAGCACCGCGACGTCGCTATCGCTGTCTTTCTTGATCTTCGATTTTGGCCCCGCGAGGAGTGCGTCGTCGAGCAATTGCACGTCACTGTCTGAGTCGGCGGAGACCAATCGCACATCGCTGTCACTTTGCAGTCCCAAGTTGATTCCGCTCTCATCGCCACTCGCCATATGGACGTCGCTGTCGCTGTCGGGTTCTTCGCTCACCAACATCACGTCGCTGTCGCTGTCAGGTTTCGGTTGCAGGTTGCCCGAATCAGAGGCATTGGGAGCCAGTTGAACGTCGCTGTCACTGTCCGGCATCACGAGCCGAGCACCGCTGTCATCATCGAGTCGCACGTCGCTATCCGAGTCGCCCAATCCGAGCTTGATCACACTCTCAGAGGCCGCCCCGGTGCCGGACGACAAACGTACGTCGCTGTCCGAATCACTGAGATTGGTTTTGACATTGCGGTCGCTGTCGTTCGACAAACGCACGTCGCTGTCGGACTCTTGCAGATTCAACATGACGTCCGCGCCACTGTCGTGACCTGCGTCCAAGCGGTCATCCATCACCAGCCGCACATCGCTGTCTGAGGCTCCGCCTGCTCCGAAATCATCAAAGATGCTTCCAGAGGTTTCGTCAGCGTCGCCGCTCGGTGCGGCACCGCTCAGATGGCGAATGATCGACGGGGCTCCATCCAAGCCTGATCCATCCGCGGCCGAGTCCTCATCCAACACCGAAGCATCATCGTCACCGTCGATCATTGGCACATCGGGATCGGAAGAGGGCTGCAGGCGTCGAGCGAGTTCATCCACGTCGTCTTCTTTGAACTTGAACGTGCCGCGGTCGCCGAAGCCGCGAATCTCTCCTTTTTCTCGAAGACGTTTCAGTTCGTCTTTGGAGATTCCCAGTTTTTCCGCCGCTTCGTCCACGCTCAGATATCGCTTGGCCATGATTCACCGACTCCCGATGCGGTCCGCGTCATTGTCGTCATTGTCGCCACCCGTACAACCGGGCCTTGCAAACCGTGCTCGGAAAGGTGGTTGCGAGAATGTGGTGCTTGATTCTAAAGGCGGAATCGGCACGAGCAAGAAGTTTCGAGCGACCGCATCCCAAACATCCGTTGGCGAGGTTCGATGACAACGGACGGCTCGTCGGAAAAATCCTCAGATTCGACTTGGCACGTTTTTCGGATACGACTACAACCCCGCCCGCTTCGACCCAGCCGAGGGCAAAGCCCCTTCCTTTCGGGAGTCCTTCCCACGAGTTCTCGGCCCGAAGCGGACCCTGCCAGAATCCCTTCCTGTCCCTTTCCCCACCTTCCGACTTCTCCGCGTCCGACTTTTGTGAATCGTCGTTGGATCGTCTCCCCGCGACCCGACGCTGCGATCCGCCGAAGATTCGCCGCCTCGAACGGAGTCTCTTGTCATGTCGCAATTGCTTCGAAACCGCTGGGCCATGTGGTGCCTGTTAGGACTATTCACCGTGCCGTTGTCGGGCTGTATGCAAAACGGCTTTGTCCCCAGAACAACGCATCGCCAGAGCCAGTACCGATCCCAACAACTCTGGGGCCAGAACAAGTCGATGTCACAGTCGATGGCTCAACTGCAACAGCAAAACGACCAGCTTCGTGGCAACCTCGATATTGCCAACAAGCGGATCGACAACCTCAACTCTGAACGTGCTCAGATGGCCGAGCGATTCAAAAACACCGGCCGCTCGAATCCGCTGTCTGAGGAAGCCAATGCGCGCTTCCGAAACCTCAAAGGCCAATTTCCTGACATCGATTTCGACGAGAATACCGGCGTCGCGAAACTCAGCAGCGATCTGTTGTTCGACTCTGGCAGTGACAACATCAGCAAGCGAGGTGAAGATGTGCTGCGTCAGATCGCGAGCATCTTGAATCGTGGCGATACCAAACAGCTTCGCGTGCAGATCGTCGGACACACGGATGATCGGCCCATCGCCAAAGCCGCCACGAAAACGCGGCATCCGACCAACTGGCATCTCTCGACCAACCGAGCCAACTCAGTCCTGCTGGAACTCAAAAAGTCTGGCATCGATCAACGCCGCCTGAGATCCTCTGGTGCGGGTGAATTCGAGCCGATTGCCAACAACAAAGACCCGAATTCGCGAGCCAAAAATCGCCGCGTCGAAATCTATGTTCTCGCCCCAGATGCTTCGGACGTGGCCGGTGCTTGGGATCAGGACCACTCGCAGAATTGAGCGATTCAAGTCGCCCGAGCGAAACGCGAACAGGCTCCGAAATCGGAGCCTGTTTTTTTGGGGAACGAGCCACTTCGGTCAGGCTAAAGCCAGCTCGAGCGATTCTTCGTCAATGGGTCCAGCAAGTCGCAAGCAGGCTCGGCGGCCGATGGCGGTCAATTGATACAGCATTCCGCCCGTACGTCCGGCAATCTCCACTTGCAGCAGGCCGTGAGCGATCAGCTTGCCATGCACGCGCGCCATCTGATCGGCCGACACGCCTTCCACTTCTCGGACACGAGGCCGAAAACCGCGAGCGACGAATTCGGTCGTTTCAGCATCCGCAGTCGCCGCAACTTCAATAGATTCCCGGTAGGCCAGCAGCACTTGCCGCCATTCGGGATGAGCGTCCAACACGGCGAGGTCCAGATCGAGCATGACTCCTGGTATCGACCGGCACGATCCCGCTGGTCAGTCCCGCGCGAGCCACCGACACGACTGCGCCGACCGCTGCGACACGTCTGCGCCGCACGACGGATACAGACTGCAAAGTTTGCCATTGGTTGCGTGGGGGAGATTTTCAACTTGTCCGAGTCACTGGCAGGTTGAAAACCCGCCACACAATCACACGTTCGCCTTCGAGTCCGTACGACGCAGCGTACCGTTGCTGGTTCCACTGAGCAGACTTTTCGCGACCGCATTCGTTAAGGTGAAGGCGTGGTTGGTAGTGTTGTGAACGCCCGGTTACACGAGGAATTGAATGCCGAAGGAGCATTCGCCCTCTCTGACGTTTAGGGTTACAAGCTGCACTGGTTCAAAAACTAATCGGGCCTGGCGTCATCCAACTGGCAACGTCGTGATCTTTGACTGATTAGCGGATCTGCCCGGAGCGACCACCGGAATCCGAATCGCGGCCCGGCCATCCGGCACTGAGCCGAAGATCAAATTCTACTTGTTCGCTCATCCGGCCGAAGGAAGTCCAGATCAACTGCCTCTGACCTAATTGAAAAAGGCTCGCGAAGAGGTTCTCATGTCCGTCCAGAACGCACTGTCGAAATGGATCGACGCGACAGTCGCGTGAAAATTACGAAGACAAGGCTCACGCAGAGGCGCGAAGGCGCAGAGGGATGGGAACGGAGTCTTCCCGAACCCTGCGTCTTCGCGCCTCTGCGTGAGCCTTTTTTGAAATTTCGCATCCCGCCAGAAATACTCCCGCCTACGAATTTCCCTCCTGACTTGGATCGGTTTAGACAATGTCGCAAGAACGTATCGGACTGTGGTTGATTGGAGCTTGGGGCGGCGTGTCGACGACCGTTGCCGTCGGACTCGCCGGGTTGCAAGCCGGAGTGGCTCCCGAAACGGCGCTGGTGACTTCGCTGCCGAGATTCACTCGATTGAACCTGGCCGACTGGTCACAATTCGTGATCGGCGGCCACGAAATTCGCGAGACAAGCTACGCCGCCGAAGCGGAAGTCCTGCGAGACAAGTCGCGTGTGTTCGATCGAGACTTGCTGAATGTAACCGCGTCACGACTCGCCGAATGGGACAAGAACATCCGCCCCGGCTGTCTGATCAACGTCGGCCCGACCATTGAGAAATTTGCGGGGCCAAAGGCACTCGCGACAAAGGGGGAAACCCCGCTCGCCGCAGTGAAGCGATTGCGAGCCGACATCGAGGAGTTCAAGAAAGCCAACAACCTTGGCCACGTCGTCGTCTTGTACTTGTCATCGACCGAACCGCCGCTCGCAACGGATGCCAGTTCGTGGAGTTGGGCTCAAATTTCCGCGGCGCTGGCAAGCAACGCCGCGTCGCCGGTCCCGGCTAGTACTCTGTACGCCATCGCCGCTTTCGAGACCGGTTGCAGCTTTGTGAACTTCACTCCGAGTGTCGGATCGAACCTGCCGGCTCTCGAAGAATTCGCGATCAAGCAAAAGTGTCTGCACGTCGGCCGCGACGGCAAAACGGGAGAAACGCTGATGAAGGCGGTCCTCGCGCCGATGTTCGCCGCGCGGAATCTAAAGGTCATGAGTTGGGTCGGCCACAACATCTTCGGCAACATGGATGGCAAGGTGCTCGACGACCCAATCAACAAGGCCAACAAAGTGCGATCGAAAGACCACTTGTTGACGGAAATCCTCGGCTACAAGCCGCAGACGTTGGTGAGCATCGAATACATCGAATCGATGGGCGATTGGAAAACCGCCTGGGACCACATCCATTTCGAGGGCTTCCTCGGCACGAAAATGACGCTGCAATTCACCTGGCAAGGCTGCGACTCGCTGTTGGCCGCGCCGCTGGCGTTGGACTTGGTGCGGCTCACCGAACGCGAACATCGTCGAGGCAAATCTGGTGTGATGAATCATCTCGCCGCGTTCTTCAAAAGCCCGATGGGACCGCACGAACCGGAATTTGCGAAACAATTCATCGCCCTCGAAAAATGGACCGACGAAGTGGCGGCCGCACAATGAGTCCGCGTGTCCTGGCCTATTTGCGATTACTCCGCCTCCCAACGCTTTTCACGGCGCTCGCTGATATTTTTCTCGGCTTCTTGTTAACGCACTCGACGTTGATCAGCGACGACGGTCCGAATCCGCTGCCCTCGTTCTTGCTGTTGTGCCTCGCCTCTGCCGGATTGTATCTCTCTGGCATGGTGTTCAACGATTATTTCGACCGGCTGATCGACGCTCAGGAACGGCCAACTCGCCCGATTCCCTCTGGTGTGATTTCACCGGCATCAGCGTTTCGCCTGGCCGTCGCATTGATGCTGGTTGGACTTTTGGCCTCCTGTTGCGCCGGTATGCCGAGCTTGCTTATCGCGATGGGATTGTGCGTGCTCATTCTCGGCTATGACGGGGGCTTGAAGAATACGGCACTGGGGCCGCTTGTGATGGGTAGCTGTCGGCTGGGTAACGTGCTGCTCGGTGCCAGCGTGGTGGCCTCTTTCACAGACGTTTTTCAAAAACCGCAGTTGCCGATCGCACTTGGTCTAGGCACCTACATCGTCGGCGTGACGTTGTTCGCTCGGCAGGAGGCCAACGTCAGCAACCGTGGAGCGTTGCTGGGGGCAGCCACTGTCATCAATCTCGGCGTGGTTGTTCTGGCGATGTTCGTCAATACGGCGGGGCTGGCAGATCAGCGACTGCCGGCATTGGCCATCCTGGCCATGATCCTGTTCTCGTTGGATCGCCGCTTGGCAGTCGCGATCACTCGGCCAAGTCCACAGCAAGTCCAACTGGCGATCAAGGTTTTGCTGTTGTCTCTCGTAGTGCTCGACGCGACGCTGATTTTCGCATTCAACGGTCGCCAGGAATTGGCGATAGTCACCGTAGCTCTGCTGATTCCAGCCGTCGGACTGAGCCGGCTCATCGCAATGACCTGATCGCTGACACGTACTGCAACTTCGAACTCAGCTCACTTTGCCGACACGCCGGAAACCCATGTCCTGGAACTGAGCCGACTCGATTGGCGAGGTCAACTTCACGGCGGCAATTTCCTCCCACGGCACAATCACCGAGCGAGCTCCCATCGTGTCGGGTCGGTCGCGTTCGAAGAGCACGGCATAGTCGGAGATTTGAAAGTTGGAGAAGGTAATCGACTCGTTGAGCGAAGTGACGGCGATCCCCTGCTTGGGAATTGAATCGGGCCAACGCTGAAACAACACCTGCCAACAAATGCTTTTCTCCATGTCCGACACTCCTTTTTTTCGGAGAATCTTCCCCGGCATCCGTCGTCAGAACATTCCGCCGACGATCACTGCAACTGCAAGAAAAAACCCGAGCAACCAGCGGCTGCTCGGGCTTTCAATTCTGACTGACCCCGAGGGGATTCGAACCCCTGTTATCGGATCGAAAATCCGGTGTCCTAGGCCTGACTAGACGACGGGGCCGTAAAGCGGGGGCACACTTTATAGCCTCAACGATGACTGTCAAGCCGCCCTCATCAACACATTAAGTCACTGAGATTCGCTGCCAGTCTCATCGGCTTCGGCCGCTCCAACAGATTGCGCACGTTGAATCGCGGCCATAACTTCACTGCGATGAATCGGCACATCGCGCGGTGCTTGAATGCCCAAACGCACTTTGTCACCTCGGACGTCAATCACGGTCACAACGATCTGGTCGTTGATAACCACGCTCTCATTGCGTTTGCGGGACAGGACTAACATGGGGGGTGACTCTCCAAGTCTCGGTCTTCCAATTCTGCATTTGCGGTGTCCCTTCGGACCATTCGCCAAGGAAGTACGAAATATGTTTCGCCTGACATCAAAAATGTTTTTTCGGAATATTAGAGAAGTTGATCCCACGGTCAAGCCGCTTCGGTCTCCTGTTCACTTGACATTTTCAGTGCCACCACTTTCGCGGCGGATCGTTTCCCCTAGTTTTCCCGGCCAAACAGAAACAATGAGCCGCAACCAAGTTGCTGACTTTGTCTATTTTCTCATAGGAGTCAGGCTTCATTGGACTTGAGATTTCCTGGAACGCATGGACTTCAAGTGTTCGAATTCGGCTGTGACAAGCCTCGCTGAGCTTTGGATCTTTCGGTAATTTATCCGCAGCGGTTGGCGATCCGAATTCCTCACAAAATCCGTTCTACAATCCGTGCTGGTTCAGGCTCAGGAGGCCGAGCAATGCTGTTCAGCCATGTCGAAAGCGTGTCGGCTGGAGCGCTGGCTCATCACATTCTGCTGGTTGAGGACGATTCCGCAGCGGCAGATTCGCTGAAGGCATTGCTCGAACAGCACGGCTATCGGGTGCAAGTCGCGAAGGACGGCGGACAAGCGCACTCCGCATTTCGAATGAGGCGGCCGGACTTCGTCATCACCGATTTGATCCTGCCAGGAGAAAATGGTTTTGAGTTGATCGACCGAATGAAACGCTCGGACGAATCAGTCCCCGTGTTGGTATTGTCGGCGATCTCGCTGGAGGATTCCCGCGCGCTGTCTGAACGACTGGGAGCCGACGGATATTTGACGAAGCCTGCCGCACCGGACAACTTGCTCGCCGAGATCAGAGAGATCGCCCAGCGTGTTTGGGAGCGAACGCATCTCGGGGGCCAAAAAGAAGAGAAACGTATCCGCTTTAATTGCCGCTGCGGAAAGAAATTCAAAGTGAGTCCCGTACATCGTGGCCGGACACTAACATGCCCCGATTGTGGTGAGCCGCTGATTGTTCCGCGGTACGAGTAGGTACCTGGGCGACGGAAGGAACAGTGTCGCAGTTCTTGCTTCTTTCTGTCCGAAGTTCGTGGATTTGAGCAACGGAATGAGTATTTTTTCAATGGCTGCCATCCTCATCATTCTCTCCGGAAAGCATCAAGGGAAGCGGATGACGCTTCCCGAAGGAGAGGCCGTCATTGGCAGGGATGAGTCGTGCCAGATTCGGCTGGCGACCAACGAAATCAGTCGTCAACACTGTCGATTGGTATGCGAGGGAGATCATGTGGTAGTTCATGATCTCGGCAGCCGTAACGGTACCTTGATCAATGACGTTGCAATTCACGGCCAATCGGAACTGCAACCAGGGGACATTTTGAGAGTCGGCCCGGTGACGTTCCAACTTGCCGGAAAAAAAACAGCGGTAATTTCTCCCTCCAAAAAGTCGGCCTCCGACGACAGCATTATGGACTGGCTGGCGGATGAAGAGGGCGAAAGCGAAACTGGAGATACAACTATCGTCCGCCGCGATCCCGCACCAGTACGCTCTGCCCCGCCGACGCCAATCCCAGATGATCCTCCCACGCCGCTGCCATCGCAGAAGAAATTCAAAACGGTCGGCGAAGAGGGGGAACACATCATTCAGCGGCATTACGAGCTGGTTCAGGCAGGCAAGTTGCCGAAACAGATTCCAGCCTTAAAGACGGAAAAATAAGGCGGAAGGCAACGGCATTATGCGGATCATTGCAGGACGATTTCGTCGGCGAAAACTGATGGCGAATCCTGGACTGACGACTCGACCGATCAGTGACTTCGTCAAAGAATCGCTGTTTGAGAGGCTCGGCGATTGGATTGAAGGACAGCGAGTCGCGGACATTTTCTCCGGCACCGGGACAATTGGTCTCGAAGCTCTCAGCCGCGGCGCGGCCAGCGTCGTGTTCATCGAGAAGGACCGGAAAGCCGTTGAACTGCTGAAGCACAACATCGAATCGCTTGGCGAAGAGGCTCAAGAGGCATGCTTGTGCTGGCAAACGGACATTTTCCGTTGTTCGTTCCGGCCGAAAGGGGACTCGGCCAAGTTCGTTCCGTTCGACTGGATGTTCTTTGATCCGCCATTCGTGATGGTTGAGGAGTTGTCGCCAACTTCAGAGTTGTTTCGCGTGCTCAAGCAACTTGCCCGCGACGACGTCAGTTCGCCAGACACACGGTTGGTCATGCGGACTCCTGGGCAAGCTCAATTCGTCATGCCCGACGTTTGGGAATTGGCACATCATTGGCCGTTCTCGCACATGGAGATTTTCATTTATCGGAAGGCTCAGCCATTTGGGTCGGCAACTCTCGAAGAGCAAGCTGCCGCCGAGCCGATTGACGAGACTCCCATTGCAGTACCGGAGACGGAAGCATGAGTGTGCTGAACCGATTTCGTTTGGAGGGCCAGCGGCTGTTCATCACCGGAGGCAGCCGCGGACTCGGCCGCGAGATGGCGTTGGCAATTGCTGACGTGGGGGCGGATGTCGCGCTGGTCGGCCGCGACCGGGACAGCTTGGAAAAGACGGCGTCCGACATCCGGCAACTCGGACGAACGGCGAACATTCTGGTCGGCGATGTCGGCGTCCCCAGCGAATGCGAGCAAGTCTGCCAGCAAGCGCTCGATCAATTCGGGCCGTTCGACATTCTCATCAACAACGTTGGCGGACGGCGGATTAACGTGCCGGTCGAGGAACAAACGCTCGAACAGTGGCAGCAGATTCTGGACATCAACCTGACGAGCACGTTTCTCTGCACGAAGCTGATCGGCGGAGCGATGGTCAAACGCGGGCAAGGTGGCCGAGTCATCAACATTGCGTCGATCTCCGGCATGGTGGCCAATCGCGGGATCGGCGGACGCAGCTACGAGACCTCGAAGGCAGCCGTCATCCAGTTCACGCGAGCACTCGCGACCGACTGGGCACCGCATCGGATCACCGTCAATTCGATTTGCCCTGGAGGATTCATGACCGAGCCGAATGTCCGCTGGGCGGCTCAGAACCCGGCGATCATCGACACGTTCAAGCAGCAAATTCCCGCCGGAGACTTCGGCCAACCGGAGGATCTCGGTCCGCTGGCGGTCTATCTTGCCAGCGACGCCGCCCGCTATGTCACCGGAGCGGCGATCGTCATCGACGGTGGCTACACGCTCTGGTGAGCGACCAATTCGGTTCGCTACCCACCGCTCGCCGGACGACTATACTGCCGCCCGTCCAAATTCCTGGATTCCCGATTTCCGCACCGCGAAGACCATCATGGCTGACTTCAACAAATTCGATCCGCGAGTCGATTCGCTGGTCATCGAAACCAAGACCATTTGGGACGCCGCCATCGGCAAGCTGGCCGACACGGACATGCACTGGCTGGCCGATGCCGTGCATCGCCACCCGGAAAAGGCGAGCAACGTCCAGTACGAGCGTGCTCACACCGGCTTCACGCGGACGATCACCGTCACGGTTGCTGACATCGAGCGGCTGTACGACGAGAAAATGAGCGGCTGACCAACGAAAACGCCGCGGTTTTCACCGCGGCGTCGTGAGCGTCTGCCTGAGGCCCAAAGGCCGTTCAAGCTACTCCTTTTTCTCTTCCTCTTTCTTCTCAGCGGGAGCCTCTTCCTTCTTGGCTTCTTCAGCCTTCGGCTCTTCCTTCTTCTCGCCAGCGTCAGCCGGCTTGTCTTCGGCCGGCTTCGCGGCCCCGGCGTCCCCTTCAGCGGCAGCCGGAACGTCGGTTCCGCCACCCTTGGTCGAGCCTGCCTCACCGCCAGCCGGTGCCTTCATGGGCGTGATCGGCTTGACCGGCGATGCGGGTTCGCCGCAGCCGATGGTCCAAATGGAAAGCCCCAAAACGCTGACCAACACTGTGAACTTCATGAAATTCCAGCCAAGTCTCATTGGCTGATTCCTTTCGTGTGAGTAACGATCAAACCATAACCCACTCGGCGAACTTCCCAGCTCCGTGTTCCGCCGATTTTCGGGGAAGTCAACCGGCGTCGGTTTGATCAATCCGCCAGTCGCCCGAAGCTTTCCAGCCAGGAAAGCGGCAGGATTAAAAGCAGCCGCCCCCTCGAATGCAACCGAACCGACCGGCCTGGCTAGGCTTCCCAGACCGACACCTCGTGCAACCGACACGAGCATCCAGGTCAAGTCGGCACAATCGTCACGACCTGTAGGATGGGCACTCTTGCCCGTCCTTCGCCTGTCGGGACGGGCAAAAGTGCCCATCCTACCGCCTCACCGAAACACGCCTTGCCGCAGGACTTCCAGCGGATAGAAGGTGTCTCGCCATCTCACGCCCCCCTGCCGCAGAGTGATCCAGCCGGACCTCAGAAACGCGAACACGAACGCCAAACCGGAGGGCATCAGCATCGGAAACAGCCAGAACGAATGCCCGAAGAGCCAGGCATTCAGGCCGTACAGAAAGTGTGACAACACCGCCGCCGCGACGAACCCCGTTCCAGCCTCACCCGCGAGGACCGCACCGACCGCTGGGCCGCAAAAGACCAGCGACGTCACTCCGCAAATCCACAACAGTTGCCAGACCGAGTAGTTGGCGGATGCGAAGGCGTTTTTCTCCAATCCGGTGACGCAGGCCCAGGCTCCCGATTGCCAGCGGATGCTCAGGCCGTCGCCGGCACGCAGAACGCTGCCTCGCGAACCGGTCCGTTTCAGCATTTTTCCGAGCTTCACATCGTCCAGAATGTCGAGCTTGATCGGCTCGAACCCTCCCGCCCGCTCCAATGCCGACCGGCAGACGAGGTTGTACGCCCCGACGCCGCAGTAGGCTCGCGGCCAGCGAGTCGGAATCAAATACGGCTGAGTCCCCGCCGCGAAGATCAACCCGAAACACGCAACGAACGCCGCTTCGAGCAACCCACCCGCCTCGATGTCTGGAAACAACGGCAGATGATCAACCCCATGCGTGACCGCGAATCGCACCGCTCGACGCAGCGTTTGCGGATCGTGAATGACATCGCCATCCGAGAAGAGCAACCACTCACCCGTCGCCTGAGTCGCCCCGACCTGCAACGCATGATTTTTGCCCAACCAACCCTCCGGCAAGTCGGTGATGTGGATGACTCGCAATCGCGGTTGTTGATCTTTTTC
>SYJG01000251.1 GCA_005798445.1 Planctomyces sp.
GACCTACACCGGCCGACCGACCGCGCCTCGTTCTCCGCCCCCATTCTGCCCACCACACCGACGGCAACCTCGGCCCTCAAAAACTACACTGGCCAAACTCGTTCTCTGATGGAAAATCAATTCCGATCTGCGGCACTAGCTCTGTTCTGGAGTAAATAGCATGCCTCTCGCGAGTCCACATTTCTCCGATGCGTCTCCGGAGTCGGTTCCTCAGAGCGAACCGAACGACATGTCTGACAGTGACACCTTCTCCCTCGATCCAACGATTCGATCGCAGCGTGTGACTCCTCATCAGTTCAGCCATTACGAATTGCTAGAGTCCATTGGCGAAGGGCAATTCGGTACGGTGTGGCGAGCCAAGGATCAGCGATTGAATCGCATCGTCGCTTTGAAATTGCCACATCTTGCTCTCTTCGATGAGCGTCGCCAAACGTTGTTCCTGCGAGAAGCTCGCGCCGCCGCCGGACTCGAACATCCCAACATCGTTCAGGTGCATGGTGTGGATCAAAACGGCGAACAGCCGGCCATCATCAGTCAGTTCATCGAAGGTCAGACGCTGTTCCACTTGCTCCAAGATCAACGTCCGTCGTTTGAGGAATCGGCTCGTATCTTGAGCACAGTCGCGGGTGCCGTGCATTACGCACACGAATCGGGGGTCATTCATCGCGATCTCAAGCCGAGCAACATCCTGATGGACTCCGAGGGTCAACCGCACGTGTCCGACTTTGGCCTGGCGAAGTGGAGCGGCGATCAAGCCCTGCTGACCAATCCGGGAATCGTCCTGGGGACTCCGGCGTACATGTCCCCGGAGCAGGCTCGTGGCGACAGCCATCTTGTCGATCGACGTAGCGATGTTTACTCGCTGGGAGTGCTCTTATACGAGTTGCTGACCGGCAAGCCGCCGTTTGTGGGTAATTCCATGCTGCTGCTGCACCAAATTCAGAGTCAAGATCCGCGCGCTCCTCGGTCGCACGACAACACAATCCCCTTGGATCTGGAAACAATTTGTCTGAAGTGTCTCGCGAAGTCCCCCGTCGAACGCTACGCCACCGCGCACGAATTGGCAGAAGACTTGCGCCGGTTCCTGGTCAACGAACCGATCAGCGCGCGGCCAATCAGCTTCGTGGAACGATACGCTCGTTGGACGCGACGCAATCCCGCAGTGGCAGCCTTGGTGGCTGTCTCGATCCTGAGCTCCATCACGGCGATTGGATTGGGAATTTGGTTGTTTGGTGCCGTACATCAGAAACCCCAGGTCGCAGCGTTGCCCGTGGCAAAATCGGTGCAACCCATGATTGTAACGCTCAATACGGAGCCTGAAGGGGCCACCGTCGTCTTCTATCCGCTCGATGACTCAACCGGAGAGCCGCTGATTTCTCGGGCCATCCGTCCAGGTGAAAAAAGTCCGGTCAAATTGCCATTGATTCCGGGAGACTATCTCGTTGTCACGGCCTTGCCCGATGGACGATTTCACGAGGTCTATCGTCATGTGCCACGCGATCTCTTCGCGATGTCGATGTACTATCCGCATCGATCTTGGGAAGTCGATGGCAACTCGGTTTCCTTATTTCCAGTCACGATCCCGCCGCGAGACCCGGAACAGAACGTGTCGTTGCTGGCTGATCGACGTTCGGACAAAGACCCCTTGAAGCGGCCAATTGTCCGTGCGTTCTTGATGGACCGGCAAGAAGTGACCATCGGAAAATTCATTCCAAAGTTCAACAACGCATTACCGCCTTCGTTACGCCACCGTCCAGAACTTTTGCAGTCTCCAGACCTTCCCATTACGGGACTCTTATTAGACGAAGCCATGATTTTCGCAGAAGGGTCTGGAAAACGCTTGCCGACGGCGATGGAGTATGAGTTTGCGGCTACGAACGGGTGGACGACACGATTTCCTTGGGGAGATTCTGAACCTCCGGCAGAGGCCTGGCAACTCACTGCGAATTACAAACTCTTCGATAAAACACCGACGGAGTCGCCCGTTTTTGGACTTTTCTCAAACGCATCGGAATTTGTTTTCTTTAGTGGACGAAATCCTCCGCACCAATCTGTGTCTGATTTTCTGAGTCTAGACCGAGAAGTCCTAATCCCAATTGTTCGAGGTGGTCCAGCCTCTCCCACAGCCGACACCGCCGAACTGAAGCAACAAGGGGCTCGGTGGCAATTGGACTCTCCAAGAATTTTTCTCAATGAGCAGGTCGGTTTTCGTTGTGTCAAAAGCAAAAGTCCCCGACTCTGAGCCAGGGACTTTCGGAATTCGCGATTGGCAGTCAAATTCAACGTGACTGAGCGAGCTTGGTCGCGGTGACGATATCGTATGTGACGCCGCTGATTTCGATCTGTGCCACGTTGTCGGTCACAACGCGAACCCGCTGCTGATCGATTTGTTTCACATTCGTCCCTGCGGGGGCGACGTCGATCTCAACTCCTGTGGCAAATGTTCCGGAAAGCTCTTGGCCCGTTTTGCCAGTTCCTTTGACAGAATATCGCTGTAATTCAACGACCAGTCGTTCCGAATCACCGGACGCTCCCGCGAAGCTGACGTAGATGGGTTGGCCGACCCGCGTCCGCTCTTTCAATTGATGTGGTCCCGTCGCGAGTGGATTCGCTTTGTTGGCTGGCTCAGCTCCCGCCTTCAATTTTTGTTTGAGATGGATTGCCTTATGGAAAAGTCCACCTTGGAGCGACGACGAATCGCTCGCGAAGGCAGTCTGGACAACACTCGCGCCGACCGTCACGCAGGCACCGTTGGGATTCGCGCAATCACCAGGGAGTGGGGCAAGGCCGTTTGCATAAATTATCGTTGGTGTGTTATTTGAACATTTTATTGCGTAGTAACTCTTGATGCTCCCGAAGTCATAGATCAGGTACTGCGCACAGATCGTCTGAGCTGTTGTTGGGTTGATTTCCAAAGCGTCGGGTTGCGGAGCGAGCCGTCGCGGTGAAGCTGGCCGTGTGTAGGCAACGAGTTCGATTTTCGGTTGAACCGAAGCTGCGGTGGGTTGGCAACAGGTTTGAGTTGACGCACCGGGTTGGCTGGCAGATGTCACGCAAGTGTTCGAGGCCGGCTGAATACAGGTTGAAATGGCCTTGCAGCGTTTCTCTCCGGATTTGGCGGAGTGCGATGTGGATAAAACCACGGTCGAGATCAACGCTGCGGTGACAAAGAACGTTCGTAAGTTTCGCATACAGTCCTCCTTGACTGAGTGATTGTCCGCCGCATACCGACGAGAACGCGGCGGGGTGTCGTCCATGACACCAAGGGGGCGTATGTTCCTAAATGCGGTAGAGTCGCTCAACCCCAATTCCACTTCTGAACCCAATATCAGTATCATGAACAACTCTGACAGTTCTGACTTCTTGGCATGTCAGACAAACTCACAAGACGAAGTCGATCCGAAGGACTTGCCTGAATGCCCGTTATGACCGCTTCGGCCGTCGTGATTGCTGGCATTGATGCGTCTCGTCTGTCTGGCCGAGTTCCGCACCGTTCACGGATTGCTTGGCTGAACAGGCAATTTCTGCGGGGTCCGGTGGGCGATATTGGAGAACACATCCGCTTGGCAGCGATTGCGAAGACTGCCAGCGACTCGTCCGCTTCTTTCGGCCTTCCGGTCTGTGCAGGACCGGCTTTCAGGAGGACCTGCCTTGTCTCTCAACGCCCACACCGACTCGTCCGTGGAAAAAGATTTGATGAACGTTCCCCTTGTCCGCTGGGGACTGATGCTGATCGGAATCGCGATCGCGTTCCTCGCGATGGATATCCTGCTGCGTCGCCCGTTGATGAATGAGCTGGCATCGGTCAAACGTGATCTCGCCAGCGTCGAGCGAAGTCTGCACGACCTTGTGGGAGTAAAGGACGTCGCCTGGGAGGCCAACCATCTGCTGTCAGCCTTGCAGGCTCAGAAACGCCAATTGGAACCAGCCCGTGCGGCACTTGGAGACGTTCGCGAGTTCCGCATGAGCGTCGAGAATGAAGCGCAACAGACCGGAGAGGCTGTGGCCTCCTGGGACCGAATCGCCGAATTGCAAAAGCGAGTGATCAGCCAGCGGGAACAGTCTGCGGACGTTGAGCAAGTTCTCGCTGCCATCGTCAAATTGCATGACAGTCTGATCTCCCAAAAGCCGGTGCAGCAGGACGCAGTTGCCAGTGTGAATCGCATGTCAGAATTGCACCTACAGGTACGCGACGCGGCGAAGGAATCCGAATTCGCCGCCGTTGAAGTTCAGAAGCTCGGTGATCTGCGCACCAAAGTGTTGGAGAACGCCGCCGGAGTTGAAGCAGCACAACGCAGCGCGGCGGAGTTGATTGCTCTCAAGGATTCGGTCCGCAAGGCTGACGACGTGGCTGCCGTGCAGGAGAGTGCCAATCAATTGCTCGCACTGCGTGACTCGTTGAGGTCAAGCGACGACAGTACCGAGCACTCGCAATCTCATGCGAAAGAGTTGCTCGCGTTGCGAGATGATCTGGCATCGAATGTCGAAGATACGCAGATTGCGCACGGTCATTGGGCTTCGGTTCGTAAGCTCGAAGCCGAGATGAAGACGGCTGGTGGCGATATCGCCAACGCGATCGAGACGCTGGAACTGCTCACTGACCTGGGTGCCGAACTGCGAGGCCAAACTCAATTGCTGGCGGGAATGCGGCAGACGTTGACAGAAGTTGCGATGCTCGAAACCACCATTGGCCGAGCGATGCGTGTTCTCGAACCGTTGGCTCAATTGAAGAATCTCACTCGCTTGAACGAAGCGGAAGTCCGAGCTGCGGCACGAGCGATTCTCGAACAACGCAACTCGAAACTCTCTCGCCACGACGAACGGCAACCCGCACCGCCGGCCGCCAAGCGGCCTTTCGAAGACGGCTTGTTTTCGGACGAGCCACCTCCGGTCATCGGAAACCGTTTGGTTCCATTGCCGCTTGATCTCGGTGAAAACAACGAGCCAGTACCGCCAGTCCGCACCGGCGCGATCGAATAACGAACGCCGAATTCACCCAACTCGCACTGACGGCTTTCCGGCCGTCTCCTTCCCCGCCTCGGACGTGAAGCAGGTCACGTCCGGGGCGGTTTTGTTTTTCAAGGGTCTAGTCGCAGATTGCCCGCTCGCAGTGCGGCGTCATTCCGAATCGTCTGTTTCCGCCAGCGACAGAATTGGCAGATTCAATCCTCCGTCTAGCGAGTCACCAACAGGAGCCAACTTGTGCCCGTGGCCGTTTGGCCAAATTGGGAACAACCGCTTTGGCAACCAGTTCGCCTTGTGAGCGCTGATGAGGATCCCGATCAGCATCGCCGCAATGCTCCATGACAGACCGGTCATCGCCGCACGGCCGATGAGCGAAGCGCCTCCACGAAATCCCCGCATCATTAGCCCGTAACCCAACACAGCCGTCGCTCCGGCCGAGGCATACGAGAAGCACTTGCTGTGACAGGACATCGCGCACGCAAAACAGGTCGCTGTCACTCCTGCGACGTAGAACAGTTTCCACGCGATCGGCACCGCTTCGGCCAAATGGCCAGTCATCATGAGCAATGAGGTGAGCGGCAACCAAACGGATCCGAACAATCGCAACAGCGTCGAGAATTTGTCTCGGAAGGTCAGGCCCAGCGCCACACAACTTGCCAGCAGCAAGTGATAACAAGTCATCATTCGGAATCCGGCCAGCGGAGTCAGAGGCAATACCAACCACGTCGCGTAAATCAGAATCGCGGCCGCTCCACTGCTGCCGATCGAAGATTTTCGGCGGGCCGCCGTGATCGCCAACAAGGTCCCCGCCACAAACAGTGGTGCTGGTTGCGCGGCGTGGATCGCCCGCAAACTGAGCGTGTCTGCTCCGATCAACGTCAGCAGCACGATCATCGAGACGAAGCCCAAACTTGCGCCATCAACCTTTCGGAGGATGCCCCAGCCGAAAAACGACAGCAACAACAGCACAGTCCACCACAACGGCGCGCCAATCGTCGCCAGCACTCGCTGGGTCAGGAATGATTCGAAGGCCGGACCGCCGTTCCACGGCAGCGCAATCAACAACAGACTTGGCGAGAACAGCAGTACCCTGCGAGCCAAAGCTCGATTGCCGGCCGAGAGGAATCCCTCGAACAGCAGCACCAGAAGTGACCATCCAAAGGGCACCAGAAAGTACGGACCCCAAATCGTGTCGAAGACGATTCCGGAATGAGTTTCGATGTTGCGCCAGATTGGCCCGGTCTGACCGAACGTCATGGCCAACGCGAATGATCGAATGGCAACAGCCACCGCAATGACTCCAAACGCCGCCCACGGAAACAAGGGCCAAGGCCAAGGCGTTCCATTGTTGGCAACTCCCTTCGCGCCACGTTTCACCGCCGGCAACAGTGTGAGATTCAGAATCGCTGCCAACTGCGGAAAGAAAAACACGCTCCAATTCATCAACCGAGTTGGAAGAGGATTCAGTTCGGGCGAGCACCACCACGGCATCGCGAAGAACAATGCCAGATACAAGACGAACGGCACCGCGTACTGCCAGCCGATACGAATTCGCAATCCCCAAAACACTCCAGCCGAGACGGCGACTGCGAACAAGAAGCCGCAGACAAGCAACGCGACCCCTTGCCACGGCGATGTCGCCTTCACGAAGAGATCGTCCGCACTGATCGACACCGCCAAGAACAGCAACAGCAGCAACAACAGAATCGAACGAGCGTCGTCCCAGACTCGGCCCAATCGCACAATGCACACGCCGACCCCCGCCAGCAGCAGTGTGTACGCCGTCAAGACGCCCATCATCACCCAGCAGTTAATGGACCCGATCTCCAACTCCCCATACCCAGCCCGCACGGCATACAGCATGAGTGCCGCGCTGATGGCATAAAACGGATTGTGCGTGTACAGCCAACGCACCAACGACGATCGCGGACTTGGCTCTGACATGGCCAGTCTCCCTGAAAAAGAGAAAGGAAGAATGAGAAAGAAAGGAATGGGCCGAACAGCCCGAGGCCGGCACCGACAGCACCGACCGAAATGATGCTCGAATTCTCTCACAGGCCGCCAAAAAGAGAAGATGCGTTTGTGACCGAATCGGAGCGTTGGCTGTTCTCTCACAGCATCGGCTCGCGATACTTCGCACATCCCTAAACCAGACAGGCGAGCGGGGTGGCGTCAGCCCCCCGGTGCATTCGTCGCCAGACCGGGGGTTGACGCCACCCCGCTCGCCTGCCTGTCGTACTGGATGGCCGTGCGACAAATTGGTCAGATTGAGTAACCCCATCTACAAGGTTGAGCGTCATGTCGTACGGCTATCGATCGGATCGTCGCGGATTCTCCATTCGTCCGCAGTGGATCATTGCGCTGATCCTTCTGCTCTTCGGGACGTTTCGATTCCTGACCAACACGCAGGTCAACCCGGTTACTGGCGAGAAGCAGCACGTCGCCATGTCGGTCTCGCAGGAGATCGCGCTGGGTGTGCAGTCGGCTCCCTCAATGGCGGCGCAGATGGGAGGCAAAGTCGATCCTCACTCGCAATCTGCCACGCTGGTCCGCGAGGTTGGCGAACGACTCGTCGCTACGAGTGTCGCTCGGAAAAGTGAGTATCGTTTTCAGTTTCACCTGCTGCGTGATCCAGACATGGTCAACGCCTTTGCCTTGCCGGGCGGTCAGATCTTCATCACGAACGGACTGCTCCGACGATTGCAGAATGAGGCTCAACTGGCGGGAGTTCTCGGCCATGAGATCGGGCATGTCATTCATCGGCACGGCGCGCAGCACATGGCCCAAGGACAGTTCGGACAGATCCTGGTGACAGCGGTCGGTGTGGCCAGCAGCGATGACCGCCACTCCGGCCGCGCAAATCAGCAGGTGGCTGCGATGGTCAATTCGATGGTGAAACTGAGCTACAGTCGCGGGGACGAATCGCAGTCGGATCAATTCGGCTTGGAAGCGATGACCGCCGCCGGCTTCGATCCCTCGCAGATGTTGGGTGTGATGAAAATTCTGTCCGAAGCCTCAAAGAGCAATCGCCAACCCGAATGGCTGGGATCGCACCCGCACCCAGAGCATCGTGCCGAGCAGATTGAAACGTGGCTGCACAAGCAATACCCGGACGGAATTCCCGACAACCTGACCATCGGCCGCAAATTCCAGTCGCACTGATCGTCATCACACTTGACCTGCTACTGTCACGCATCCGCTGGAAGAAGCCGCAGTTGATGGCGGAGCGTCAATGATGCTCTCAGTTCGACTTTTGCACTTTATGTGGCCAAGGCGACCGCGTTTTCTAGGAGTTGTTGGATTTTTCGAGACCCTGGTCCTGCGAGGGCCAAGGTCAAAATCTGTTGCCGGACGCTGAGCCGACGAATCGTTCCGAGCATGTCAGCGAATGACGGATCGGTTTTTGACGTGTACCAAGGGCACAGCAGCGGATGCCAACGGTGATGACCTTCACGCGCGAACCACAACACGATCAAGCTGTACAGCGTGAGGTGCTCGGCATTTCACGAGGTCTCCCTGTGCGTGTCCAAACAGGAGGCAAGTTAGGTTGCAGAATCACGGGCCGCCGTTGATTCTGCAACCGATCGGGCCGGAGGACGCCGGGGATTCGTCTTCTCGCTCGGCGGCGGAACAACTAGAACGCCTCCGCCTCGTGGAGCAGGTTTTTAACCTGCTCGGCGGGACGGGCAGGTTGACGACCTACCCCACGATTCGGAGAACTTTCGTGGACTTGGATGTGGTGATCTTCGGTGGCGGAGCGGCCGGGTTGTGGCTGCTCGATGAGTTGACTCGGTGCGGACAGCGTGCCGTGCTGCTGGAAGCGAACGCGCTGGGGACCGGCCAGACTGTGGCCGCTCAAGGGATCATTCACGGCGGTTTGAAATACACGCTGCAAGGTTTGCTGACGAACTCGGCGACAAGCATTCGCGAGATGCCGGCCATCTGGCGAGAATGCCTCAATGGAAAACGCGAGCCGAATTTGAGTGCGCTGCGACGGCGCTCCGACGAGTGTTTTCTGTGGCGCACCGAATCGCTCTCGTCTCGGCTGGGAATGTTGGGGGCACAGTTCGGATTGCGAGTCGCTCCGCAAACGGTGTCGAAGGATGACCGGCCGGAGATTCTGCGCGGCTGTCCTGGCACGGTGGCTCGGCTGCCGGAGCAAGTGATTTCAACCGTCAGCTTGATCGAGGTCCTGGCGGCGCGGAATCGCGAGCGGTTGCTGATGGTTGATCCCGCACGAGTCGCATTTGAATGTGAACGACCGGGAGCAGTTGAGTCGATTCGGATCGACGGTTTGCATCCAGAACTGAGCGGGACGGCGCTAGCCGCCGGTTTTGTGCAGACGTTTCCACCGGCGGCTAGCGCCGTCCCGCTCACTCTGTGGCCGCGAGCGGTCGTCTTCACGGCGGGTGCGGGCAACTCGAACCTGCGACGCAGCGTGGGCTTGACCACGGAAGCGATGCAGCGGCGACCTCTGCACATGATCATGCTCCGCAGCGAGCGACTGCCAATGTTTCAAGGACACTGCGTCGATGGCGCGAAGACGCGCGTCACGATCACTTCGGAAGTGGATTCGGAAGGCCGAACCGTTTGGCAAGTCGGCGGACAGATCGCGGAGGATGGCGTTGCTTGGGACGAACGAACGCTGCTGACTCGTGCTCGTGAGGAATTGCGAGCCGTGCTGCCGAACATCGACTTGTCGTCCGTCGAATGGAGCACCTACCGCGTCGATCGCGCGGAAGGAATCATCCCCGGCGGCAAGCGACCGGAGTCGGTGCAGATTCGCCGCGAGGGAAACTGCCTCACCGCGTGGCCGACGAAACTGGCGCTCGTGCCGCAATTGTCGGCAGAGTTGTGCCGGCAGATTGGAATAGCGGATTGCAAATCTCCAATTGATTCGGTCGGTGTGCCTCGCGATTGGCCTCGACCGACGGTCGCGTTGCCCCCGTGGGAAACAGCGACGCGATGGTTAGCGGATCGCGACGTCGGACCCGCCATTCGGTCGAAAGCGGCGTGACGAACATGCAGACGCAACCGTTGGGACAAACTGGTTTGCTTGTCACTCCTCTGGGCTTCGGAGCGTTCAAGATCGGACGCAACGAGAAGGTCAAGTACCCGCAGCCCTACGACCTGCCGGACGATGCGGCGGCCGAGCGGTTGCTCAACGGAGTGCTCGATGCCGGAGTCAACTTGATCGACACAGCCCCGGCCTACGGCATCAGCGAGGAGCGAATCGGCAAGTTCCTCGCGTCGCGTAGAAACGAGTTCGTGCTCTCGACAAAAGTTGGTGAGCGATTCGTCAACGGCGAATCCTCCTTCGATTTCACCGCCGTCGGCGTCCGATCCAGTGTCGCTGAGAGCTTGCGTCGTCTGCGAACCGAAGTGCTTGACATGCTCTTCGTGCATTCCAACGGCGATGACCTCGCGATCCAGCAGCAGACCGAGGTCGTACCGACTCTGCAAAAGCTAAAACACGCTGGCTACCTCCGAGCGATCGGGTTCTCCGGAAAGACGCCGTCCGGTGCCACAGCCGCGCTCGAATGGGCCGACGTCGTGATGGTCGAGTATCACATGCACGACTCGTCGCATACCGAAGTCATCGCGTCGGCCGCAAGTCGTGGTATCGGCATCGTCGTCAAGAAAGGTCTCGCTTCCGGCCATTTGACGCCCGTGGATGCGATTCGCTTTGTACTGTCGAATCCACATGTCGCCAGCGTGGTCGTCGGCGGTCTGAACTTGGAGCATCTGAAATCCAACATCTCCTCCCTTGGCGAGCGGCTGGGGGTCAGCCCACCGAGTACTCTCTAAGGAATCGAACCATCCTCTCTTTAGCGAACCCACTCGGAGGGCTGACGCCCTGCCGCTCGCCTTCTACGATCCCCGCATGAGTCACAAGACCCCCAAACAACTCGACGCCGAGAAGAGCAAGAACGCCATCGTCTGCCGGAATCGCAAGGCGTCGCACGAGTACGAAATTCTCGACGACATCGAGTGCGGCCTGATGCTGCACGGCAGCGAAGTCAAAAGCATTCGCAACGGCAAGGTCTCGATCGACGAGGCGTTCGCTCGGATTCGCAACGGCGAGTTGTGGCTGGTCGGCTGCCACATCAACGAGTACCCGCAAGCCAACGTGCAGAATCACGAGCCGTTGCGGACTCGCAAGCTGCTGCTCCACAAACGCGAACTCGCCAAGTTCGCCGATAAGGCCAGCGAGCGTGGCCACACGCTGATCCCGCTCGATGTGCATTTCACCGAGGGTAAAGTGAAGGTGAAACTGGCGATCGCTCGCGGCCGCAAGCTGCACGACAAACGCGAGAAGCTGAAGCAAGCGGACGCCGACCGTGAAATTCGACAGGCGATGCGGCGAGGGAAATGACCTTGCTCCTTGGAGAGCCGGGGGGCGTTAGCCCCCGGACGACTTTTTTTGCAATCCGTCCGGGGGCTAACGCCC
>SYJG01000023.1 GCA_005798445.1 Planctomyces sp.
CCCACAGCGCGCCGGCAAACTGCTCGGTGTACCGCAACCGCTCATCCATCTGCCGAAAAATCAGCAACCCCGCGTCGCTGGACAGCAGCGACTGAGACTCCTCGACCTGAATCGGCCGATCCCCAAACTCGAATGCAAAATTCCAAGCAGTCTGTAAACTCATCGCGGCCTCCGTGCGTGGTCTGAAGTGGCAATCAATTCAACCACTTAGATGCGCGAGGAGGCCGCTTTTGTCTCTAGCCGTGAATAATTCGAGCTAGCCACCGGTGATCCCCAACCGGCGGCTAGCGCCGTGCCGCTCACTGGGGGTCGGCAGATCGCCGAGATCGTCAACAAGATCGCGTTGGCACTGGACGTCGCGCATCGTGCGGGGGATCGTGCATCGCGATCTGAAGCCCTCCAACATCATGATCGATGCCGACGGCGAACCGATCGTGATGGACTTCGGACTCGCTCATCAATCGAGTGACACCGAATCCCGGATCACTCAGGAAGGCACGATCCTCGGCACGCCCGCGTACATGTCGCCAGAGCAAGTCCGTTGCGAGATGCACGTCGGCCCAGCCAGCGACATTTACAGCCTGGGAGTCATTCTGTACGAACGGCTCACCGGCCGGCTGCCGTTCACTGGCCCGATGATGCGGATGCTGGTCGAGGTTGTGGACGAATCGAAACGACCCCGTCCGCCATCAGAATTCCGCGCCGGTTTTTTGAACATCCACGTTGCTTCCAGTCTCGACGATCGGTCCAGCGGGGATTGTATCGTTGTTGTAGTCCGACTCAGCACGGATACCATGTCGTCGCATCTCAGAGTTAGCATCGTCGAGTTTCACCCCGGAGTTCCCTGCTGATGTCCACGCGAATGAATTGGATGCTGGTCTGCGTTCCGGTGGCACTCGCGTTGGACTGGTGGCATGCTCCGCCGTGGGTTGTCTTTCTGGTGTCGGCCGCGTCCATCGTCCCACTGGCGAGCTTGATGGAGCAAGCGACCGAGAGCCTTGCGCATGTCTTGGGGCCGAACGTCGGGGGACTGTTGAGTGCCTCGCTGGGGAACGCGCCGGAGATGATCATTGCCATCTCGGCGCTGCTCAAGGGGCTGGATGAAATCGTGAAGGCGTCGATCGCGGGATCAATCCTGGGCAATCTGTTGTTCGTGCTGGGCGTGTCGATGATCGCGGGGGGCACGCGAAAGGACGTTCAACGCTTCAATCGCGAGGCGGCGTCGCTCGGTTCGGGGCTGTTGTTTCTGGCCGTGGTGGCGTTGCTCGTGCCGGCGATTTTCTTTCACTCCAGCGACTCGCCGCGTCGCGAGATCAGCCTGGAGATCGCCGCGATCCTCTTCATCGTGTATGTGCTGAGTCTTGTTTTCTCGCTCCGCACGCACAAGCACTTGCTGGGAGAACACACGCCCGATGACGCGGGCCACATCGGCCCGCATTGGAGTGTGAAGAAATCCGTCGGAGTGCTGGCGGGTGTCACGGTCACGATCGCGATCATCAGCGAAGTGCTCACCGGTTCGGTGGAAGAGACGGCTAAGATGATGAAGCTGTCGGACGTCTTCGCCGGAGTGATCCTGCTGGCGACGGTCGGCAACCTGGCGCAGTTGATCAACGCGGTGCGGTTCGCTCGCAAGGACAACATGGACCTGGCGATCGGCATCACGGTCGGTTCAAGCACTCAAATCGCGCTCTTCGTAGCACCCGTGCTGGTCTTCGTGGGGCTGTTCACCGGCAAGGGCTTGGACCTCGTCTTCAGCGAGTTCGAAGTGATCGCGCTGGCGATGACCGTGCTGACTGTCCGCAACCTGACTCACGACGGCGAATCCCACTGGATGGAAGGAGTCATGCTGGTCGCGGTGTACCTCATCTTCGCCATCGGCTTGTTCTTCTTGTGACCGCACCACAAAGCCGTCGCAACAATTGGCACGGAGTCCATCGTAGGGCAGTTTCAGAACCAGCACGACGCGCGAGCGAGTGGTGATTTGTCCGACGTTTGGGACACTCGCTCGCGCGTCGTGTTAGGTTTCGCAACCGCTCGCAAGACAATCGTGTGCAACTCATGGACGGGCGAACGTTACACGCATTCTGAAATTAAGACTCTCCCCAAAGGCTGAACTCCGAACTTTTGCTGGCCCTGTTGCCGATACACAGTTACGATCAGCCGCGGCTGATGCTTTCTCCATCGGCCTTTGAGGGTTTCTAACCATGCTGACGATGCTCGGAAGTCCACGACGCTGTTGCGATGGGAT
Organism: Planctomyces sp.; assembly: GCA_005798445.1. Lineage (GTDB taxonomy): Bacteria > Planctomycetota > Planctomycetia > Planctomycetales > Planctomycetaceae > SXKJ01. The sequence continues at coordinate 2,249 of SYJG01000023.1, forward strand.
TACTCGGCGCGAGACGCTGAAAGCTGGAGCCTTGTCCGCACTCGGTGGCTTCGGCCTGCCGCAGATGCTGGCGGCGGAGCAGGCCGGGCATGTCGGACATGCGAAGGCGAAGAATGTCATTTTCGTTTTTTTGCTCGGCGGCGCGGCGACGCAGGACATGTACGACTTGAAGCCGGAAGGTCCGTCGGAAACGCGCGGCGAGTTCCGGCCGATCGCGACCAACGTTCCTGGTATCGACGTCTGCGAGCACCTCCCACAGTTCGCTCAGTGGGCGCATCGCACGGCGTTCATCCGGTCGATCAATCACAAGGCGGGGTGCCACAACTGTCTGCCGTGCTACACCGGATACGACTTGATGCCGCCGGACCAGCACCCACGCGACACCGATCCGCCGAGTATGGGTTCGATCTGCGAGTACCTCAGCGCGGGGCAGAAGAAATTGCCCGATTACGTTTACATGCCGGTCTGGCTCGGCTGGGGCCAAGCGTTTCGCCGAAGCGGCCCGTACAGCGGATTCCTCGGCAAGCGGTTTGACGGGCTGACGACCGAGTCGATGCCGTACTACGACAAGGACGGATTCGCCCCGGTGCCGGGCAATCCGCAGATCGTGCGTGGAGCACCGTTGCTGCCGAACAGCGTTTTGAAAGACGGGATGACGGTCGATCGCTTGAACTCGCGCCGGTCACTGCTGCAACAGATCGACGACCAACGTGCGAAGGCCGAGCAAGCCCTCGCGACCGCGTCGTTCGATCGCAATCAGCAGCGAGCGTTCGACGTGCTGACGTCATCGAAGCTGCGCACAGCGTTCGACCTGAGCCTCGAAGATCCGAAGACGGTCGATCGCTACGGCAACACGTTGTTCGGCAACTCGACGCTGATCGCTCGGCGGTTGATCGAGCAGGGCGTGCGCTTCGTCAACGTGACGTGGGACTTGTTCTGGGGGCCGGTCAACGTCGATTACGACGCCTGGGACACTCACCAGAAAAACTTCCACATCCTGAAGAACAACAAACTGCCGGGCTTCGATCAAACGATGTCGGCGTTGATGGCCGACTTGCAGGCTCGCGGGATGTTGGACGAAACGCTGATCTGCGTCACCAGCGAGATGGGCCGCACTCCGCGCGTGAACGGCAACGCGGGCCGTGATCATTGGACGAACTGCTACGGCTCGCTCTTGGCCGGAGCCGGCATTCGCGGCGGCACCGTTTACGGAGCCTCCGATTCGCAAGCAGCGTATGTGAAGGACAAACCCGCTCGCCCAGCCGATCTGTGCGCGACGATTTATCGGTGCCTCGGTATCGACCCTGAAATGCGAGTCCCTGATCACAACAACCGCCCGGTCGAGATCGCTCAGGGTGGCCTGCCGATCGAAGAAGTGCTGGCGTGATCCGCGACCGGTTGAACTTGGGCATCGGCGACTAAAATCGGATGACGCATTTCGGCAATGCGGTTTGTAACTCGGCGATGCCTGCCTCAGTGACCTTCGATTCTTCCAGTGAGAGGTCTTTGAGGTTGGTCAGTCCTCGTAGATGGACCAAGCCGGCATCGGTGATTGGCGTCCGGGAAAGATTCAGAACGACGAGATTCTTCAATTGCTGGAGATGCTTCAGGCCGTCGTTGGAGATCGGGATTGCATCCAATCCCAGTTGCTCCAAATGTTGCAGCCCAGCCAAGTGAACCAATCCGGCGTCGGTCACTTGTGAGCCCGTGATGCCAAGCATTGCCAATTGCGGTAGCAACCCTTGGAGTTTTTGCAGGCCCTTGTCGGTCAACTGCGGCAATCTCAGCGACAGACTGCGAAGTCGTTTGCATTCATTGAGATGCTCGACCCCCTCGTCCGTGAATTCGTGGCCCATCAATATGAGGAACTCCAAGCGGTTCAACTCGGCGAGCTGTTTGAGGCCGTCATTGGTCATTCGCGTGTCACGTAAGTCGAGATGTTCCAAGCTGGGCAACCCTTTGAGATGGGCGACTCCGGCATCTGTCACACGGTGGTTGTCGTACAACGCTAACCGTTTCAGGCTGTCCAGGCCGAGCATGTCTTTCAAGCGGTCATCATTTAGTCCTGAATTCGCATCGACCCAGATGTACGTCGTTTTGAAATTCTGTTTCGGCAATTCCGCGAGTTCAAAGTAATCATGAGACTGCCCGTCCAGATGCACATGTCCGTGCCCTCGTAAGGCCCACTCCGCGATGCGGCGGTCGTGATCGACGAGGACTTCTTCAGGTTTGGAGAGCGGCGTTGGAGGTGTCTTCTCGGCCGGTGCGATCCTCTGAGTCAGGGGTTCTTGCGGCGTGTCGCCGCGCGAGAACCAAATCCCGATTCCCAGCAATGCCAGAACAACCGCCACTCCAGAAACAATCCAGCCTTTGGACGAGCGCTGCTTAACGAGAGTCTTGAGGGGAATCTCAGATTTGGACAGCAAAACTGTCGGAGGCAACTGCGAACTCGACAGTGCGCCGGCGTCGAACTTGTGACTGGTCGAGGACTCTGCCGACGCTGCGGTCTCCGGATGTCTCGACAAGAGTTCTTCGGTCGTCGAATCGCCGAGTCCGGCACGAATCGACGTGAGCATCCGGACCACGTCGGTCATCGATTGAAAACGGTCGTCCGGCTGCTTGGCGACCATCTTGGAGAAGACGGCTTGTAGCTCCGCGGGGACTTCGCGTCGCACTGCCGTCAAATCGGGAATCGGCTGGTCGCGGTGAGCAAGCAGCCGCTTCATCACCGTGTTTCCGTTGTACGGGGTGTGGCCGGTGAGCAGATAAAACAGCGAGCATCCCAAACTGTAGATGTCACTGCGCGCATCCGCCTGCTTGGTGTCGAGAGCCTGTTCGGGGGACATGTAGTCGATCGTTCCCAGGACCGAGCCGGTCGTGGTCAACTCACGATCGGCAGCAACTCCGGGGGCACTTTCAATGCGAGCCAAGCCCATGTCGAGGATTTTGACCTGGGGCAGGTTTCCAACCTGCCCGTCGGATGCACTCGAAGCAGGCAGGTTTCCAACCTGCCCCACGACTAGAATCAAATTCCCCGGCTTGATGTCGCGATGGATGATGCCCTGCTGGTGCGCGTACTCCAATCCGACTGCCGCTTGCAGGATACAGTTCACCACCCTTGGGACGGACACCGGACCATGCTCTTTGACGATCGAAGAAAGGTCGCGTCCCTCGACGTATTCCATCACGAGGAAGTGCGTGCCGTGATGCTCATCAGCGTCAAAGGCGGTGACGATGTTGGGATGCGAGAGTTTCGCCGCCGCGCGGACTTCTCGCTGAAACCGCTCGGCCAGCAGCGGAGTACGAACGGCATCGGGTGAGAGCACCTTGATCGCGACGACTCGATCCATCCGGCGATGGCGAGCTTTCAGCACCAGCCCCATGCCTCCCTGCCCCAGCTTGTCGAGCACCACGTAGTTTCCCAACACCAGTTGTTCGATGCGGCCTCCGAGGATGCACTCGGCTTGGTAAGCGGTCAGCGCGCCGCGTGTCACCAACGTCTGGACGAATTGCTCCGGTGAGCTTGGCTGTTCGTGGGAGATACTCGCCAACAACGTGGCAATCTCGCCGACCGACAACAGTCCGCTTGCGGCCAATCGATCAACGATGTCATTCAGAGTTTGCGGCATGTGATTTCGCAGGACGGGCGCTCTTGCCCGTCAGTCGTGGGCGAGAATGAAAACAGGCCGGGCAAGAGTGCTCATCCTACACGGGCGAACGGCCATCGAGCGCTTCATTCAGCATCTCTTTTGCGGATTGCCAGCGACGCCTGACGGTGCGTTCGGAAATGCCGAGCAGTCCCGCCGCCGCGATCTGCTCGAGACCCTGATAGTAGATGAGGTCAAAGACTTCACGCTCATCGTCGGGAAGTTCGCCAGCTAGCTTGTGAAATTCGCTCCATGTCGAGAGACGGCTTGGATCGAACGTTTCTGTTCCCTGCTGAGCCGACGACTTGGATGACTTCGCGATGTCAGACCAGTCGGATCGTGATTCGTAGTTGGCTCCTAAGCCTTCCGGGCCGAAGTAATGCCGGGCGAGGTCGATCAACTCGCGACGAATCTGCAATGCCGCCAGTGCGAAGAATCCGCGAATGTCCGTCGGCCGCGTGGTTTGGAACGCTCGAAAGAGGCGAACCGAAGCGTTCTGGACAATATCTGCGGTTTCTTCCCAGCGGCGGACTCGCCCGAAATCACTGAGCATTGAGCGCGTCAACTTTTCAAAACGATCTGACGTCCGCACGAGCAGGTCATTCAAGGCGGAATCGTCTCCGGAAGCGAATCGCTCGATGACGCGCTGGAGGTCGGTGACTTCGTTGGCGGACTCAGGCATAGCGTGTCTCGTCGACGCAAACTTTCACATTCTTTGCCCGATCTTCGCAGATTCTCTGTCCGGTTGCGCGGTTCGGCCTCGCCTGCCAGTTGTAGAGACTCCATTTGGCTACGACTTCTCGAACTTACCAACAAGGATTCAACTGATGCTGCAACAACTCTGGCTTCGCCGTCTGACATCCGTTCTCCGCCAATCGAGTCGTTCAAACCGTCAGGCGCGGCACGCGCGCATCGAGGCGCTGGAAATCCGCCTGTGCCCATCCACTTTCACCGCCGTCAACACCATTCCCACTGTCTCGTTTTCGAGTCCAAATGCTGTCGCAGTCGGTGACTTCAACGAAGATGGGAACCAAGACGTCGTGACGGCCAACGCCAACCGTACCTACGGCAAAGACGTGAGCGTGTTTCTAGGCGACGGCACGGGCGACTTCGGTGCGCCAACATCGTTCGGTCTTGGGACGAACCCGGCAATTTCCGTTGCCGTTGGCGACTTCAACGGAGACCACCACCAAGACATCGTATTCGGGCGCGGGGACAATGTGTTTGGCAGCCACGACGGCGCTGACTTGACGACACTGCTCCTGGGCAACGGCGACGGCACATTCGCGACGCCATTGCTCGTGGCCGCCGGGTTGAACCCGACGTCGATCGCGGTCGGCGACTTTAACGGCGACGCGAATCTCGACTTGGCTGTGGCGAACTACGACGCGCCGCACTTTGGCAGTCCGAACGTGAGCATCCTCTTGGGCAACGGCGATGGAGCGTTCGGCCCCCGTACCGTTTACGCCGTCGGCTACACCGCGTTTGCCGTGGCCGTCGGCGACTTCAATGCCGATCACATCCAGGACCTCGCCGTGACCGATCCGGCCGACAACAAGATCAGCTTGCTTTTGGGCAACGGAACAGCGGGCAGCGGCAATGGCACCTTTCAAGCGCCCGTGCGCTACGCGGGTGGTGTCGATATCTACCTGCCGAACTCGGTGGCGATCGGCGACTTTAACGAGGACGGAAAACAGGATGTGGCGGTCGCATACACGTTTGCTAGCAAGGTGGCGGTCCACGAAGGGAACGGCAATGGAACGCTCAAGCCCGCCGTGCTGTTCTCGGTCGGTGGCAAACCGACCTCAGTCGCCGTGGGGGACTTCAACGGCGACGGCCATCAAGACCTCGTGACGTCCAACCATGAGGCGTCTTGGACGAGCAATCACGGCGCGAGCGTGCTGGTCGGCACAGGTGCCACGGGCAGCATTGGCAGTGGCTCGTTCCTGCCCGCCGAAGTCTACGCGGTCGGCGACTTGCCGCAGGCGGTTGCCGTGGGCGATTTCAACAATGACGGCGCTGCCGACGCCGCTGTCGCGAACACCTATTCCCATACAGTTTCAATCCTGTTCGGCGCTTCGATCGCGAACGTGGACCCGGTGATCGACAGCCTGTCGGCGACCTCGGTGAGCGAGAACGGAGTGTCTCATCTGACAGGGACGTACCACGACGTGGGAACGCAGGGTCACACGCTGAGCATCAACTGGGGCGATGGCGTGCTTGAGACAGTCGTCGTGTCGGGTGGATCATTCGACATCACGCACCAGTATCTCGACGACCCTTCCGGCACCGGCAGTGACGTGTTCACGATCGGCGTAACGTTGACGGACGATGAAGACGGCAGCACATCGTCCAGCACGAGCATTACCGTCACCAACCTTGCGCCGACCGCGACCAATAACACCTACGGCACCGCTCAGGGTGTCGCGGTCAGTGGCAACGTGATCAGCGACGCTTTGGCCGACAGCGATCCTGCCGGAGCCAGCGACGCACTGACGGTGACGAGCTTCACTCAACCCGCCAATGGATCGGTGACGGTGGCCGCCGATGGCAGCTTCACTTACATCCCAACCACAATCTTCTCTGGCACAGACTCTTTCACCTACAGCATCAGCGACGGTGACGGCGGCACTTCGACTGCCACTGTTTCAGTCATTGTCGTTCCAGCAGCAGCCGGTAGCGTCACGACCGTGATCGATACTTGCGAAGGAGGCACCGCGCTCCTGATCAACGGCACCAACGCTGGTGACAAGATCATTGTCGAATTCGCAACCACTCCCGGCTCGCTGCGGATCACGATCAACGCCACGATCGCGATCGTTGCCACTCCGAGCGGTCGAATCATCGTCTTGGGCGATGCGGGTGACGACAACATTCAAATCGCTGGCGGCATCTTGAATTCCGTCTGGGCATACGGTGACGCTGGCCACGACCGCATCTTCGGTGGTGGCGGTGCCAGCCTGCTCATCGGCGGCGACGGCAACGATCAGCTCACCGGCGGTAGCGGTCGCGACATCCTGATCGGCGGCCAGGGAGCCGACAAACTTGTTGGCAATTCCAACGACGACGTTCTGATCGCCGGCTACACGACCAAGGACGACCGCATGATCTATGGCGTCGAGGAGTTCTGGTGCCAAGTCATGCAGGAATGGAACAGCACCAACAGCTTCGCTGACCGACTGGCAAACTTGCGCGGTGCCGGCACCCAGAAGGCCATCGCCCACAATGGCACGTCCTACTTGCTCCCCGTCGTCAACGACGATACCTCTGCCGATGAGATCGACAAGTTGCAGGGCAGTTCAGGCAACGACTGGTTCATCTACCGAGCGGGTGAGGACAAAGTGGTTGGGCAGATCGAGGCTGCAAATTAAGCAGCACTCGCCGGTTGCTAATCCTTGGTAACGAGCCCTCACGACCGGAACAATCCGGCGGCGTCCGGGAAGTCGCCCCCCTTTCGCTTTGACCAATGGGGAGGGCACTTCTATATTGGCCAGCCAGCAAAGCCTTCCCATACGACCGGAACGAGTCCTCCCCCGCCGTTGGTCGCTGACGTGACAGGACGTGACGCCAGAGACTCCTACCTTCCCCAGGCGTGAGGTGCATGTTGAAACTAAGTTATTTTGTCCCTTGTTTCCTGGCCAGCATTGTCCTGCTCGCGGTAGCGAGTCAGGTTTCGGCTCAGGCACCAGCGATTACCTACACGACACCGCTGGCATTGAAGCCGGGCCAGCCGAACGACCTCAAGTTGCACGGCGGTGCTCTCGTTGGGCCAACGCAGTTGTGGACCAGTTTCACGGCTCAGGCGGTCCTCAAACCGGATGTGCCGATGAACGGCATGAACGCGGCCGAGTGCGTCTATGCCGTGACCGTTCCCAGCGATGTGCCGGTCGGCATTTACGGAGTCCGAGTCGCCACCGCCAACGGCACCTCGCCGATTCGGCTGGTTGTGATCGACGACTTGCCCTCGGTCGCTCAAGCGGCCGGCAATGGTGTGCCAACGGGCGCTCAGGCACTGACGCTGCCGACGGCTGTCGATGGACAGGTCAGCAACCTGAGTCAGCACTATTTCAAGTTCACGGTAGCCGCTGGGCAACTCGTGACGTTCGATCTGCTCGCACGGCGGATTGGTTCGACGCTCGATCCGATGATTCGGCTGCTCGACGCGAAGGGGCGCGAGTTGGCTTACAGCGACGACGTTCCTGGCCTCCGTTCTGACAGCAGGCTCTGCTACCAGTTCAAAGACGCGGGTGAGTACCTGCTCGAAGTCCGCGACATCCGCTTTCAGGGGAGTGCCAATCACTTCTTCCGATTGCGAATCGGTGACTTCCCCTGCGTGACGGTGCCGTATCCGCTGGCGGTCAAGAAGGGTGCTCCGGGCAATGTGAACTTCGCCGGACTGCATCTCGATGGCGTGCAACCGACCGCTGTGAATTTCCCGGCCGATGCGGCGTTTGAGTTCGCGTCGGTCGGAGCCAAGCGAGCCAACGGAGTCAGCAGCGGCTTCGCTCAGATCGCCGTCAGCGATCGCAATGAGTTCCTCGAAACCGAGCCGAACGACGATCCGAAAGCTCCGAACCGAACCGATCTCGCTCAAGGCATCAACGGCCGCTTCGACAAGATCGGTGACATCGACCACTTCGTCTTCGCCGCCAAGAAGGGCCAAGCGATGACCTTCATCGGCATCACACGTCGGCAAGGTTCGCCAGCAGCGTTGATGATGCGAGTGCTGAATGCGGCGGGGGGACAACTCGCCGCGAAGGAAGACTTCGGAGCGATCGACCCAACGTTCGACTTCACGTTCCCGGACGACGGCGACTACACGCTCGCCGTGCAAGACCTGCATCGCCAAGGGGGAACTCAGTACGCCTACCGCGTCGTCGCGACTCCGGTTCAAACCGGATTCACACTCTCCGCGTCGGCCGACACGCTCAATGTTGTTGCCGGTGGGACGTCTTTGATCACAGTGACGGCGGTGCGAAAAGGTTACGCGGGTACGATCAACGTCTCTGCGATTGACCTGCCGGCTGGAGTCACCAGCAGCCCGACGTTCATTGGCCCTGGTCGCGACAATGCGGTGCTGACGTTGCGATCGACGCCTGAAGCCGCCGCTGGCAAAGTTTCGCTCGCCAAGATTGTCGGCACTGCCAAGATCAACAATGCGGACGTGACGTCGGTTGCCTCCGTGTCACCGGCTCTGACGACCCTGTTTGCGGGACTGCCGTGGCCGCCGCAGAATTTGACCAACTCGTTTGCCGTCGGTGTGTCACCAAAGCTGCCGATTAGCTTGACGGCCGAGCCTGCTGAAATCGTCTTCGGCAAAGACCTCTCGGCGACTGTGAAGATCAAGGTCGCTCGCCAAGAGAAGTTCGATGAAGCGGTCACGATCGCCGTCATTCCCGCTGCTCCGGCCGGCTTGCCCGCCGGCATCACCGCCGCCGTGAAGCCAATCGCCAAGGGAACGAACGAGATCGATGTCGTCTTCACCGCGAATGCTCAAGCCCCGCTCGGCGAGTTCACCGTCGTGCTGACGGGCGCGATCAATCAGAACAACGTCAACACGACGCAACCGACCCCCGGCATCACGTTGCGTCTGCGATCGGCGTTTGAAGTCGCCGTGAAACTCGATGCCGAGAAGGTCGCTCGTGGCGGGACTCTCAAGGGCAAAGTGACCATCGACCGCAATCCAGCGTTCAAAGGCCCGATCACGCTGACGTTGCAAAACCTCCCGAAAGGCGTCACCGTCGCTGCGGCGACTGTCGCCGAAGGGGCTGCCGAAGCCGAAATCGTCCTGACCGTCGCCGCCGATGCGGCTCAAGGAGCGGTCAACAATATCAACGTCAAAGGAGACGCGATGAACGGTGCCGCCAAACTGACCGGCACCTCACCGAACATCGCACTGACCGTCGAATAATTCTTGCTGATCTTTCGCCCTCCATTTTTTGCCAGCTCTGCTTGAATGCTGGCGAAAAATGAAGGGCGAAAAATGAAAGCACAAACAAGCGAGGACCATGACATGAAGACGCCTCAAATCCTGTTTGCTCTCCTGCTCACGGCTATTCCGACATTGGCGACCGCGGCCGATCCCGGAGCCATCTCGCTCGATCCCGGCAAGTTTGAACTGCGAGGCAATCGCGCCCAGCAGCAGCTTGTCGTCAGCGGAACGTTCAGCGCGGATGACATCCGCGACATGACGAACGCCGGGGTGCAATTCGCCTCGTCGAATCCGGCGGTTGTGAAGATCGAAGGGACGCTCGCGAAGCCGGTCGCCGACGGAACCGCTCAAATCACCGCGACGCTCGGCGCGCTCAAGGCTACGACGGAAGTGACCGTCAAAGAGATGGCGATGCCGTCTCCGGTCAGCTTCAAGAACGACACGCTCGCCGCACTGACCAAAGCCGGTTGCAACATGGGGGCCTGTCACGGTTCGCCATCCGGCAAGGGTGGCTTCCGCCTGTCTCTGCGAGCGTTCGATCCGACCATCGACACGCTCACGTTGCGATCTGAGTTCATGCAGCGTCGCGTCAACACCGTCCAACCGGACGAGAGCCTGTTGCTGAAAAAGCCGCTGATGGAAGTTGCTCACGGCGGCGGACGCCGATTGAAGAAAGGTGATGCCGCTCACAAGGCGTTGCATGGTTGGATTGGTGAAGGCCTGCGAATGGACGCCGACGGCGTGCCGGACCTCGTGAAGATGGAAGTCTTCCCGAACAAGCGAATCTTCAAGCCGGCCGCGAAGGATCAGCAACTCGTCGTGATGGGCACCTACTCTGACGGCAGCGTGCGAGACATCACCGCGTTGACCGTCTTCAGCTCGTCGAACGAACAAGTCGCGAGTGTCAATGAGACCGGTTTGGTCTCCAAGGGTGGCCGAGGCGAGACCGCGATCCTCGCCCGGATCCTCGACAAGATGACGACCAGCTACATCACGTTCCTGGAGGACGTCCCCGGTTTTGCCTGGAACAATCCGCAGCCGAACAACTTTGTCGACAACCTCGTCTTCGAGAAGTTGCAGCAGCTTCAAATTCTGCCGTCGGACATTTGCTCCGACGAAGAGTTCCTCCGCCGAGTTTACCTTGATGTGACCGGCCGCTTGCCGACCATCGAGGAATCGACTGCCTACCTCAACAACCCGGCTGCCGACAAGCGAGCCCAGTTGATCGATGCACTCGTCGAGAGCGACGACTTCGCCGACTTTTGGACGCTGAAGTGGACTGACATCCTGCGATCGAACAGCAAGAAGGTCACGGCCATCGGCACGCACAAGTTCCGCCGCTGGGTCTACGATGGAATCCGCACCGACAAGCCGTTCAATCAATTCGCTCGCGAATTGCTGACCGCCAGCGGCAGCGTTTTTGAGAACCCCGCCGCGAACTACTGGCGAGCCAGCCGCGATCCGAACGATGCCGTCGAAACGACCGCGCAGCTCTTCCTTGGCATCCGCATTCAATGTGCGAAGTGCCACAACCATCCGTTCGAGCGTTGGTCGCAAGACAATTACTACGGCATCGCCGCCGCCTTCACGCGGATCGCTCGTCAGAAGGGTGACACCGCCGACGAGGAGATCGTCTATCCGATGCCGACCGGAGAGATCACGCAGCCACGCACCGGCAAGCAAATGAAAGTGCATCTGCTGCTCAAGGGTGACGTTGATGACGCACCCGGTCAGGATCGCCGCGAAGTCTTCGCGGGCTGGCTGACCTCGGGCGACAACCCGTTCTTCGCTCGCGCCGCCGTCAATCGCATCTGGGGTCACTTGCTCGGCCGAGGCATCGTTGAGCCGGTCGATGACTTCCGTGACTCGAACCCGCCGTCGAATGCCAAGCTGCTGGATGAGCTGGCCGCGCAGTTCGTGAAGAACAACTTCAGCCAGAAGTTTGTCGTAAAGACAATCCTCAAGAGCCGCACCTATCAGCTCAGCAGCCGCAAGAACAACTTCAACAAAGACGACGAGATTTACAACTCGCACTCGAACACGCGGCTGCTCTCCGCCGAGCAACTGCTCGACGCGATTTGCCAAGTGACGAACGTGCCGGAAACTTTCGCTGGCCTGCCCGCCGGCACGCGAGCCGTCTCGCTAGCCGATCCGCCGACCGACCACTACTTCCTGAAGATCTTCGGCCAGCCTCAGCGCGAGATGGCCTGCCAGTGTGAACGCTCGAACGAGTCGAACCTGTCGCAAGCCCTGCAAATGATCAACGGCCCGACGGTTCACGGAAAGCTCCGAGCCGACACCGGCCGTATCGCGGTCTTCGCGAAAGAGAACAAGCCAGACGACGAGGTCATCACGACGCTGTACCTCTCCGCGTTGTCGCGCAAGCCGACTCAGGCCGAGCTTGATGCGGCCAAGAAACACATCGCCGCACAGCAAGACCGCCGCTTGGCCTTGGAAGACGTGGGGTGGGCGATCCTGAACTCGAAGGAGTTCTTGTTCCAGCATTGATCTCGCCATGAATTCAAGTGCGATCATTCTGCCCTCATCATTCTGCCAGCAAGTTTTGGCAGAACGATGGGGGCAGAACCATTTGGTGGGTGAGTAGGCCACGCTGTTGATCCGTGTCGGATCGCGATAGAAAGTTGGCGGTTTGGAAGAATTCGAGATCGTCGATTCCGAGTGCCCTGAATCATGTCCCATTCCACGCAAGGCGCGTCCATTGAAGCAGCGTCGTCAGCAATCGCAGCGCCGGTTGCGTCTGCGGTGGCAAGTGACGTCGCATCGGTAACGCCGGCTGTCGAAGCCGGCGCGATCACGGAGAAGAAGCTCGGTAGTCCGTTTGTGCAATTGGCTCAAGCAGAGAGCGTTCCGGCGAGTTGGTTGTGGTTGAACAAGCTCGACCAGAAGTTCATCGCCGTCTTCGTTGCGGTGTTTCTGATGCTCAGCGGCGATCACTGGGCGACACTTGGCGGTTGGGGAATGCACCCGATTGAACTCGAACGTCTGCCGGCTCGGAAGTACGACTTTCGGATCGACATCAACTCGTCGAGTTGGGTGGAGTGGACGCAGGTCGAAGGGATTGGCGAGGCGACCGCTCAGAAAATCATCGCCGACCGTGAGGCCAACGGCCCGTTCCGCAACGTGAACGACTTGCTACGAGTCAAAGGGATCGGGCCAAAGAAACTGGAAATGATGCGACCGTTCCTGCGCGAGCCGAATGACAAGACCGCACCTCATCGGGATCCCAATTGAAAACCTTGCCATTGTTTGGGAGGGCGAGGCTCCCGCCGAGCCGGTGTGTGAATCACGCGTTCTCTCCGACCCGGCTCGGCGGGAGCCTCGCCCTCCCTCGCAGTGATCGCCGCTTTTTATTGGAAATCAGGATCAGAAAGCCTCGTCATGAATTCTGCTCGTCTGGTGGTCATCGGTCTGATTTGTCTCAGAGAGCGTGCGGGAAGTTAGGAGTTTGGGGTCAGGCGGCGAGCTGTCTGCGTGCGGCTTCGGTGAGTGGGCGACCGGTGAGTCGCTTGAGCATGACGTCGATCATGCCGACATGGATCAATGCTTCGCTGGTTTCCGACCAGTATTCATAGTCCTTCCCG
>SYJG01000252.1 GCA_005798445.1 Planctomyces sp.
CGGCAGGGCGTCAGCCCTCCGAGTGATTCCATCGGTTTTATCTCGGAGGGCTGACGCCCTGCCGCTCGCCGAACCTCTCATGACACCCCGTGCGAGCTATAGCTTGCGGATGTTGCGTGCGACCGATTCGCCGATCTCGTGGAGCGGGAGGATTCGCATCGCCGCCCCTTTTTCAGCGGCGGCGGCGGGCATCCCGTAGACCACGCTGGTTTTTTCGTCTTGGGCGATCGTGTACCAACCCTTTTCTTTCAACGTCAGCAAACCCTTGGCACCGTCGCGGCCCATTCCCGTCAACAGCACGGCAACACCGGGCTTCTTCCAATGCGAGGCCAGCGTGCCGAACAAAACATCCACCGACGGTCGATACGGCGTGTCGGCAGGCTCGGCGGTGTAGCGGAACGAGCCGCCGCTGATCATCGCCAAATGGTCGTTGGTGCCGGCGATCAGAACCTCGCCGGCGCGGGGAATGTCACTGTCGCGAGCGATGCGGACCGGCCACTTACACATCTCGGCCAACCACGTCGCCAAACCGGGAGCGAAGTCGATGGTAATGTGTTGCGTGATGACGACCGCCGCAGGCAAGTCTTTCGGGATTCGCGTGAGCACTTCAACAATCGCGTTCGGCCCACCGGTGGAAGCTCCGATGGCAATGAGCGGCACGGAAAGAGAAGAGGACTTGCGTTTCGCATTTTCATCTTGGCGAAGCAGACCGGATTTCAGCAGGGCCGATTGTTCGGACTTGTCTTTCATCTGTGCGATTGCGGCGATCTTCACCAGCAACAACGCTCCTCCTTCAGCGTCACCGTTCTTGCCGAGTGTGGGCGTCTTAACCGCGTCCACGGCTCCGTAGCCCATCGCCTCGAAGACTTTGGCGAAGTTGCCACCCAGCGTCGAAGAGACAACCAGGATCGTTGTGGGACAAGTCTGCATGATCCGTTTGGTCGCTTCCGCTCCGTCCATGATCGGCATCAGCATGTCCATCAGGATCACGTCGGGACGGTCTGCCTGGCATTTGCGAACCGCCTCGGCCCCATCGCGAGCGATCCAGGAGACTTGATAGCCCGGCACGCTGCTGACCACGCGACGCAATGCCTCGACGGCCAGCAACAGATCATTGACGATGGCGATGCGCATGGTTGGTGAGGTGGGCAAAAGTTGGATTGGCGAAGAATCTGCAGAACGATATCAGTCCGACGGTGAAATGTCAGGAAAGCATCGAATGCGGAAGTCGGAATGCGGAAGTGGGCAGTCTCTGCTTTTTTAGGAACGGGGACGCAATCACTTCCCGAAGTCCTGTTAGCACGACGCGCAAGCGAGTGGTTCCGACCACGGCCACTCGCTTGCGCGTCGTGTTATCTTCACGTTGGGTTCGGGAAGTGATTGTGCTCTCGCTCCTTATTCTCCACTCCGCCCTCCGAATTCCGACTTTTCAATCCGGCCCTCCGATCAAATCGACGACCGCATCCAGCAGCGTGTCGTCGTGGAAGCTCCCTTTGTTGAGGTAATAATCGGCTCCGGCGTCGAGTCCCTTCAGGCGATCCTCTTCGCGCCCCTTGTACGAGACGATGACAACCGGCGTGCTCTTGAGCCGCGGGTCTTGCTTGATGTTCTTGACGAATTCCAAACCGTTCATGCGCGGCATATCGATGTCGCTGACCACCAAGTCGAAATCAGCATCGCGAATCGTGTTCCAACCATCCATGCCGTCCACGGCCACTTCGACTTCGTAGCCCCGATTCACCAGCAGTTGGCGTTCGGCCTCACGGACTGTGAACGAATCATCGACGACCAGAATCCGTTTCTTGAGATTGGTGACGGTCGCACCCGCCGTCTTCGTTCCGCGCAGCAGGCCACCTTGCAGCAGGTCTTCGATCGATCTCAGGAAGTCCTCGACATCGACGATCAGCACGGGGCTGCCGTCTTCCAACAGCGCGGCGGCACTGACGTTCGGCACCTTGCCGAGCCGCACATCGAGTGGCCGAACCACCAGGTCTTGCTCACCTTGGAAGCTGTCCACGACCAAGCCGTATTCGCTGTGATGATCGCTGATGAGCACCACGCACAAGTCCGCACCACGCGGCTCGGAACTCGCTTGATCGAAGACTTGCTGAGCCATCACAAGGCCGACGTTGCGGCCGTCAATCGAGAAGTACTGTCGGCCTTCGAGCGAGTGAATCTCGGTGCGCGGCAGACGGAGCAGCCGGTCGATGCGGTTGTGCGGAAAGGCATACGGCTCGTCGTCAATCGTGACCAGAACCGCTCGCAATACCGACAGCGTGATCGGCAGTTGCAGGTGAAACACCGTCCCACCGCCGACTTTCGAGACGACGCGCACCGAACCGCCAACGGCAGTCACCATGCTATGTACGACATCCAGACCCACGCCGCGGCCGGAGACTTCCGTGACTTGTTCGGCCGTTGAGAATCCCGGCAGAAACAGGAAGTTGAGCAACTCAGGCTCAGTCATGGCGGCGACCAATTCCGGTTTGGACAGGCCGCGATCGAGGATCTTGCGTCGCAGTCGTTCCAGCGAGATGCCTCGGCCGTCGTCGCTGATCGTGATCGACAACATGCCGGCTCGGTGCCGAGCTTCCAGATGCAGCGTCCCCTGCTCCCCCTTGCCGACACTCGCGCGTTGTTCCGGAGTTTCCAAGCCGTGGTCGAGTGCGTTTCGCAGAATATGATTCAGCGGCGCTTCCAGCTTTTCGAGGATGTCGCGATCGACATCGGTGTTGTGCCCAACGATTTCAAATTTGACTTTCTTGCCGAGCTTCCGGGCGAGGTCACGGACCATGCGCGGGAAACCTTGCACGCCATCGGCGAACGGTCGCATCCGGCTGGCGATGACCTCGAAATACAGCCGGCTGTTGAGATCATCGGACTGCCGCGCGTGCTGATCGAACTCGCCGATGCGATCCGCCAGCAGATCACGGCATTCAGAGACTCGCCGCCGCGCCTCTTGCACCAACCGCGCGATCCGGCCTTGCTCGTGGACGGATGACGCCGACAGCCGGATGTCTTCCAGAACGGCCGCGATCTGGTCCTGATTCTGTTTGAGCAGCCACAACGATTTCGCGAATGGTTGCAGCCAGCGAGCTTCGACCAACGACTCGCCGGCGAGGCTCATCAGGCGAGACAAGCTGTTCGCGGTGACGCGGACCACTCGTTCTTCCGGGGCCGGCCCGCCAGTGAACGGGCTCGCGACCCGTTGCGCCAGCACGTCGGAAGCATCCAGCACCATCGTCGGAGTCGGGCCGGAGGCTGCGGCGGCTTGCGGTTTCGGCTCAGACTTCGTCGGCTCCTTGACAGCCACAGAGTCGCGCGGACGTGCCGGCCTCTGCGCCGGTTGGCCCTGAGCGACGTCATTCAATTGTCCGATGAGCGTGTGGACGTCCCGATTGTTTTGCGGGAGCCATTTGGCGAAATCCTGTTCCGCACTGCTCGCGATGCTGGTCAGCAGATCGACTCCGTGCAGCAGTAAGTCGATCTCGTTCGACGACAGTCGGATCGTTTTCTTTTGAGCCCCGACCAAAACCTCTTCTAGAACATGCGCGACCCGCTCTGCTGCGACGACATTCACAATGCGGGCGGCTCCCTTGAGCGAATGAGCGGCTCGCATCAGCGATTCGAGGAGCTGGACATTGAGCGGATCGGCCTCCAACGCCACCAAGCCCTGGTTGAGCACGGACGATTGACTGACCACTTCCTCGCGAAACATTTCCAGCAGCGACAAGTCACCGTGAGACCTCGGCTCCTCCGGCGGTGGTGATCCGGGAGCGAACTCCTTCGTCAATGCACCAGTTTTCAACGGGCCAGGGACGTCGAGTGCGTCTCCCTGAAACGACTTCCCGAGCGCGACATCTGATAGTTGGTTGATCAGATTTTGCACGTCGCTGTTGTTCTTCGGGAGCCACTTCGCGAACTCCGCTTCCGGGCTGCTCGCGATGGTGCTCAGCAGATCGACGGCATGCAGCAGCAGGTCGATCTCGTTGGGCGAGAGTCGAATCGCTCCCCTCTGAGCCGCGACGAGCGTGTCTTCCATCACATGCGCGACCTGTGTGACCGCTTCCAAGTTGACGATGCGAGCTGCTCCCTTGATCGAATGCGCGGCACGGATCAACGGCTCAATGATCTGCGTATTGAGCGGCTCATCCTCCAACTTCACCAACCCTTGGTTGATTTCGACGCAGTAGCCGCGAACCTCCTCACGAAACAGGTCCAGCAGCGAGCGATCGCCGTTGCCGTCCTGCACGGAGCTTGCGGGTGCGGAAATGTAATCGTCGGTCAGCGCCAGCGTCGGCGAATCTCGTTCAACGCCACCCACAGGAGCATTGCTGGGCATCGGCAGCGACGTCAATTTTGTCATCCGAATCATCGGCCCGCGATCGACCCCGACGGGAGTTGGAACGGGCAGGTTATGAGTGATCGCTTTCAAGGTTTGAAGGAACTCACTGACGATCGGGCTCTTGGCTGGCGACCAACGATGAAATCCTTTTTCGCCTGATTCGGCCACGCTGGCGAGCAAATCAACACCGCGATCGAGGACAGGCAACACCTCCGCATTGAGCGTGATCGCACCGTTCATCGCGGCGATCATCAAGTCTTCGAGCGCACCGGCGATCAGCACCGCCGGCTCGACGTTGACGATCCGCCCGGCCCCTTTGATCGAGTGCGCCGCCCGCATCAACGGCTCCAACTTTCGAGCATTTCCAAGATCCTCGCCGAAGACGGTCAGCCCGTCACGAAAGGCGCTGCTATGCGTCCGCACTTCCTTGCAGAAGAGTTCAAACAGCGAGAGGTCGCTCAAGCCGGTGAGACTGCTGCCGCTCATGTGAGACTCCTTGCCAGCGTGTCGAACAGACGCACTTCATCCAAGAAGCCGATGCGCCGATCGTTGTGCCAGAAGACTCCTTTCGAGAAGGACGCGATGCTCTCCGAGACCGTTGACGGGACGTTGGTCTGATCAGCGGACGTGAAACGAGTGACTCCTTCGATTTCGTCCACTTGAAAGGCCCAGCGCTGACGCTGACGAGTCATGAGCATCAGCCGAGCCGAGACACGCGCGTTCGTCCCCTGTGTTGCGCGAGCCGCTCGCCCAACCGGATGCTTGACGCTCGACAGATCCAGGTTGACGGCCTCTGGGTCTTCCGGATCGCGAGCGGTTTTTCTGAGCGCGGATTTGGCCATGAGCAATGGGTACTGCATTTCAATTCCCAGCAGTCCGCCGAGCGACACGCAGAGCGGCAACTCACCGCGAATGTTGACCAAGCCGACCAGCACCGAGTTCGAACGATGCGGGATCGTGTGAATCGGACGGAGTTCGGCGATCTCAACCAGCAAGCCAATGTCGGCCGCCAACCACTCGTCGCCAACGCGAAACACCAGCACCGAGATTGTGCCCCGCTCGATGGCGGATTCCGGCTCGGCCAGCCGCTTGGTCCATTCCGCGAGATGCCCGTCTGGTGGCTTTCGCTCAAACAGTCGCTGCCCCGCCGCCGTGAAGACCGGACAGTTCCGGCAATGCACGTACTTCGACAGTTCCGGACACGATCGATCCCCCTTCACGCCGATCTTGTTCCAGCAATCATTCTCCAGCACGGACGGGACTGCTTCCGCCAGGATTGGCAGACTCGAATTCGTCGCCACCGTGAAATCCGGCGCGACCGGTGGACTCTCCGGCGACGGAATGAACGCATCGAAAGGACTGGAACGAATTGTCATTTGGAATCTCCTCCCGTGACGCGGGCGAGGCGGCGTTTGAATGTTTCCACCGCGCGTTGGTCGCCACGCTTTTCGGCCAACAGCGTGAGGTGCCACAACGAAGCCCGGTGAGCAGGGTTGAGGTACACCGCCTTCTGAAAACTCTTTTCGGCATCCGTCAGTTCACCAGCGGCCTGCTGGATGATCCCCATCAGGCAATAGGCCGGAGCCGTTGGGCCATGCCGCTCCAAATGCTGCTCGCACAGACCGCGTGCCTCGCGAAGTTGTCCGGAGTTCGCTGCTTGCTCAGCGGTGGCGAGCAGGTCGGTGTTCAAGCGAGCGGAGGGTGTTAACCCTCCGAGTGGTGTGTTGTTGATGATTCCGGAACTCGGAGGGTTGACACCCTCCGCTCGCCTGATTGCCACTGGCGTTGTCGGTGCGAACGCACTTTTGAACGCGGGCTGAGCCGGACGGATGGTCGGTGTCGCACTCTCCTTGAACGAAAACGGCGGCTTCTTGGGATTCGCAGCAGCGGCGACCTCGGGACGCTGATACGCAAACGCTCCGGGCGGACCGACGCTTTTCAGACGGCCGTCGAACATCGCCAAGGGTTCGGCATGGCCTCCGAAGACGTAGCCGTCCGGCGCGAGTAACCGGTCCAAGGTGTTCAGCACATGCCGGCGAGCCGGTTGATCGAAATAGATCAGGATGTTGCGGCAG
>SYJG01000253.1 GCA_005798445.1 Planctomyces sp.
CGCAAGCTGGATTCGTCCAGCACACCATCGCTTCGATTTTGAGAACTCTTGACCACCAACCATTTTTGATATGAATCCCGCGCAGCTTTTGGCTGTGCGGGATTTTTCGTTGAGTTGATGTTTCGGAATACTTGCGTTAGCGTGATTGCTGTCAACTAGTTTGGAATGAACGCTTCATTCCGTTGACTGTTTGTTGGGCTCGATAAGGAGTGCACCATGATAAACAGAGTGTTCAGTCTTTTGGTTTGTGCCTTAGTAGTGACCGGAGTTGGCTACGTTTCGGCGCGTCAGTCTTTGGTGGCTCAGGATTCAACCAAGGCCGTAAAGGCGGAGAAGGGCGAATGAACGAAAAAAGCAGCCAAGCCAGGTGATCGGTTGCCACCCAATTACGCGAAGATCGGGATCAGTGAAGAACAGAGGAAAAAGATCTACGAGATCCAAAACAAGTACGATGAGCAGATCGCTGAGTTGCAAAAACAACTTGCGGACGTGAAGGCGAAGGAAAAAGCTGAAGTAGAAGCGGTCCTCACACCTGAACAGAAGAAATCGTTGCAGGCCGTTAATGAAGAGAGCCAAAAGAAGGCCGCCGAGAAGAAGAAGGCTGGAGAGAAGGAAAAGGGGAGCGACAAGGCGGAGAAGGGCGAGAAGTGATTGGTTGCGAGGCAAGCCATCGACACACATGGCGGCCAACTTCGGTTGGTCGCCATTGTTTTTTTGGGGAGGGCGTTCTCAGATATGCAGACGGATGAATGGAATTCGTAGGTGAGGCCCGTAGATTTCCTGTTTTGGCGATGAATATCTGGGAACCAATCTGGTCCAGATTGAGTACTTCTTGATGCTCTGAGTCCATTGTGGAGATTCCGTTATGGCTGATTCACCTGAAGCGCCGATCGTCGGTGTCATCATGGGGAGTAAATCGGACTGGGAGACGATGCGTCATGCAGTGGAGTTGCTGTCCCAGTTTGGAATTCCACATGAGTTTCGAATCGTTTCCGCCCATCGCACACCATCTTTTATGGCGAAGTACGCCGATGAGGCAGAGTTGCGTGGCATCGAATTGATCATAGCGGGTGCTGGTGGAGCGGCTCATCTGCCGGGGATGGTTGCCTCGCAAACGATCTTGCCGGTCGTTGGAGTTCCAGTGCAGAGCCAGGCATTGCAGGGGCTGGACTCGCTGCTTTCCATCGTTCAGATGCCAGGGGGGATTCCGGTTGCCACGATGGCGATTGGTAAGGCCGGCGCAATCAATGCGGCTCTGC
Organism: Planctomyces sp.; assembly: GCA_005798445.1. Taxonomy (GTDB): domain Bacteria; phylum Planctomycetota; class Planctomycetia; order Planctomycetales; family Planctomycetaceae; genus SXKJ01. Next base: position 1,260 of record SYJG01000253.1, read on the forward strand.
TGGCAGTGAGAATTCTGGCAATTTCGAGGCCAGAGCTTCGAGAGAAACTGCGTACGTTCCAAGAGGAGCAGACTCAGAAGGTATTGCAGGAGACACTGCCGTGAGTCATGGGCAAGACGAGCGAACGCATCAGGCCATTCTGCAGGGAGCGACTTTGGGAGTGCTTGGCAGCGGACAGCTTGGCCGGATGTTCGCGATTGCGGCGAGACGGATGGGCTATCGAGTCCACACGCTCTCACCAGAGTCGGATTCGCCGACAGGCCAGGTGGCCGATCAGGAAATCACCGCGAGCTACGAAGACCTTGATGCGGTCTCCGAATTCGCGAAGCGAGTTTCGGTCGTCACGTTTGAGTTTGAGAATGTTCCCTCGGCAACTGCAGAGGTTGCGGCTCGTTTCGCGCCTGTGCGGCCAGCGGGGCAGGTGTTGCATGTTTCGCAGCATCGGCTGCGTGAGAAATCGTACCTTGCTGAACATGGTTTTCCGGTCACGCCGTTTCGTGCGGTTCGCTCGGCCGAAGAGTTGCAAGTTGCGATTCGAGAACTGGGATGTCCGGCGGTGCTGAAGACGGCGGGTTGGGGATACGACGGCAAGGGTCAGGCAAAGATTCATTCGGCGAGCGAGGCTCTGTCCGCTTGGGAGCGGCTCGGGACGAATGAGACCATTTTGGAAGGCTTTGTTGACTTTCGGCTCGAAGTGTCGGTCATCGGCGTGCGAGGAGTCGATGGGCAGTTCGCCCATTTTGGTTTGCTGGAGAACTCGCACTCGAATCATATTTTGGATGTCACGGTTGCTCCGGCGCGTGTCTCCGCTCGCGTTGCGGCGGAAGCCGAGGCGATTGCTCGGGGAGTATTGGAATCGCTCAACGTTGTCGGCGTGTTGTGCGTGGAGATGTTTCTGACGCACGACGATCGGTTGTTGATCAACGAACTGGCTCCTCGACCGCACAACTCTGGGCACCTGACGTTTGACGCCAACGTGACGAGTCAGTTTGAGCAGCAGGTGAGAGCGATTTGTGGTCTGCCCTTGGGATCGACCGAGTTGCTTCGGCCGGCGGCGATGGCGAATCTGCTGGGGGATATCTGGGCGAACGGCGAGCCGCGATGGGCGGAAGCTCTCCGATTGCCGGAAGTGAAGTTGCATTTGTACGGCAAATCATCCGCTCGCGCGGGCCGGAAGATGGGGCATCTCACGGCAATGGCCAATTCAGCGGATGAGGCGGAGCGAATTGTGCGCGAAGCGAGACGCCGATTGATGGGATGAATTCTCTTTTCTCAACGTCACTTGATCCCCGCCTCACGACGGTACGGCTGAAGAGGGTGAGCTGCCGAGAAGCGTTGCGTAGACCTCGCGAATCCTCCGAGTCATCGTCTGGTGTCGGAACTGTTCGGTGAATCGCTCGCGGCCCGTTCGTCCGAAGGACTCGCGCAGGGCGGGATCGGCGACCAGGATGTTGATCGCGTCCGACAGTTCCGCCACGGATTGTGGTGGCAGCAGATAGCCGGTCTCTCCGGAAATGATCACTTCTTTTGCGCCATCCACGTCGTAGCTGATCACAGGCTTGCCGGCGATCAAGCCTTGAGGCAGCACGCGAGCCAAGCCTTCCCACAAGCTGGTGTGGACGACGATGTCCATCGTGTGGATCAATTCGGGAACACGGCTTGGCGGGACGAGTCCGGCGATGACGAAGTGCCGGGTCAGGCCGAGATCGGCGATGTACTTTTCAAACTCAGCGCGGAGGATGCCATCGCCGACGAACAGGAACTTCGCGTTGGGATGTTGAGCGACAACAGCGGGGGCGGCGGCGATGACGTACTCTTGGCCCTTGAGGTGAAACAGCCGTCCGATCTTGCCGATGACGACGTCGTTTGGTTCGAGTCCGAGTTCCTGACGCACAACCTCTCGTGGTCGAGGGGGCGACAGAAATGGCTCAACCTCCATGCCGCTGTAGATCGTCTCGAACTTCTCACGCGGAGCGATACCGGCCGCGACGTATTGGTCGGTCATCGCGTCGCAGACGCTGATGAACTTCGCACAGCGACGAGCGGCCCATTTCTCGGCGAGCCGGTACAGCTCGTGAGCGATCGGGTTTTGGCCGAAGTGAAACGAGGCCCCGTGGATGGTATGCACTGCCGGAATTCCGAGTTTCGCGGCCGCCGCTCGGCCGAGGATTCCGGCCTTCGAGCTATGCGTGTGGACGATGTCCGGCTGGATCTCGCGCAGCATCGCGATCAAGGCGCGATACGCTTTCCAATCTTGCCACGGGCGAATGGCTCGATGCAGTTCAGGCAGCACGCGAAAATCAAAGCCGCCTCGACGAGCACGCTCTTCGAGACTTCCTTCCGGCCCCAGGCCGGGGCCGGTGATCAGCGTCACTCTGTCGCCGTAGTCGCGATGCTGATCCTCAACTGTCAGCAGCGTATTTTCCTGTGCTCCGCCGATGATCAGCCGCGTGATGAAATGGACGACGTTCATGCTCAGTCAGTTTGAGTTCGCTGTTGGCCGTGCGAATGGGGACGTGACTTTGGCGAAAAGGTATCGCCGAGCTACTCGATAGACCATGACGCTGGACGTTGGCCTGTCCCTCGTGGAGTTGCCGAGCGGCCGGTATTCTGTGGACCAACGCGAAGTGGTTGGGAGGACAACGATTAACCCGTTTAACCCGTTGAAAATCTCCCCACCCCGTTTGCCGGAGTGGTTCATTGGGGCAAGCCCAGTGGGGGAAACTTCACACAATTTTGGAGTTGTCGATCATGAAAAAGGTTCGACGATCGTTGTGGGTTGCCTATGGATTGTTGCTGGGAGCGTTGCCCGCTTCGCTCTGGTCACAAGAGTTGCCAATCGAAGTATCGCCGACCGACTCGAATTTGGTGAAGATCGTACTGATCTCCGGATCGAACGTCTTCAAGCTCCGCTTTGTCCCGGAGATGAAAGGGGTGGCTCCGCTGTTGCGGACGGTCTCGCCAAAAGCGGCCAGCCAAGAACTGACCAACGAGGCGGTCGTCGCGTGGCTCTTTGGACGCTCGAACGGCAGCCGCTCGTTCAACTTCACCGGCACGCACTTGCACGCCAGCTTGGCCGAAGAAGGCTATCGGCGATTCTTGGTCAACGGCATCCTCTGGTCGGCAGGTATCGAGATTCCGAAGTCCGGAGCACCCGTGACGCTGACGTCCGAAGGATTGAACAAGTACCTCAAGCCGGCCCCGGCCAAGAAGTGAATCAGAAGCAGAAGTAGGGTGGGTCGAGTCATCGAGACTCACCAATCGGAATTCGTGCTGCTGGTGGGTCTCGATGACTCGACCCACCCTACGGAAAGAGGAGCCTTGTCATGTCTCGAATCACTCGTCGTCAGTTCTTGGCTACGTCCACAATTGCTGCTGCGGGGCCGATGATTCTTTCGTCGCCGTCGTGTGGGCTGGCGGCTCCGAACGAGCGGATTCGGCTCGGCTTCATCGGCATCGGCATTCAGTCACGCGGGCACTTGCGGCGGTTCGTCGGGACGAGCGATACGCAGGTGATTTCCGTCTGTGACGTCGTCACCGAGCGGCGTGAAGACTCGAAGCGGATTGTCGAAGAGGGGTACGCCAAGCAAAAGGACATCGGTTCGTACAAAGGCTGCGCAGCGTACGTCGATTTCCGTGAGCTGCTGGCTCGTGACGACATCGACGCGGTGGTGATCGGCACACCGGATCACTGGCACGCGATCCCGGCCGTGATGGCCTGCCGAGCGGGCAAGGACGTGTACTGCGAGAAGCCGCTGTCGCTGACAATCTCCGAGGGGCGAGCGATGGTCGAGGCGGCTCGCAAGCACGACCGCGTGTTTCAAACCGGCAGCCAACAACGCAGCGAGTTCGGCGGCTTATTCCGTCGCGCGGTTGAGCTGATTCGCAACGGCTACCTCGGCGAGATCAAGACGGTCTCTGTCGGCGTCGGCGGTCCTGCCGTGACGTGCGATCTGCCGACGGAGGAATGTCCGGCCGGCACCGATTGGAATTTCTGGAATGGCCCGTCGCCAGAGCGAGGCTACAACCAGATCCTCTGCCCGAAGGGAATCCACAATCACTTCCCGGCGTTCCGAAACTACCGCGAGTACGCCGGCGGCGGGATGGCCGACATGGGGGCGCATCACTTCGACATTGCTCAGTGGGCGCTCGGCATGGACAACTCTGGCCCGGTGAAGATCGAGCCGCCGGAGGACAAGGCCACGACCGGTCTGAAATTCACCTACGCGAACGGCGTTGTCATGACACACGGCGGCCGCAGCGGCTGTACGTTCGTCGGGACGAAGGGGACGCTCTACGTCGATCGGGGCAAGATCGAAGCGGACCCCGCCAGCATTCTCGAAGCGAAGATCGGCGAGAACGAGTTTCACGTCGAGCCGTCCGACAATCACCACCGCAACTGGATCGACGCGATCCGCTCGCGCAAGAAGCCGATCTGCGACGTCGAAATTGGCCACCGTTCCGCGACCGTCTGCGAGCTTGGACAAATCGGCTACGACCTCCGCCGTCCGCTGAATTGGGACCCGGTCAAGGAGCGCTTCGTCAACGACGACGAGGCCAACAAGTTGCTCAGCCGTCCGATGCGCGATCCGTGGAAGCTGTGAGCCGCTCGTCGATCCATTCGGGATCAACGAACGGTTTCAGCAACCAGCGAAAAATCTGATCGACTCGTGGGTCGGCCATTGGATCGCCAGCGAGTGCATTCTGTGGATCAACCGGAGTCAGCCCAGTGTCCGTCAGAGTCCAGGGCCAGTTGTCTCGCCGTGCGACTTCGTTAACGCGGGCCATCAACCGTAATGCCCAGAGATTTCCGAAGCTGTTCAAGTAGTCGGTCCAGACACGATTCCAGCCGGACGTCGTGATCGGCCGACGCCATGTTTCAAAGGCGACTGCCAACCAGAATTGCAGCAGAAAAAAGACAGCGATTCGTTGGTCGGCATTTCGATCGACCAACAATACAGCAGCGGAACTGCGAAGCGACCAACCGACTTTTCCCCATGCGACCATCCAACTGAGGATCGACATCGGGTAGCGCGTCCCCAAAAACTGACCGAGAGCCATGACGAGCACAAACGCGAAGCCAATGAGTGCCGGTGTTTCGAGTTCCAGCCGTTGGCCGTGCCAGCAGCGAGTCACTTGGGCGAGCGCGGGCCATTCGAGGACGACGATTAGCGGCAGCACGATGAAGCAGCTCCATTCCAGCAGGCGGCCGCGACGTGCACCGAGGACGGCGACGAACGGGCAGAGCGCGCTCACGGCGGTCAGATACCAAAGTTGATCGAGGATGCCGAGAGGCACTCGGCTCTTCGCGAGCGTTGCGATCGTTGTGACCGTCAAGATCGACTGAAACCCAATCGCCCACGCGGCGGCGACAGTCAGGGACGTGTGGCGGACGCTGCGGGTCAGACGGACCACTCCGATCCATCCGACCGCGACGGCCAGAGTTAACATCGCTGCGACAAGCGCATCCGTCATGGTTGAATCCGATTCTCAACGGGGTAGGTCGGCACTGTCGGCACCTTCGACATTTTGTCCGGCGAATTCTGCGAACCCAAGTCATCGTAGCAGTTGTCGTGTGAGTTCTGTGAACCGAGTTGCCGATTTTGGAGCGTAGTGACCACCGAGTCCCAGTGAGCTTTCAACTGCGTTGCTTCGTCGGGTGAGTGGCCCGTACGGCAAAAAGAGCTCACGACTGTCAGACACGTTTCTTGAGGAGATGCCGGAATGAAGTGGATTTTGTCTCTCGCCATGTTGCTTGGCGTCGCTGGCACGGCGAACGCTGGGCTGTTCGACCATCACTGTTGCACGCCCGCGCCCAGCTGCGCGGCCCCGTGCGCGAAAGCGTGTGCTCCGAGCTGCGCGGCCCCGGCCGCCTGTGCTCCGACGTGCGCCGCTCCCGCGGCCTGTGCGCCAGCGTGCGCCGCTGCTGCGGCTTGCGCTCCGAACTGCGCTGCTCCGGCCGCTTGTGCGCCGACTTGTGCCGCGCCAGCCGCTTGTGCTCCGGCCTGCTGCAACAGCAATGCCTGCTGCAACAGCGGTTGCTGCAAGAAGAGCTGCTGGAAGATGCCCAAGTTCAAGTGTCCGAAGATCTGCCTGCCGAAGTGCCACCTGCCCAAGTTGAGCTGCTGCAAGAAGAGCTGCTGCAACAATGGCTGTGGCCATAGCTGTGCTCCGAGCTGCGCCGCTCCGGCTGCGTGTGCTCCGAGCTGTGCCGCTCCGGCTGGTTGTGCTCCGACCTGTGCGGCTCCGGCTGGCTGCTGCAAGTAATGTCAACCGCGTGGGATGACTGACCTCGTACTGCGATTCAAACCATCCCACTTCTCTGGCTCCGCAAACGTGAGTGTTCGTCCGGGGGAACGTGCCTTCCCCCGGACACCTCACACGCGGGGACCGACAAATCGAACTTCACTTTCGGAGGTAACTCCGATGATCAACCTTGGGACTTCTTCCTGGATAACGCACAGGAATCCGCTCGCTCCTCATTCCCTCGAGATGCGAGTCGATTTCTGAACCACGAAGGCCGACCGCGATTCCGCGATCGGCCTTTATTGTTGCGCACGCGAGCAGTGTGCGTTACGCACTCTGCAACACCGCTCGCACGTCCGTTTCGGAAACGTCGTTGACGATCTCAACGTGGCCCAAACGTTTGGGAAGCACGAATCGCAATTGGCCGCCGAGAGTTTTCTTGTCGAGCTTCATTCGTTCGATCACCGCGTCGATCGAATGTGGCCAACCGGCTGGCAATCGAGTCGGCAATCCGCAGTGCCTCAACAACGCTTCTTGTCGACTGGTCACCGAGGAGTCGATCAAGCCGAGCCGTTCCGCGAGTCGGCTGGCATACAACATCCCGATGGCCACTGCCTCGCCGTGTAGCAACTCACCGAAGCCGGCCAGAGCCTCGAAGGCATGCCCAAACGTGTGTCCATAGTTCAAAACGGCGCGGAGGCCCGTGCGCTCGAATTCGTCCTTCTCGACAACGTCGGCTTTCAGCCGGCAACAACGAGCAACGACTTGTCGCAGAATGCTGGGATCTCGTCGGGAGATTGCTTCGGCGCGTTGTTCGAGAAAGGCGAAGTAGTCAGAGTCCAAAATCACGCCGTACTTTACGACTTCGGCCATCCCCGCTGCGAATTCGCGAGCAGGTAGCGTCTGGAGCATTGCCGTGTCGATCAGCACTCCAATGGGCTGATGAAATGCTCCGAGCATGTTCTTCGCGGCGGGATGATTGATGCCCGTCTTGCCTCCGACTGAGCTATCGACATCTGCTAACAGCGACGTCGGGACTTGTACGAGTGGCAAGCCTCGCACGAACGATGCTGCGGCAAAGCCCGCCAAGTCGCCGACAACTCCGCCACCGACGGCGATCAGGACCGTGCGGCGATCGGCTTTCGCGGCGATCAAATCATCCCAGATCGCCGAAAGATTGATGATCGATTTCGTTTTTTCGCCCGGCTCCAGTTCGGTCAGGCCGCAACTCCAACCGGTGAGAGTCAGCCCCTCGCGAACGACATCCGCGTGCGGCCGCACGTTTCGGTCGGTGACAATGTGCGCCTGCCGCGAGCTTCCGGCCCGGTACACACTACGATCCAGCCAACTCGGCAGCAGCGTGGGCAACTCCGACAGACCACCGCTGACAATGCGGATTTCGTAGCTCCGCTCGCCGAGATTCACATGCACCGAACTGGCATCAACAGCCACTGCTCTTCTCCATCAAATATGTCGAGACAACGGAACGGTATCGGCCACTCTCTCGAGACGAAAGGATTGTGCATTGCGGTGGTGTCGAAGCTGCGAAGAGACCCTTGCGTGCCCTCTCGAGTGCTCCTTTAATCCTGCCCCGGTTGAAGCCGTTTCAATGACGACGCTTCGATCGCTCCGGCCCCGAGCAGACATTTTCAATTCAGGACGACGCATGATGACGGATCGCATTGTCAATTTCTCCGCAGGCCCCGCCGTGCTGCCAGTTCCGGTGTTGGAAGAAGCTCGCGAGAATCTCCTCTCGCTGGGCAACACCGGCATCGGCATCTGTGAGCACTCACACCGCGGCAAAGCGTTCCTGGCCGTGTACGAAGAATGCGAAGCCCTTTGCCGCGAAGTCAGCGGAATCTCGTCGGACTACAAGGTGCTGTTCTTGCAGGGGGGAGCATCATTGCAATTCGGCATGATCCCGATGAATTTCTTGTCGAGCGATGCTCACGCCGACTACCTGCTGACCGGAGCGTGGTCCGAGAAAGCTCAGGAGGAAGCTGGCCGTCTTGGCAAGACGCACACCGCATGCAGCAGCAAGGATCGCAACTACTGCTACATCCCTGCGACGGTTCAGTGCAGCAGCAGCGCAGCCTATGTGCATTACACGTCGAACAACACGATCTTCGGTACGCAGTGGCATCGCTTCCCGGAAGTGCCGGCCGATTCGACGGTGATCTGCGATGCCAGCAGCGACATCTTTTGCCGACCAATCGATGTGGCGAAATACGGGCTGATCTACGCCGGAGCACAAAAGAACCTTGGCCCGTCAGGCGTGACGCTGGTCATCATCCGCAACGACCTGATCGAGCGCGGACGGTCCGATCTGCCGATGATGTTGCAGTACCGGACGCACAGCAAAAACGACTCGATGTACAACACACCGCCAACCTTCGGAATTTACCTGATGGGCTTGGTCTTCAAATGGATCAAGTCGAACGGCGGACTCGTCGGCATGGAGCAACGCAACCGCGCCAAGGCGGATCGGCTGTACGCGTCTCTGGATAAGAGCCGACTCTTCAAGCCGACGGCTGATAGAGACAGCCGCTCGCTGATGAATGTTACTTTTGTGACTGGCAACGAGGAACTCGATGGTCAGTTCGTGAAGGTCGCGACGGCCGCAGGGCTGGATGGACTCAAAGGCCATCGCAGCGTTGGTGGCATGAGAGCCAGCATCTACAACGCGTTTCCGATCGAGGGAGTTGATGCGTTGATTGCCGTGATGCGGGACTTTGAAGCGAAGCACACCTAACGCGACGATGGAATGTCGCGATCGTTCGACAGAAAACGCCGCCCCACTTGAGGTTCCCGAAGTGGATCCAAGCGAGGCGGCGCTTGCGATCAGCATTTTGCTGCCGCAGCAAGAAATGGATGAATCGGGATCCAAATCGTGGGTCTCGATTTGGTTTACCGACGAATTGGCCGCTGGAATAAATCCAACACCGTCTCCTCGTCGTCCTCGTCGGGTTCCAGCACCTTTGAAAGTGGGTTGTCTTGGAGTTTCGACGGTCTCTGTGACGTCGTCTGCTTCCGAAATTGATTCGCTCGCCGTGGGCAGTGTTGTCGAAGGTTCCTTCTGAAATTCCATTTGCTCGATCGAGGACTCGGAGTCCAGTGCAAACGGGCTTTCATCCGTCGCGGGTTGCACTCGGTTAGGATCGCGTGGTCGTGTGGCGCTCGAATCAGGCAGTTTCGTTTTCGCAGGGGAGTCAGGAATGGCTGGCTCGGCAGGCAATTCGGGCTTTGGCAGCGGCTTCGATTCGGTGGGCGGGAGTTCGGCCGCTGGGACGGGCTCCGGTGCAGGAGGCTGAGTGAGGCTTGATTCTGAAGAACTGGAATAGGTCGAGGTGCCGAGTTCCACCGGATCGGATTCGTCGGAAACGAATTCTTCCGGTTGTGTCTCGAGAGGGTCATTGGCATCGATGGCATGGCTGCGTGCCCAAGCCTGACGTACAGCTTGTGCATAAGCTTCCGGGTGCGACAGGCTCTCGGAGAGGAAGATGCTGTTATCTTCCATCAACGTTCCCTTGCGGAATTTCATGTCCAAGATCGCTCGGTTGTAGCCGACCAGGCTTTGGTAGTACGCCTTCTCGGCAGTCGCGAGACTGATCTGCGCTCGCAGCAACAGGTCAACACTCCCTTTGCCCGCTCGATATTGAGCATCGTTGGCTTGCACGCGACGCTCGGCCGCTCGGCGACGATTGAAATAGGTCTGAGCGGTTTGAAAAGTTGTGTCTGCCTGACGAAAGGCATTGGCCAACTCGTGGCTGATTTCGAATTCTTGAGACCCCAATGCGGCGCGTGCTTTCGCCAGCTTGAGCTCCAAATTGCGGACTTGCGAATGAGCCGCTCGAAAACCGATCGGCATACTGAACTCGACGCCGACACCCCAACCGGTTTGATTGGCGTTGAGCAGATTCTCGTAGAAGCTGGCAGTGGTGTTCGTGGGGACTGGCACCGGTGCCGGCGGACTGAATGCAGGAGCGCTTTTGGATTTGCCAAAGAGTTGGTCGCCGAATCCGTTGATCTGATAGCGCGAGACTAAGTCGAGCCGAGGATTGGCAAGGCTCTTTGATGCCTCCAACTGGAATTCCAGGCTCTTGATGTTCCACTTCTGCTTGCGAAGTTCGACTCGGCGCGTCAACGCCTCGACCAAACTGGTCCGCCAGTCGGGGAGGAATTCGGCTGTGGTCGGTTCATCGGCCGGTCGGATGATACGGCCGTCGTTGACCGGCAGTCCGAGTAACCGCCGAAAACGGCCTTCGGTGTTGTAGACGTTCGACAGCGAATTCTCCGAAGCGGCTCGCGCGTCGAAGTAGCTGTCACGAGCTTGCGCTTCGTCGGCCGCGCTGCCACCTTCCAGGCCTTGATCGGTCTTGGCTTTCACTTCGCGCCAAGTGTGCAGGAAACTGTTTCGAGCCGTGATGTCTGTATCGTAAGTCCGATAGGCGAGATACAGCTCCCAATAAACGTCTTCGACATCTTTGACCAAGCCGATCGTGGCCTGTTCAAAGTCCGCAAGCGCGATGTCGGTGCGGATTCGCGAGATGACCACGCCTTGATTGACCTGTGGGACGTTTTGCAGCGTCGGGCGACGACTGATAGGGCCGGCAATGCGCGTAAACCGAGTGCCGCCACCGGCCCACAAGGGTTGACGGTAATCGAACTCAAGTCCCGGCAGTCCGGCGTTCTGTGTCGCGCTCGGATTGTTCGTAAAATACGTTTGGAAGAGTCGCGGATTTCCGCCGCCGTTCTGGTTGAAGCCTTGATAGAGCACATTGTGCTGAATCGAGGCTTGGGCACCATTCGCGAAGATTTTGGACAGTCCCGCACGGAAGTCTCCGGCCTGGGTACCGAGAGTTTCGCCGTTCGAGATGCCACCAAAGCTGCTATTTTCGGCGATGCTCTCGCTGCGGCCGTAAAGCATGTTCGCCGTGAACTGCGCGTCGAATTCGGACAGCGCGGCCTCGACGCCGTTTTGTCCAAACAGAGTGCTCGTGTCTTGCAGGGCGGGATCGTAGACCGACTGGACGAAATCGGGGTTCGTGAGCAGGCGGTTACCTGGCGAAAGGAATTGGCCATTGTCCCGGATGATTTCGTTGTTGGCGAGCGCGGTGTGCATCGCCTCTTCGAGACCGAGATTCCAAATCTCATCTTTGCGTGGATTGCGGATGCGGCGCGGTTCGTCGGAGTAACTGACTGTGTCAGGAGTCTCTTGGTTAACCGTTGGATAGTCGATCGAGGTGACGACATCTTTGTAGTGCTGCAAGTCTGAATCGCCGACGTAGCTCAGCTTTTTTTCTGAAGCCGAGCAGCCGATGAGTAGGCCGCCGCCCAGGACCACATTGGCCCACTTCCACGGTCGCCAGACAGTTCGCAATGGCATGGAAACACCCTTCAAGACGGTAAAGATCCGCCCAATCGTCTGAATCAGTATCGGTTGGGTGTTCGCCGTAGCTTTGGCAAGAGTTTCCGGATGTGCCGGTTGTAGGGCGGGTTCAGGCTCCTGTTTTGGGTTCGATCGGCAGAAACGGCGGGTTGTTTGTGGTACAGGCGGCCCGCCTGCGCAAAAAGGCGGAGTTGGAGGCAGCCGAGTCGCATGTACCACAAAAAAGCGGAGACGGCTTTCGCACGGCTCCGCTGATTCAGAACAATCGTCCGACCATTGACCGATCACGCTCCGCTTTTGCGTTGCGGAGTGACCGTGAATTCATCGAATCGAAACTCTAACTTTCCGGGGTCGGCGATGTTTTGAAAGAGTTGCGCGACAACGCGGTGGAAGTGCGTCTGTCGGATCGAATAGAAGTTGTGCTTGCCGTCTCGGCGACAACCGATCAATCCAGCCTCACGCAACAAAGCCAAGTGGTGGCTCACAGCCGGTTGACTTTGCTGCAATCGCTCGCACAACGCCGAGACATGCAGTTCAGTTTCGCGGTACAAATACATCAACACACGCAACCGAGTTTCATCGGAGAGCAATTTGAACATCTGGACCAACTCGCGTTGAAATTGGTCGGGAAGTTGGTTGTTCTCGGAAAGCGTTTTCTTCTGGTGGCCGGGAGACTCAACAAGCTTGAGCATGTTTTCCTCAATGCGTTTGGAAGATGGAATCGACGAGATCGCCGGATCTGGCGTCTCTCGCGAAAGGTCAGGTTGCGAATGGTCAGCCAATTGGCGTTCCTGAAATCCATTGGCGTTGCGATCTCTGCCACCGAGCCCTCAATGGAAACAGCTCGCGAAACAAGAGAACAACGACGAAGCAATTTCTGCCTCACCGCTGGCGAATGGGCTTGTGGTCAAATGAGAAACGTTGAAGACTGGAATCTGGGAGTACGATGCTTGCCCTCGAATTGAGGGCGGAGAACTGGCGGAATCGCCACGGAAATGTGTCACTCAAAGTTAGACAGGCAGATTCAATTCGTCACCAATTGCTGAACGGGGCGGATTATTCCGGCTCACCAATGCGTCGTCAACGATGGTTGTTCTTCGAGAATTTGTGGGGGTTCTGTGAAAGTCGTCGAATTCGGCAGCCTGTCAGGCCTGCGGGCGGTTGTGACCGGATCAACATCCGGAATTGGCCGAGCGATCGCCGCCGAGTTCGCTCACGCGGGTGCGGACGCCGTCATTCATGGAGTTCGCAATGCCGCCGCGGCGGAAGTGTTGGCAACAGAATTGCGTTTGCTTGGTCGTCGCACGGTCGTTGTCCTGGCGGACTTCAGTGATGAAAAGTCCCTCGTTGCCTTCGTCGATCGTTGCTGGGCTGAGCTGGGAGGCATCGACATCTGGGTGAACAATGCGGGTGCCGACTTGCTTACGGGCGACGCTGCGAAGATGAACTTTTCCGACAAGCTGCAGCGGCTTTACGAGGTCGATGTTCGCAGCACGCTGCTGCTCGGCCGGTTGGTTGGGAAACGGATGCTGACGGCGGGTGGCGGAACAATCCTCAACATTGGCTGGGATCAAGCGGAGCGCGGCATGGAAGGGGACAGCGGCGAACTCTTCTCGGCCGCGAAGAGCGCGATCATGGGATTCACTCGATCGCTGGCGGTCAGCCTCGCGCCGACGGTTCGAGTCAATTGCCTCGCGCCCGGTTGGATTCGGACGAAGTGGGGCGAGGGAGCCAGCGAACTGTGGCAAGAGCGTGTTCTGCGGGAGACGCCGCTAAAACGTTGGGGCACTCCCGAAGATATCGCGGCCGCTGCGAGATTCCTCGTCAGTCGCCAGGCGAGTTACATCACCGGTCAGATCATCAACGTCAACGGTGGTGCGGAGCGGTGATCTCATGCCAGCGGAACGAATCTTGTTCGTGACGGGGCGATTGGCCGAAGTCTCGTTGCGCGAGTTGCTGGCGACGCTCGCTCCAAAAGCCGGCTTCGAGTACGACGTCGCCGTGCTGGGCATCAGTGTGGCGGCACTAATGTCGGTGGACTTCGTCGCCCGCAAGTTGGACGCGCCCCAAGCCGTTGATCGAGTTCTGCTACCCGGATGGTGCGGCGGGGATTTGGATTCGCTGACGCAGAAATTCGGTACCCGCTTTGAGCGAGGTCCGAAGGACATGTTCGATTTGCCCGAGTATTTCGGTGGCCGCGCGAAATCTCCGCCGGACCTCAGTCGGTACGACATCGAGATTCTGGCAGAGATCAATCACTCGCCGTGGCTGAGCGATCACGAATTGCTCGCGCAAGCCGAGAAGTACCGACGCGACGGGGCGGATGTCATCGACCTGGGTTGCATTCCGGACGAGCCCTGGCCGCGAGTTGGTGAGGTGACACGCCTACTGTGTTCCGAAGGCTTTCGCGTCTCGATCGACAGCTTCGACCGCAATGAAGTCGAGTCGGCTGTTGAAGCCGGTGCGGAGTTGGTTTTGAGTTGTAACGACTCAAATTCGAGTTGGTTGTCGGCGAGCGATGCGGAATTGGTCGTCATCCCCGACCAGCCGCATGACTTGGATTCGTTGCAGCGAACGATCGAGCAACTGACTGCATCTGGCCGGAGGTTTCGCATCGATCCGATTCTGGAACCGATTGGGGTTGGCTTTGCGGCGTCCTTGGCTCGGTACTTCGAGACCCGTCGCCGCTGGACCGACGTGGCGATGATGATGGGCATCGGCAACCTGACCGAACTCTCTGAGGTTGATAGCGCCGGTCTCAATTTTCTGTTCGCGGCGATTTGTCAAGAACTCGGTATCCGCAGTGTGTTGACGACCGAGGTGGTTCAATGGTGCCGCTCGGCAGTCAAAGAATTTGATCTCGCTCGTCGGGTGATCCGGCACGCGGTGATGAATCGCGTTTTGCCGAAGCATGTGAACTCGCAGCTTGTCATGCTGCGGGACGTGAAGGTTCACGAGTTGGGCAAAGCCGGACTGCATCGACTGGCCGAGCAGATTCGCGACGCGAACTTCCGCATCTTCGTCGAACGTGGTGAACTGCATTTGCTCAATCGCGATGGCCATTGGCACGGTACTGATCCATTCGAACTCTTCGACGAGATCTCGCGCACGATGCCGATGGATTCTGCCCACTCATTTTATCTGGGGTACGAATTGGCGAAGGCCACGACGGCACTGACGCTCGGCAAGCAGTACCGTCAGGACGAGGCGTTGCAGTGGGGCTTTCTGACGGTTCCAGAGGTCAGTGCTCACGAGCGGCGGCGGAGTTCGCCAAACTAACCCGAAGCGCCAGCGAGGGCGAGCGCTTCACACGGCTTCCATGATTGTGTTGCTCGGAGCGCTCGCCCTCGCTGGCGCTTCGGGTTACTTTTCCCGGCACATCGTTCCGAATTTGTTTGCGAGAAAGTCATGTCCGACCCGAGTCCCACCTTCACGATTCGCCCCGTCCGATCCGAGGACTTGCCGGCAATCGCGCAATTCATTGAGCCATTTGTGGCCATCGGAAAACTATTGCCGCGAACCACGCAGGAATTGGAAGACCTCGTGCCACATGGCTTCGTCGCTGAGTCTGAGGGCCGAATCGTCGGCTTCGCGGCGCTGGAGATCTACTCGCCCAAAATGAGCGAGATTCGGAGTCTCGCCGTCGCACCGGAATTCCGTGGTGCCGGCATCGGAAAGCAGCTTGTGCAAAGCTGCGTCGAACGTGCCTGTGATCGTCAGGTTCTGGAAGTCATGGCGATCACGTCGAACGATGAGTTCTTCAAACAGTGCGGATTCGACTTCACGTTGCCGGGGGAGAAGAAGGCGTTGTTCTTTCAGACACGCGACTTGTGAGTGGCTGGTGAGGAGGGATTCGGCGGAACAATCCGGTGAGCCAGTCGAGTTTTCACAATTCACGCCAATTTTGTGGCGGGATTTACTGGGATTAGGTGACTGTTGCATTGGTCGAATACGATTCCCGCCGCCGCCCATTTTCAGAGGGTGTGCCTTCCAGTACCTTGATGTGAAATTCCGAAACCCGCGTTGCTGGGGACGGGTTTGGTTGTCCAGAACACTCCCGCCAGAAATCCATCCGCAAGGAATCCGCCATGCAAGTCGCTCGCCAGTTTGCTCGTCGCCGTCCCGTCCGTTCGGGGTTCACGTTGATCGAAGTGTTGTTGGTGCTCGCGATTTTGGGTGTCATCGCGGCGATGGTCGTGCCGAACCTGCTTGGCACGCAGGATCGAGCATATATCAAGTCGAGCAGCATCAGCATCAAGGGCTTTGAAGAGGCCGTGAAGCTGTATGCCGTGGACCATGACGGACAATTCCCCGAAGGCAACGGCGACTCCGTCATTCAAATGCTGATGACTCCCGAACAGACGGATGACTCGGCCAAGCCGCGTGCGCCGTACCTGGAAAAGATTCCGCTCGACGCTTGGAAGAACGCGTTGCGGTACGAGTACCCGGCTTCGGGCAATCACCAATCGACCACTGGCAAGCCCGCGATTTGGTCGGCCGGTCCCGATCGCCAGGATGACACGGGTGATGACATCAACAATTGGTCGCAGAACTAGCGGCGATGAGTCATGTGTCGTGACAGGTTCCATCGATGGCGGCGAAGACGGGCTCGTGACGGCTTCACGTTTGCCGAGATGCTGCTGGTGTTGGCGATCCTGTTGATCATCACCGGCGTGGTTTTTCCACCCGTGCTGCGGATGATGGCCGATCAGCCGTTGAAAGAAGCGGCGGAGCGTGCTCGCGTGCAACTGGCAACCGTTCGCCTCAAGGCACTCGATTCCAGTGCCGCTTGGCAGCTTCGATTCGAGCCGGGCGGACGCCGGTATCTCTGGATGCCGATGGAAACCAGTTCCGCTTCTGCTTCCGCGAGTCCCGGCGCGACGACGTCTCCCGCGAACGCGGTCGTTGGACCGACGGCTGGAGAGCTGCCCAAAGGGATCAATTTTAGTAGTGACATCAACGGCGTGCCGCTGACGGTGGAGCGGTTGCCTCAAGAGGTGGTCGTGGGGATGGCCAACGCCTATCAGTTGTCCCAGGTTGGTTGGAGTGCTCCGGTGACGTTTCAGGCAGACGGCTCGGCAGTGGATTCGGAACTGGCAGTGATCGACGCCACCAACCGACAAATCCGGCTGACCGTGCGCGGTTTCACGGGTGGCGTAACCGTCTCTCGCATCGAAACGAGGAGGCGGTGGTGATGCAGAATCGCGTTCAAACGAAGATTCGAGATTCAAGGCGGTGGGGCCTCACGCTGTTGGAAGTGCTTCTGTCGTTGGGTCTGTTTTTGGGAGCCTTGGCCGCTTTGAGCCAGTTGTGGTACGGCGGCGTGCGTGCCGCGGTGCAGGCGCGGTTGTCGACACAAGCGATCTTGCGGTGCGAGTCGAAGTTGAACGAAGTCGTGGCCGGTGCGGTTCCGTTGCAAACGACCAGCGACACTCCCTTCGACGACGACGCCAATTGGACTTGGAGCCTGCAAATTGAGGCCGGCCCGCACACGGATGCGTTGCTGGTGACGGTGACCGCCTCCCATCCGGGACAAAGCGGGCTTTCATCGAGCCAACATCAGCTCAGACGTCTGATTCGAGATCCGCAGGTCTGGACCGCCGCGCAGCAGGCCACGACGGAGGAGACAATCCCATGAGCACTTCGGAGCGAAATTCTCCACTCCCCGCTCCCCACTCTCCACTCCCTCGCCGCGGCTTCACGTTGTTGGAAATCGTGCTCGCCCTTGGCTTGGCGAGCTTGTTGTTGGCGGCGTTGTACACGGCGTTGCAGTTGCACTGGTCGTCGTCTGCGCTAGGTCAGGTGGAGATGGAACGCTCGCAGGTGGCCCGCGCGTTGTTTCGGCGAATTGAGACCGATTTGCGGTCGGTCGTTTTTCGCGACACGGCACTGACATCCTCCACCGATGACGGTTCGTCATCGAGTTCCAGCAGCACGACCAGCGGGACAAATTCGTCGTCAGGGAATTCCAGCGGCCCTTCGAGTTCCTCAAACAGCGGCGGTTCGACGTCGAGCGGAAGCAGCGGATCGACCAGCTCCTCATCCGCTGCGACCGAGAATTATTCCACGCAGAAGACCGGTTTGTTTGGCGACTCGCAGACGATCGTTGTGCATTGCAGCTTGCCGGGTCGAGCCACCAGCATCGGTGCGGCCACCAGCGACAACACGAATGATGCGTCCGCCGGTGCTGTCAGCAGCGACTTGCAATCGGTGGTCTATTTCCTGGCGGGGTCGAGTTCGACGATCGCGCAGCAGTTTTCGGGTTCGCTGACCAGCCCGTTAGGGCAATCGATTGGTTTGGCTCGCTTGCAGGGGGATCGCATGGCTATGCAAGCCGCCGACGAATCGGGTGATCTGTCGTCCATGGCGGCTGGCGTGAAGTTACTCGCACCCGAAGTCGCGTCGATTTCATTCGAGTACTTCGATGGTGTGAGTTGGACCACGACTTGGGACAGCGCCACATCGAACAGCATTCCCAACGCGGTGCGAATCACGATCGACTTTTCGCCTCCCGTCGCTACCGGCGGGTGGTATGCGCGTCCGGTGAGCACTTCGACCGATCGATTTCAATACACCGTCGCGCTGCCGTTGGCTCAACCATACGTCTCGGAAGATTCGCTTTGATCCGGCCTCGGGCTACTGCCGAGGTCTGGAGCCGTTGGGTGTGCCGGTTTGTGGTTGCGCGCGGCTGCGGCGGAAATTCTCCGAACCGGGCAATTGACGCTGCTCATCGATCTGTTGGCGAATCTGATTCGTCTCGGCGTTGTGCTGTTGAATCATGCGTTCGTATTCGAGCAGCGAGTTGTCGCCGATTGCCGTAGCGAGGTGGCCTTGCATCGTCGGAGTGGATGTCTGCGCGCTCTGAGTGCCAGGAGCGGCACCATTCTCCCAGCGATCGTCGCCATCAAAGCGGTCGGGAACTGTCGTGCGAGTGTTGGCTCGTTGCAGAGAGTTCATCTGTTGATTCGGATCGGGTGTTGGAAAACTCTGCGACCTGAATTGTTGAGCGGACCTTCCGCCGACACCGCGAGTGGCTCCGAAACTGGCTGGCTGAGTCGGTGTTATTCCGGCCGGCAAGTACCCGAAGCGGCTCGGGGTTTGAAACTGCTCGGTTTGTGGTAACTGATCCTGGAATGCGATCTGAGCCTGCGACCGCGGCAACTGAGTTTGCGAGTTGGCAGGCGTCCTGAATTGATTGAATCCAAACGTGCCGGCTGGCGGTTCTCCGGCGGGTTGTCCGTCATTGGGCGGAATCGAATTGGCCGGCCAGTTGGGGGGCGTCGTGGGAGAAACTTCGTTGAACGGAGCGAAATTGTTGATCGTGTTTGGTGAGTTGTTCCAGTTCGAGGGATTTGTTGCGCCGGAACTCTGCTCCGGCGTAATCGGGAACGGGTGACCCGATCCGGCATCCATGCCCATGCGTGCCGCCGCGCGGGCCGGATCATCGGTCGCACCCGGCGGAAAACCATTCGGCCACGCGCCGTTGTTTGGAGTCGAAAGCGTGGATTGGGAACCAGCGGTCGTGTGATTCGGAGAGTTTGCCGGCAACGAACCGGCGGGTGGCCACGTTGGCATGGTGTCCAACGGCGAACCTGTTCCAGTCGGTGGTTGCGACCCGCGCAACGTGTTCGGCATCGGCTCCGGCTTTGGATTTGGCACGACGTTTGGCATCGGTTGTGGCATTGGATTCGGAGCCACGTTCGGCATCGCATTGAATTGGCCGTTCGGCATTTGGCCAAACGCGCCGTCAGCCGGTCTCTGTCCATCTGGCATTGCTTGCCACGGCGCTTGATTGGGCACGTTCGCACTCGGAGACGGGCCGATGATCAGCGGCGCGTTGGGATTTGGCGGTGCCGAAGTCGGCGCACCATTCCAGCGGTTTGCGCCGTTGGGTTGCGAGTAGACCGGATTGACGATGTTGGATCGGCCAAGTTCCTCGTCGCGCAATTGCCGCTTTAGAATTTCTTGGCGTTGGCGTTCGGAGTTGTCCTTGTTCTGGCGGTCGGTGATCGCCTTCAGCCGGAGGATTTCCATTTGTTCCCTGATTCGGCGCGTCGACTCCGAAAGATTTGGATCGCTGGCGACACCAACTTGCGCGATCGACGATGAGTTGTTGGGAGGTGTCAGATCGGGAGCCGTCCAGCCGTTCTTTCCAAGATTTGGCGCAGACAGTGGTGGCGGATTGAATCCGCCGAGTGCATTGCCCATCGGATTCACTCCGGCTTGTGAGCCCTGCACTTCGAACGCAGGTTGTGTCGGAGTCACATTGTTTTGATACGGGTTGTACGGAGCCCCGTTCATCGTCACCGGATTCTGAGGTGGCCAGCCTTGGTTGGCCATCATCGTTGCCGCAGGTGGTGCGACGTTGAGTCCGCTGGGGATCAGCTGAGTCAGCTTGGCTTGAGCCTCCGCCTCACTGTTCGTCATGCGGAACATGGCCAGAGCACGATCCGGCTGGCCTTGTTTGGCGTACAAAAGTCCGAGGTTGTTGATCGCATTGGACTGCTTCGGGTTCTTCTGAAGCGCCCCTTGGAGATAGTTTTCTGCTTCCGCATATCGCGACTGCAACAAGAACGAATAGCCAATATCGTTGAGCAAATTCGCATCGTTCGGCGAAGCGTTCAGCGCGGCGAAGTAATATCGCTGAGCCGTCATGTAGTCCTGCTGGCGATCGGCAATCACCCCCAACCGATGATTCGCGACCGGATGATTCGGCTGCCGCTGCACGACGGCGGAGTACTTCGATTGCGCCTCCTGCACATTGCCCTGCTGGAACGCGGTGTGCCCTTGGTGGAGTAGTTCCGAGACCTCGGCCGGGCCGCCAGGCGTGGTGTGGCTGCCCGCAATGCGAGCCTGCTCGGCCTTGCGCTGAGCGACGTATTCATCAAACGGTTGCTGTTTTTTGGCGAACATCCCCATGGGAGACGCACAGCCGCTCAACGAACCTGCCAACACCGCCATGAATGCCAGGCGAAACGTGGATTTGTTCATCGATCAACCATCCTGGTGGATCAAATCGAGGCAGAATCTCCGCCGCACCGAAGGGGGCAGACGGTGAAATCCGCGAGGAAGGGGGAGGGGAGTGAGGCGAGAATTCGCCAGACAGGAGTTTCGAAGGGGCTGGGTTATAGACCTGCTCCGGAAATCCTGTCGAGACGAACCTGAGAAATCTGAACGGCTCGGTCGCATCGATTCAGGAACCTACTCCTGCGGAGACCTTGCGGCTAAAACCCTCGTCTGAAGTTGTTCCGTTTCTGGCGCGAGTGCTCTCGCCATCTGTCTTGCACTGGATGAGATCATGTCCGCTGCTCTTCTGGATTCCCGGTTTTCCAAAACCAAAATCATCGCGACGATCGGACCCGCGTGTGAAACTCGCGAGAAGCTGAAGGCGTTGGTCGATGCCGGCGTCGATATCTTCCGTTTGAATTTCGCTCACGGAAAACACGAGTGGTTGCATGGGCTGGTTGGGCAGATTCGGTCGATTTCCGCCGAGATTCAGCGGCCGATCGGCATTCTGGGCGATCTCTCGGGACCGAAAATCCGCCTCGGTGCTCTGCCCGGAGGCAGCTTTGTGTGCGAGCTTGGTGCGACAGTCGAGTTTGTACGTGGCGAGATCAGCGAGACTCCCGGCCGGTTGACCTGCACCTACGAGCAACTGATCGACGACGTCCGTACTGGCGACCGGATCTTGATGGCCGACGGCACCGTGTCGCTGAAGGTCGTCGAGCAAAATGCTCCGGCCGGCTGGGTCCGCTGCGTCGTCGACGGCAACGGCGAGATTCGTAGCCGGCAGGGAGTCAACTTGCCGGGAGTCTCGCTCAGTACTCCGAGTCTCACCGACAAGGATCGCGAAGACCTGGCATGGGCGTTGGATCACGAGTTGGACTTCATCGGCCTGAGCTTTGTCCGCTGTGCCGCCGATGTGCGGTTGCTGCGTGATGTGATCGTTGCCGCCAAACCGAAGTTCACGCCGCTCATCGTTTCGAAGATTGAGAAGCTCGAAGCGATCAACGACCTCGACGGCATTCTCGCGGAAACCGATGCGATGATGGTCGCGCGCGGTGACTTGGGCGTCGAAGTCGACATCGCTCGCGTGCCGGTGCTCCAAAAGAAAATCATCAAAGCGTGCAATCTGCATCGCATCCCGGTGATCACCGCCACGCAGATGCTCGACAGCATGCAGCACAACGAACTCCCGACACGCGCCGAAGTGACTGACGTCGCCAATGCCGTGATCGACGGCAGCGATGCGGTCATGCTCTCCGGTGAAACCGCCGTCGGCGAGTACCCG
>SYJG01000254.1 GCA_005798445.1 Planctomyces sp.
AAACTCAAATGCAAAATTCCAAGCAGTCTGTAAACTCATCGCGGCCTCCGTGCGTGGTCTGAAGTGGCAATCAATTCAACCACTTAGATGCGAGAGGAGGCCGCTTTTGTCTCTAGCCGTGAATAATTCGAGCTAGCGCCGTGCCGCTCACCTTCTGACCTCGCGCTTACGCCGCGCCGCGGAGTCCTGGCAGGTTTTGGCGAGCGGTCATCAGGTGGATGGCTGCCGTCAGGCCGTGCAGGGCTTCGTCGATTTGTTGCGTCTCGCGGAGGACTCGCAAGTTGTCGGCGAGGACCGCTTGCGTCTCTGCCAGTTTCCCTTCACCGCGAGCGATCGTTTCGAGTGAGCGAGCGAGGCCGGCGAAGTCGTCGCGGACGGCGACCGCTTTTTCGACGGTCGCTTGAATGAACGACAGGTGTCGCTCTTGTTTGTCATCGACCATGACCAGCGACTGTTGCATCCTTTCGGTGAGGTTTGCGTCGTAGGCTTGGTGCCGTTGCTGCAAGAGGTCGAGAGCCGCTTGCCAGGATTGCAGCTCGTGCTGTTGGCGTTGATCGAATCGCTGGAAGACCGCTTCGAGCGTCCGGCCCCAGATTTCGATTTGGCCTTTGAGCGTCGCGTCGATCGAGGCCAGCGCTTCTTGATTGGCGGACTGCACGACCGACAAGAACGGTGTGATGCTGGGGTCTTTGATCTCGAAGCGGTTGAGCAATTCGCGTTCGATCATCCGGTCGATCGCGTGAACGATGCCTCGTTCAATCCGTTCGCAGACGAACAGCGAGAACATCATCGTCATCGCCGCCGCGAGAGCGCAGGTCGTCGTGTTGAACGCGGAACCCATCTCGCTGACGACACCTGGCAGCCGTTCAACGAGGTCATCGAACGAGATGCCGCTCAGAGCGGTGCCGAAGTGGATCACCGTGCCGAGGAAGCCCAGCACGGGCGACACGCCGCTGACGAAGCGGATCAAGCCGTAGCTGGAGTGCGAGTTCTCGTCGTCGAGATCGGCGAGGTATTGTAGGTGCTCGCGGTAGTCGTCGGCCGTCCCTTTCTCGGTCACGAAGCCGAGCGCTGCCGTCAGGCGTTTGCCGATCTTCGAGTCTTGCAGCCATTGCGGCTGCGAACGAATTCGGTCGAGCAACACCTGCGCGTTCGCCGCCGGTTCGCGGCCGTTGCGCTGAGGCAGCCACTCGTGTCGCAAGGCGAGACTCTCTTTCGGGAACGCAGCGATCTTCAGCAGCACGTCCATCAGGCCCCAGCAGAAGAGGGCGACGATGACGTACTCGACAGCGTGCTCCGTCGTGTAGCGGTACAGCATCGTGTCCCGCAGCGGCGTGAAAAAGACGAGCGCGTAAAAGCCCGCCGTTGCGGCGACTCCCAGCAGAAACGAGAAGCCCATTCCCTGACGACGAGAGGTTTGCGGTTGTGACGACATGCGATTGTCCTTCTGAATTCGATTCGATCATTGAGCGGCCGACCGGCTGCCGTTGGGGGAACCCATGATGGGTGTCCCTTCGGGCAGCGGGCGAGCCGCCACGGTGAAGCCTTCGCGGTGGGCGAGGGCCTGAAGTTTGCGAAACAAAACGAAGCTGTCGGGATAGACCCAAAAAGTGAGCGTGCTGCCAGGTTCGGCTTTGCGAAGCTCGTTGCGAAACGCGGAGTCGGGTCGCAACGCTGCGTCGCTGCGCTCTCCGGCCAGATCGGATTCGGGGAGGAGTTCAAACTTCGAGACACTGGCGCGGACCATTCCAAGCTGCTGTTGTGTCTCGACGACGTAGTTGAGATTCCAACTGCGCACCGGGCCGACGGAACCGGAGAATCGCTTCAGCCGCAGGATCGTGTCTCGCTGCCGTTCCATCTGAGCTTTCATCCGTTCGACCAGTTCCTCGATCGGGACGGCCGTGACGCTTCCGCCGAGGCAGCGGAAGTGCAGTTCGGTTTCGTTCTCGCTGATGACTCGGCTGACTGGCGTGATGCGGTGCTCGAGTTTCTCGACGCGATTCGGTTGCTTCTCGGCGGCGGCGACCTCTGTTTGTCGCTTCTTCAGCCGCACACGCACGGCGTGAAGAGCGGCCTCCAGAAGTTCCGATTCCTGTTGGTTGTCGCGCAACGCCGCGAACTCCCCCTCAAGGTTTGAGGCGAGCGCGGCGAAACGGTTCCGCTGCACGGCGTCTTGCGATTGCAGTTCCGTCAGCTTGGACTCGTCGGCATGAGCAGCGTCGCGAAGACGATCGAGTTCTTGCTGCAACGAATCGGACTGTGATTGCAACGTGGCGAGTTCTTGTTGGCGAGCGGCCTGCACCTCGTCATCCACGGACGGGGCTGCGATCACAATCGGCGAGGCCGCTGCGGCGGGCGTTACCTCCGGTGCCTCTTCGGCGAGATTGACCGGCGCGGTCTTGGCTCGAATGCCAGCCAGGACCATCAGGATGATCAGGATGCCAACGACATTGGCGACGACGTCGAGAAACGAGTCGGAGCCAAATTCCATTTCTTCGCGCGGCTTGCGGCGGCTCATCGGTTGCCTCCGCCGTCGTGGGGTAGGCTTTCAGCCTGCCGCTTCTGGTTTGACAGGCTGGAAGCCTGTCCCACGTCGGGATCGGAATCGAGGTACTCGACGTGCGACACAAGGCCGAGATCGAACAGCGCGGAGTTCAATCGCTGATGAACCTGTTCGCCGCCGGGGACGACTTCGTACTTGATCGTTGGCACCCAGTGATATCCCTCGCCGGCGCTCGGCCAGTCGGACTGCACGCGGTCCATCGCGATCAAGACTCGGTCGATCAGGCTCTGCGTTTTGACACCGGATTCGACGGGGATTTCGTACTCGCCGCCGATCAGCACTCGGCGAGACGAAATGCGGATTGTGATCGCCTTTTCGAGTCCAATGCCGGAACGAGGCATCAAGTATCGCCGCTTCATGCGAGCCATGTTGCTGTGACTCGACGAGCCATTCTTGGAATTGTTCGCCGCGCGAGGATCGTTGCTTGATCGTGAGTCGGAACGCGACGCGCTGGGCTTGTTCGCCGGTCCTCCAGGAACTCCGTCTTTGGTGGACGCGGATTTCGTGCGTTCGCCGCTGAAGGGAAATGGCTTCGAGTCGTCGTTCTCGTAACGCCGAGCATTCGGTTGCGGAAGTGACTCCTCCGGCGGTTCATCGACCGATCGAGAGCGACCGGTCTGCGCGACTTGCCGTCCGTCGGTACGTCCCTGGCCGACGAGAGGCGTCAGCCCTCCATTTCGTGGAACAGCATTAGAATCAGATTTGATCGTGGAACTCTTGCTTGGCGCGAA
The DNA here is from genome assembly GCA_005798445.1 of Planctomyces sp. GTDB lineage: Bacteria > Planctomycetota > Planctomycetia > Planctomycetales > Planctomycetaceae > SXKJ01. Next base: position 3,295 of record SYJG01000254.1, read on the forward strand.
CTGACTCGACCGAGACACAGGCACTGATTGCCCGTTGGGCTGGGGAGATGCTGTTGGTCCGCCAGATTGCGATGCCGCCACTGGCCCGTTGGTCGAGGATGATTTTGTCGATGAGCCGGATTTCGGGCGATTGAACCCCGTAGCTGATTCGTCGATCTCTTTTGGAACGAACGTCCGAGCGGTCGGGTCGAGTTGCACTTGGTCAGCACGCCGTTGGCGATCTCGAACCACTTCCTCCAGCAATCTGACACGCTCGACGAGAGCCTGGCGCGCCGCTGCTCGGCAAATTCGCTCTGCTTCGGGATCGGGATTCGAGGTGTCGATTTCCATGTCGTCGGTGATCAGCTCGTAGCCGTGCGGCACCTTGAGTTGCGAGAGAAACGTCTTCGCGATGTGAAACGCCACTGCCCCGTTCGGCCGGACCAGCAGTAGGACATACGGCTCGTGTTCCCTGTCGTTGAGCACCGAGAGGTCGGTCTCGAACGAGTCGGTATCTTTGGTCGGATCGGCGTCGGCGGAGTGGACTCGTTCGTAGGCTTTCCAGTAGTGGACCAATTCTCGCGACGCGATGAGCAGCGGATTGAAGCCGGTCGTGAATCCATTCAGCATTTCTGGAGTCAGCCGAACATCTTCGGGCAGAAAGCGGACGTACTCTGCCGTGCATTCGATGAGGATCGGCCGTTTGGTTGTCCCGGTGCGGCCGTCGAAGGGCATGAACGCGAACTTGCTCTTCGCGGTTTGTTGCCGTTCGACGGCTTTTGTGAGTCGCTGTTCGGTGTCGGTCAGATCGCTTTGCAGCGAGTCGATCTCAGATTGCAATCGTTGTCGTTCGGCGGTCGCCTCTTCTTGCTGAGTGCGGATGGCCTTGAGCCGATCCTCGGTTGAGGCGGCTTTGACTTTGGTTTTCATCACGGCGGACAGTGCGGTTGCCAACCGGCTTTTCGATTGTGCGAGTTGACTCCGCAAGACATCCCGCTCTTCGGTCAGTTGCTCGATTCGAGTTTTCCATTCAGTCGTCGGATCGACTTCGGGTTCTGGTTCCGAAGCGAGAACGATTGGTTCAGGAGCCGGTGTTGGTGATTGGATCGACTTGGCCCGCTCTTGAATGGCGGCTTGTTTCGCCTTGTCGACGGCGGCGGCTCGGATGCGACTGGTCGCGACCAGCAGCAACAAAATCAGCGACCCCATCGTGCAGACCAGCACGTCGAGAAACGGAAACAGCGACATCTTGCCGGTGTCGGTTCTGCGTCGTCGGCTCATGATGCTCCGTCGAGTGGGTTGACTCGCGGGAGACCGAGCGGCTCGGACAACTTCGCGCAACGATTGCGAAGCACGTCGTCGTGTGCCGACGACGAGGCGGTTCTCGTCTGCGCCATGATCCCCCCTTTGTCGCGGCCGGCAACAAATGCCGAAGCGGCGGCAATGCCGTCGCTGTGACCGCTACGACCCATAACATCGGCGCAGATTCACAGCCGGTTGAACTCAAACCGAGGCCAGCTCGGAAGTCAGGTTCCTTCGGCCGGTTCCGCCGCAGATTTGGTCAGTTCGGGGACGCTGGCAAGCGCAGGAGAGCAGGGATATCGTCACGCGACTTTTGCCCTCCATTGTCTCATGAGCCGGCACGCGCTAGCGTCCGGTTTGTTGTTCGTTTTGTCAGAACCGGACGCTAGCGCGTGCCGGCTCAATAACGAATTGAGTTTGCTCCATGTCCGATCAAAGCCGCTCGTCCTCCGTCTCGTTTGAAGCGCCGCATCCTGGATCGAAGCAGATGCCGCGTTGGACGACCGGCGAACTGATTGACGCTCCGAAGTTCACGAAGCAGAGCATCCTGGCGATGATTGGGCCGGGCTTGGTGATGGGAGCCTCGGCCATCGGCGGCGGCGAGTGGCTGTCGGGGCCGGCGGTGACGGCGAAGTACGGAGCCGCGCTTCTGTGGGTCGCGACGGTCAGCATCCTGGTACAGGTGCTCTACAACATCGAGATCAGTCGCTACGCGCTCTACACGGGCGAGCCGATTTTCACGGGCAAGTTCCGCATCCCGCCGCATCCGATGTTTTGGTTGGGGTTTTATGTGCTGCTCGATTGGGGAGCGATCTTCCCGTACCTCGTTGTCAACGCGGCGGTCGTCGTCGAGAAGATGTTCATTGGAGCGGACTTCAACCCCGAGACAACACACTGGTGGCTCCACAAGTTTGTCTCGACGGGCATCTTCTTTCTGTGCGTCTTTCCGCTGTTGATCGGCGGCAAGGTCTTCAACTCGTTGAAGGTCATCATGTCGGCGAAGCTGGTCATTGTGATCGGCTTTCTGCTGTTCGTGTCGGCGGTCTATTCGCGGCCGTCCCACTGGTTCGAGATTGCGTCGGGACTCTTCAAGGTTGGCACCGTGCCGGTCAGCGCGGGCGAGGACTGGAATGGCAACGGAACGCTCGACCCAGGCGAGGACTTCGACGGCGACGGCCGTCTGGATGTCGTCGAGACGCTGCCGAAGTCGGTGGACACCAACGGCGACGGAAAACCGGATGCGTGGGAGAAAGACTCCAACGGCAAGCCGATCAAATTTGTGGACAAAGATGGCGACGGCAAAGGGGACGGTCCCAACATCGACAACTTCGTGGTCTCGCTGCTCACCGAGGGCCGGTTGCCGAAAGTCGATTGGGCGTTGATCGGGTTCATCGCCGGGTTGGCCGCCATCGCCGGAAACGGCGGACTGACCAACACGCCAATCAGCAATTTCACACGCGATCAAGGCTGGGGCATGGGGCATCACGTCGGAGCGATCCCCAGTATCGTCGGTGGGCATGGCATCGAATTGTCGCACGTCGGCTGCGTCTTCAAAGTGACGGAGGAATCGTTGCCACGCTGGAAGCGTTGGTATCGGCATGTGGCTCGCGATCAGATTTGCGTCTGGATGATGGCCTGCTTGATCGGTGTCTCCTTGCCGAGCATCCTGTCCGTCGGCTTTCTGCAACGTGGCATGGAGGTCGATGGAGACCTCGTGGCGGCGATGACTTCAGAGGGGATGGCGAAGACAGCACTGAACCCGAACCCAGGAACATTGGCCGCGTTGCCTTCGATGTCCTGGCTGACGGGGCCAAGCTGGTCGTCGGGACTGCGGATTGCGACTCTGTTCTGCGGCTTCCTCGTGCTGGCGACGAGCATGATTTCGACCGTGGACGGCTTCGTTCGGCGCTGGGTGGATGTCTGCTGGACGGCGCTTCCGCAACTCCGAGCGCTCGACACGAAGTTCATCAAGTACGTCTACTTCGGCGTGTTGGTCGCGTACGCGGTCGCGTGCCTCTCGATCATTTGGTTTGCAGGCAGCGGAGCGGCCAAAGTCTTCCAACTGGCGACGACGGGCTACAACTTCGCGTTTGCCTTCAGTTGCTGGCACACGATCGCCGTCAACACGGTGCTGCTCCCACGCGAACTCCGCCCCAGTTTGCTCATTCGTGTGCTGATGGCGTTTGGCGGTGTGTACTTCTCGTTTCTCGGCGTGATGGGCGTGCTCAAGTTTGCGGGCCTGGTGTGAGCTTAGCGGCCGAGGAAATAGTACTTCGTGTTTTCGACACTCATCACTGATCTCTGTGAGAGACGTCCCCACCGACCTCGCGTCGGTGGAACGATGATTGGACACTAGAAAGTTGCTGTTTTCGAATTCGCACGCCCCCGCCGAGCTTGCCTCGGTGGAGCGATGATTGGCGACTCACGTCACGTCCAGAGTGGTCAATCACGGCTCCACCGAGTCAAGCTCGGCGGGGGCCAGCACCGCTGTTCGTCTTCGTTCTAGTGATCAATCATGGCTTCCACCGAGACAAGCTCGGCGGGGAGCGTGCTGACGCGTCGGGTGACAGTTTTTCCAATTTCAAAACGAGCCTACCCTGCAAAGGTGGCTGTCGATCCTTCCCAACCCTTGGGCCGTTCGCGAAACTGCCGCTCGAAGTTTTTCTGTGCCTGCCGGGAATCGCATCGTTTATGTCGGGAAGTCAGCCAACTGAGCATTCTGCCGAGACAACTCCGCCTGAGCCGGAGAGTTTGCAGAACGCTCCCGCCCCCAGCGTTCCGAGGGATGTCCCGAGTGCGGCACTCGCCAGCGGGTTTCAGGACATTCTGGGCTATCTGAATTTCTCCGGTGGCAAGCCGGATGCGAAATTTCAGGATCGGCTGAATCGCTGTCACCCGGAGTGGGGCTGGCCGAACCCGTGGGATTCGTTCGAGGCAGCGCTGCTCGCGCGGCTGAGCGAACTCGAAACGACCTCGGCGGCGTTCAAGGATTCGGCGCAGGCGCGGGCCGTGCTCAACCTCGCCTTCCATGAACTCTGGCCGGCATATCGGCGGCATCATGGAGACTTGCTGTTTCATCTCAGCGATGCCGACTTTCAGCAGCCGTTGTTTCTTGCTCGGCTGTTTGAGACGGTGCTAGCACAAGGTTCGCCGTGGGACGAGACCGAGCGAGTCGTCAGCGGTGCGCTCGACAGCCTGAACGACTTCATCGGATTCCGGCCGGTCGCCGTGCTGGAGAACGACCGCAAGATGGAACCGTATCCCAAGGAACGGTTCCGTCCGGTCCCGGTCTATTTTCAAGGAGTTGGTGCGGGTCGCGGGCCGTATCAGGAGCTCATCACGCGAACGATGGAGCTGATGCAGGGAGTCCCGGCGAATCTGTTGCAGAACGCCTACTTCGACCTGCGGAATCTGGACGAGATCGCCTGCGACGTGCGTGCTCACGATCACAACCATCCGGTCTACAAACGCACGAACTACATGTTCGGTGAGTGGGATCCGCACTTCATCGACAACAAGGGAAATTTTCGTAGGTTCATTCTGCGAAAGATCATTCTCGACTCGCTGCTGAATTGGATGGCCGAGCAGACCGATCAGCCGCCGGAAGAATCGCTGTTCGACGCGGCCTCGGTGTTGTGCGGCACAATGCTGATGGCCTCGGCGATCAGCGGAGCGGGGCCGGACACGCACGATTCCACGATCACACTGACCTCGCTCTTGCCGCGAGTCGCTCGGCAGCGCGATGCGTTTTACGAACGGCTGCTGGACGACGCGAAAGGGGAACGAGCCGAGCGACTGCGAGCCGCCGCCAAGAAAACGCAGCAGCCGTTCGGACATGTGCGGCAGTCGCTCAATCTGTATCTCGCCAACTACGGAGCGAGACAGATTCAGTACCGGCACCTCGCGGGGTTGTACGCGATGCTCGGTCGGCCACAGGCTGCGCGGGAAACTGCCGCCGTAATCCCGTCGGTCGCCGCGAGGTTCGCCTGCGAAGTGCATTGGCGAATCACGGCCGCGCATCGGCACCTGAGTTCGGGACAGCTTCTGCCAGCCGTCTCGCTGATCGCCGAAATCGAGGACCACTTCAAGCGTGGCATCGAGTGTGGAGCCTTTCCCGATCCGTGGAACATCCTCGGCTTTCAGGGGCAGTTCCCGTTGTTCTCATCACGAGAGGACAGCATCCCCGATCAGCGGCTCGAAGAGCTTTTGTCGATCGTCGAGCAATACCTCTCGGTCTATTCACGAGCCTTGGGTGAGTCCGCCGCCCAAGGCGACCGCGAGTTGACGCGGCGACTGTCGGATTGCTTCCGCACGTTCGCTGAGTACTGGGATCAGTTCGCCAGTGTCACCGTCGAGGACATGCCGCACGTTGCCGGTCGCGAGAGTTGGGAGTCGGCCACGCACGTCGCTGACGTCCTCTCCGAGTGGCGAGCGGCAGGCGAAGCCGCAGGCGACGTCAGCTTCTGGCGGCGGCACATCGACCGCTTCACGACGGCCAAATCATACGCGCTCGTCGTGAAAGCGTTGCTCGAAAAAGAAGACTACGTCGCCGCGATGGCGCTGTTGATGCAGTGGCTCAGTCAGAACGAGGAGGTCGGCATCGAGTCCGGCTCGTACTCGCTGCCGGCGCTGCTGACCGAATGGATGACACAAGTCACCGCTGAGTCAGCGGACGGCACGCAACCCGATCGTTGGCCGCTGATCCGACGGTTCTTCGCATACCTCGAAGTCAACGCGGGTGAGTTCTGGGAAGTCCCTGTGCTCGACGGACTGGCCGATGAGCTGCCCAAGAAAAAGAAGAAGCCCAAGCCGGAGCAGGATTCACTGGACGAGAATCTCGACGACTTCGATGACGACGGCGGCGGACTGCTCGATCCCGACGACGAGGACGACGAAGACAATCCGTTTCGCAACGCGTACGAGGACGTCTCGTTCAAAGACAGCGCGGACGACGGAGTCTCCGGCGAACTGATGGACGACGGTGCTGCGGCGGGCTCGACCGAGATGGAATACCTCAGCAAGGCGCTGGAGCCGCGATTGAAGTTCACGGTCACGCTAGCTCAGGTCTGGCAGATGGCGGTGGCCTGCTTGATGCGCAACCCGCCTGCTGGACTGCAACGCAATCCGAAAGAAGCTCGGCGACCCGATCTCGAAGACCCGCAGGCGGTGATCAGCGGCTGGGTCAAACATCTCGGCGAGATGCAGCACGGCCTCCGCAAGCTGATGGGAGCGCTCTGGGATTTCGAGATTGCAACGCCGTCGGGCGAGCATGACTCGAATGTTGAATACGACCTGCAGTTGCAGACGAAGCTCTACATGGTGCAGACGGTGATCGCCGCGCAGCTCGCGTGCCGAATTGGCGAGCGTGGCCTCGGCTGCTTCCTCCCCGGCGGCGACACGCGCAAGAAATCGAAAGCCGCGAGCGAAGACCTGCACATGACCGCCCTGTACCGAGCGGTCCTGCGAGGCGATGTCGATGAGGTCAAAACGACTCTGCCCAGCCTGCTGACGACGCTCGCCCGCAAGCCGCTGCTGTATGTGCCGCTGGATGTCGGTGGGCACCCCAAGCAAGTGCTCGCCGCGCGGCTGCTGCAATCGGATATCCGTTTCCTGCTCACGCAACTTCCACGAATGGGGCTGCTCAAGGAGACGTGGCATCTGCTGCGAACGGCGCATCGTATGGAGAAGGCGTCACGCCCCGGCGAGATGGCCGTCACCGAGTTCGACCGGCTGTTCCGCACGGCGGTCAAATCTTCGGCGGAAGCGTTGCTCCGTTCCGCCGCAACCTGGCAAGATGGAACCTTCCCGCAAGAAAAACTGGTCGAATTGCTGCATCACTTGCTGAAGCCGTTCGTCGAGGAATGGGTCAGCCACAGCGCGACGATGCGGCTCTCGGCCGTCGAGAGCATGAAGCGCGACGCCATCTGGGACGAGGTCCGCGAGTTCATCACCAAGTACGGAGCCGAACTCTTCCACGCCAAGATGCTGACGCTCGGCAACGTCCGCGCGATCCTGCACAACGGCATTCCGTGGTTCTTGAATTTCCTCGCCGAGTCACAAGACCCGCTCCGCCCCAGCCCGTTGCTGGAGGCCCTCGACAGCGGCGCGATTGAAACCGATCACGTCGTCCATGTGCTGGAGCTGATCTACACGACCGTCGTCGATAAGTTCGACCGCTTCCTCGAATACAACACGACGACCACGCAATCCGACTACGGCGAGAAGTTTTTCTTCCTGCTCGATTTTCTGCGCGTCGAAGCGGACTACGACCGGGACGCTTGGAATTTCACCCCGCTGAATTTGGCCCACCAAGTCCTCTGCAACGGGAACCTGCAAGAAGCGGTCACCGCCTGGGAACGCAGCTTCGAGAAACGAGCCCGTGAATCCGCCACTGGCCACCTTCGCCGCCTGCACGCCGCCGAACGCAAATACGGCATGAGGCTCCCCGCCGTCAGCGACCGTCTCAACGAACACTTCACGAAGCCGCTGGCCGTGAACCGAATGTTCGCGCACCTGCCGCAAGTCGTCGCAGATGCCCAAGCCCAACGTGCCGAGTCGCCATCCTTCGACGCTCTTCGCCACGAGATCGACGCCTACCTCGCCGACAGCACCGGCTCCGGCATCGAACTCCCCGCCTGGATGCAGAACCTCGAAAAAGAAGTCCTGCGACTCAACTTCCCATCCTCCGGCAACTCCCCCGCCGAAGCCGAGTTCAACGTCACAACTCGCATCGCCAGCTTCGAGGAAATCAGCAAGCAACTCGACTCCTGGCTGCAACTGACGCCCCGCAAGAGAGCGTCGAAAAAGAAGCCGCCAGAGCCTCCCACATAAGTCGCGCTGTGCGCGGGTCTCCTGACCCCGCACCCACCAACCGACGACCGCAGGTCTCCAACGTTTCGGGGAGACCTACGGTCCAACCAAGCGGCGGGGTCGTGAGACCCGCGCCGAGCGCGCTCCGTAGGGTGGGTCGAGTCATCGAGACCCACCAGCACGTTGCTTCTGGCGGTAGTAAACAAGTCTGAGCATAATGCCTCGCGTTCTGTTCCCTGCTGACAGGAGCACCGCGCATGTCCGACGTCCGCACGATTCGCGTCTTCATCGCCTCGCCGGGGGATTTGGCGGTGGAGCGGGCGGCGTTCCAGCAGGTGCTGGAGGAGCTCAACGCCGGCTTCGGCGACGCGCTGGACATCAAGTTCGAGCCGCTCGGCTGGGAGGACACGTTGGCCTCGACGGGGCGGCGGTCGCAGGAGGTGATCAATCGAGAGATTGACCGCTGCGACGGATGTAGGTTGGGACTCCGTCCCGACCGCGTTCGAGTCCGGATGGTCGGGACGGAGTCCCAACCTACGCGCAAACGTCGCACCGATCCCGGCCCGCAGCTTCAGAAGGTGCTCGACTTCCGCAAGTCGCTCGAAGAGTCGCGGCAGGTGCTGTATCACGGGTTCGCGAATGAGTCCGAGTTCAAAGCGGAGGTGGACCGTCACCTGCGAGCGTTCGCCAAGGGGGAGTTGCCGCCGGCCAACGCGCCGCGCGACAAGGTGCTCTTGCCGCTCGCGGTCCTCGCCGAGGTGCAGAAGGAGAAGGCCGAGAAGGAACAAGCCTTGGCCCGCGCCGAGCATGTGAATCAGTTGGCCGCGGCAGCGATGGCGGCATTCGTCGCTTGATTCTGACCTGGATCAACCGGAAGACAGGCAGTAATCCGTCCACGATGATCGCCACCATGCCACGCCATCAGGTGCATTCAGATGCGAGAGAAACGAACGATACGTCGGACCTTTGTCTGGGCTGTTGCGAAACATTTCGAACTCTTCAGCCGCTACGCTGTTAGTGATCCACTCGTCAAAGAACCGCCGATAAACCGTGGCTGAGTTCAGCCGACGGACAGATTCCTCTTCAAGCCATCGCTGACACCCATGCCACTCACTACAGAACAAGGTGATTTGCTCACGCTCTTTGCCGATTCCAAAGAATCCCTCTCGATCAAGCTCTTGGAGTACAAGAACTATCGTTGCGAATAGCCATCCTGCCGCGTTGTCAACACCGTCAGAATCTCCGCAAACACAAATCGATGGTTGGCCGAGTGAAAGGAACTCTTCGAAGCCGTGATCGACAGCCCAGTCATCAAACCACTCATGCGGTGCCCAGCGATAATAGGCTTCTTCACTGTAGTCCGTCCCGCTCTCGTCGCGTTCTTTTTGAGCACGCTCATGTCGTTCCTGTGTATTTGCGAGAGGACGAAGCCAAGCCCCTTCCGAATTACAACCGCAGTAGATCGCAAAGCAGTAGAGTTCCTCGCCCGATGTTTTTACGAGAACCGAGGTGAAAGCACGTTGGATGAGCTCGTTAAGGTTCTGGCGGAAGGTTTTGATGTCGTCCAATTTCATTCAAAACCTCGACTTCCCAAAATGACGCCTGTGAGTAATCCGAGGTTTGATGAAATCATTAGGATCGCGAACTGAAATTGAACTGACTGTCTTTTCCCAAAGTCACACCTCACTTTGACGTTTTGAGTTGGCGATTTCGTCAGGAGTTAAAGCTCCCTTGGAACGCAGGTAAGCGACTGCCTTTTGATTGTCATCTGTCATCGTGATTGACAAAGGATTGCCACCAACGTTGGTGCATATTCGATTGATATCAACACCTCGTTCCAGCAAGAGGTCAACCATCCCAAAACGATGACTGCTTGCTGCCGATGCGAGGGCGATACCCAACGACACTGGTCCGACAATCTCGAAAAGGCGTGGAAACTGATCGAGAAACCATCGCATGAAGTTGTCTGATTTCGTAAAGCGAAATGCCATCAACAGTGAGGGGTTATCGAGACCGATATCGTTGAATGGCAAACCGAAGTGGGCGGTCGCCTGCATCGCGAACTCAGCAAGTGGAATTGATCCCTTCCTCGCGCCTTCCATGAAGAGCCATTTGAACGTTAGCCGCGTTCGCAAATGAGAGTAAGTTGTCATCAATTCATTGACTTTCGCGAGGTCTTCGTTGGCAACGGCTTCATGGTAGAGGGACTCAGCCCACTCCAGAACCGTGTTTTTCCGTTTGAGCGACAATACGCGACTTACGAGATGCTCGTCGAACAGACTCATCAATTGTGAAAGTCCAAAGTTCATCAAACAGTCGCGTTCTTCGCTGTAGATCGGATAGACGTCAAACAGTGAGACTATCGTGCCATCGGGGCGTACCCATCGACCAAATTCGTAAGGGCTCCGTAGCAGAAGCAAGTGACTGAGTTTTGTGTTCGAAGCAAACGGTTCGAGCGGCCCCTCGTTTGATATCACGGCAGTCCCCGCATCAACCCACGTCGTGCGGATATCGCATGATAGAGCGATTCGACACAACCACTCGATGGGCCAAGCCACGTTTTTGTAATACTGCAACAATTGACCGATCGGCCAGTCGTCAGGCAGGTACATCACAAGCTCCACAAACCGTCCGTCCGGACTTCCCTTCCCGATCAACGACGGTCGAACTGACATGCCCTCAGTGACGACAATCTGCATGTCGTCGACGCGAATGATGTGCAACTCGACCGGTGATGCGTTCCCATCAGGGTCACTCAAATTCACTCGCCTCGGCGTTCCGAAATGTGCCGTGAGATGTGAACGCAGCGAGTTTTCGCCTTGGTCATCTCGAATCAATGTTGCATCACTCATCAGCGACACTTCCGTAGCGAGGTTTCTTTGAGCACAGCCTCAAAATCAGGTTCCTCAGCAGAATCTGTGAGTGATTTGTTTTTCAGGGAGGTTTCCAAGTTGGTGGAGGAGTGCGAGTTCGGCGACTCGCGAGGTGCGGAAGCCGTGGGATTTTCTCGACACCAGTTTGGCTTGGTTGTTCAA
>SYJG01000255.1 GCA_005798445.1 Planctomyces sp.
GGCAGGGCGTCAGCCCTCCGAGGCAGAGCAAATGGAATCACTCGGAGGGCTGACGCCCTGCCGCTCGCCAAAAACATCTCATTCGAGGCCGCGTGGGGTATCGTTTGCCCGGATCGGCCTTGCGAGTTTCCCGTTGCAACGAAAAGCTACTCGCCTCTCTGATCCAAGGCGAACCCATGTTCCAGTTGCATCCGCAAACCCGACGCCAGTTGCTGCGAGCTTCCGCGTGCTGTGGTTTGTCGGTGTCGAGCTTGTGGCGTGCTCAGGCGGCCGAAGCGAACAAAGCCGTGCCAGCGGCGAAGATCAAGGCGTGCATCGTCGTCTTCTACTACGGCGGGCCAAGTCATCTCGACACCTACGACCTGAAGCCGAACGCTCCGGCGGATGTGCGGGGCGAATTCCAGCCGATCGCGTCGTCGGCTCCGGGAGTGTTGGTTTCCGAGCACCTGCCGCGGATGGCCAAGGTGATGGACAAGGTCGCGATTGTGCGGAGCGTCCATCATCAGAATCGGCTGCACGATTCCGCCTCGACCGAGATGCTGACCGGCCGGCAGTCGCCGCAAGGTGACCGCGAAGAGTTCGCTCCGATCCCGCAGTTCTACCCGTGTGTCGGAGCGACCTGCAGCTATTTGTGGCGCGACCGAGGACTCGACGTTCCGCACGCCGCGTTGCCCTTTCTGTTTCACAACGTCGTTGATGTGCCGTGTCAGGGAGGTGGCTTTCTCGGTTCGGCGTTTGACCCGTTGCAAATCGCGGTCGATGTCGAGAAGCGGGCGTATCGAGCCGGCTCGTTGACTCCTCCCGACGGCCGGACGTTCGCCAGCGTGGATAATCGACGACGGTTGCTCCGAGTCCTCGAAAGTGAGTTGGCGGCGACCAACTCCGCCGAACGACAGTGGAGTGCGTTCTACGACAAGGCGTACTCGTTGCTCGGTTCGGAAACGCTGCGACGAGCGCTCGATCTGTCAGCCGAGTCACAAGCGACTCGCGACCGTTACGGGTACAAGCCGGCAGAGGCGGTGAACGGCGACACGAGCCAATCGGCGATGGCCGAAGGCCGGCCGATGCGCGGACAGAATTTGCTCGTCGCACGGCGGCTTGTTGAAGCGGGTGTCCCGTTCGTCAACGTTTTCGACTTCCGCCAGCAGGGACAGAACTGGGACGCACACGCGAACAACTTTTTTCATCACAAGAATTATCTGCTTCCGCAGACCGATCAAAGTTTGTCGGCGCTGATCGAGGACTTGGACCAGCGCGGGCTGCTCGATTCAACGCTGGTGGTGGCGATGGGTGAATTCGGCCGGACTCCGCGCATCAACGCGAACGCGGGACGCGATCACTGGCCCGATTGCTACTCGGTGCTGCTGGCTGGTGGCGGTGTGAAGGGGGGCTTCGTTTACGGCTCGAGCGATCGGCTCGGCATGTACCCCGAAACGAATCCGGTCAGTCCGGCGGATTTGACAGCGACGATTTTCTCCCGCTTCGGCATCGACCCGATGACCGAGATTCACGACACGACCGCGAGGCCGCACCGAATTTCGGATGGCAGGCCGATTCGCGAACTGTTCGCGTCGTGATCTCGTCCCGTCGCGGATTACCACCACACGCGCGCTCGTAGTCGAGCGATTCGTGCTTCGATCAACGGTTGGAGGGTGCGAGCGTCCGCCAGCAGTGTCGCGTACTCAGGTCGCAGATGACGGGTCGCGAGGAACTCCAGCGAGTTGATGACGAACAAACACTCGGCGAGTGCCCAGCGGCATTTGACAATGTTGCCGCACAGGCCCTCTTCGTCGTAGCCGAAAGCGTGGCCACCAGCGACGTGTGCCCCAATCTTGCAGCCGGCGATCGCGACTCGTTCGGCTTCGTTGGGCCAGTCTTCAAGCCTCATCAGACGGACGCCGAAGTCCATCGCCGCTTCTTCGAGTTCGTGAAACGCAACGACTTCTTGGGACGGCACGTCTTCGTTGTCAGGATCGACGGAAGCGGCGGCGGCCTTCTCGCCAGATTCGCCTTCGTCAATTTGCTCTGCATTCGGTCGTGGAATCATTAGCGGCGTGATTTCCTCTGACCATTCGAGATTATCGAGCAACTCCTCGCTCCATTCATCGTCGTCCGAGTGTTCATCGACCCTGGGCGGAACCGGCTCACCCGGTTCGATGCCGTAGTGGACTTTATTGAACAGGTCGCGCGGGTTACGCCACTTCTCCCAGTCCGGGTTGTCGCCGAGCACGTCCATGTACTTGTCGATCAGTTTCTCGTTCCGAAACAAACGACGCTCCCACTCGGCTTCATCGGGCGGTCGCGCCAGTGGATCGAATTCGTCGGGAGCCTTCTGGACCATGAGGATCACTCCTGTGATTGACACAGTTTCGCCGCCACCAAAATCGCCTCGATCATGCCGCTTGCATCGGCGGGGCGTTGCCAAGCGATGTCGAGCGCCGTGCCGTGGCTGGGGCTAGTGCGGACGATCGGCAGACCGAGTGTCACGTTTACGGCGGACTGAAAGCCGATCAGCTTGAAGGCGATGTGTCCTTGATCGTGATACATCGCGACGACCGCATCGAACTCACCAGCGGCGGCGCGGCGGAACAGCGTGTCGGCCGGCAGTGGACCTGTGACGTTGATGCGTCCACGATCAAGAACCGTCTGTACGGCGGGAGCGATGATCCGCGATTCTTCGTCGCCGAAGAGGCCCTCTTCGCCAGCGTGCGGGTTGAACGCACAGACGGCGACGCGCGGACTCGGACTACCGACGCGACGCATGAAACCGTCGATGAGTTCGATCTTTTCGGCCACACCTGCGGTCGTCAGCAGGTCGGGAACGCTGCGGATCGACGTGTGTAGCGTGACGTGAACGACACCGAGACCGTGCGGCGACTGCACCGCGCCGCCGCTCGGCAGGAACAGCATCATGCCGAAGTCGCGCACGCCGCAGACCTCGGCGAGGATTTCCGTGTGTCCTGGAAATGTTTTCCCGGCGAGATGCAATGCGGCTTTGCTGAGTGGCGCGGTCGTGATGGCATCGACTTGCTTGGCGATCGCGGCCTTCGCGGCGGCGACGACGTACTCGTAGGCCGCTCGACCGGCGCGAGCGTCGTTGTGTCCGGGCGGAACATCAACGACGTCGTGCGGAGCCGTTGATGGATTCCAGCACGCGAGCGTGTTAGTTGGCGGGGACTGATCTGGCTGAGTGACCTCGACGACTTCCATCGGCAACCCGCTTTGAGCGATCGCTCGACGCACGACTTGGGGATGTCCGACGACGACCGGGCGGCACGCGGCGAGGACTCGCGGATCGGCGCAGGCTCGCACGACGACTTCCGGGCTGATGCCGGCGACATCGCCGAGGGTCATTGCAATCGTGGGGTGCGGCGAGGGCATGAAAACCGGTTCGCCTTTCCAGGCGTTCGTAAAGACTCACCCCACTTCGCTTGTCAGGGTCGCTCGCGGGATTCTGCACGACTGGAAATCGATCAGAATTCAGTGGTGAAAAATTCCACGAGCCACTGGGGCAGGGCAGGCGACTGGTCCGCCAACTTTGGATTGATGAGTTGTGTCACTTTGTGGGAAGGAGCTTGATTGACAAGCAGATTCTCATTCAAGGAGTGACTCATGGGCAAGGAACCCAAGTTTGTCGTTCGGAGGTCGGTCAACGAGCGGTTGTTTTGGAATGGTCTGGTGGCGGAGACTCGGACGGAGAACGAACGTGCGCTGCGATCGCGGCTCTTTTTGAAAGCGGAGGCGGATGGTCGGTGCTGGACCAGCGTCCGCTGCGATGCTCACGAACGCGCTCGCGACGAACGTCTGAAAACTCGGAATCCTCAGAAGCCCAAGAGCTCGCTGGTGGCGGCGATGCGCCGTCTCAGCATCCGCCTGTGGCACAAAGCTCAAGCGGCCCTAGCTCGTCCTGCCTGCGACACCACTTCGCGTTCTTCCTCGCCCCCACCAGCGACAAGCGTTCTTCCCGCCGCCGCCCCGAGTTGATCGTGATCATCCGCGGTCAGTCGGCACTTCCGTCACCAAATCCGAAGCCCGTCAATGGATCTTCGGCGAACGGTTCACTGCCGTGGGACAGGCGTCGGAGATCATACGTCCGGGCGAAACACCACGTGCCTGAATATTCGGAAGCAACTTGACAGATTGTGGCCCCGCGCAAGACACAACACTCGACCTCGCCCCGATCCACGTCATACCGTCTCGATTGGTTTCGCCTTCATTTTCCGCCCCTCATTTTGCGACAGTCCTGTCAGAGCCAGCGGAATGCCGAGGAATGATTGGTCATGCGCCGGCAACCGCCGAAACTTCGAGTCATTCTTCCATCTCACTCGGTCAGTCAACTCGATCGGGAACCGTTCTCAATGATCTGGAACAACTGGTTGAGCCGATGGCATCGTAGACCTCAGCCATCCAGAGCGCGTCGCTGGAATGGTCGCATCAGTGAGCGTGCGGAACGACTCGAAGGCCGCTGCCTGCTGACTGGCAATGCGGTGCTCGATGGAGCCACATTTCTCGACGCGAACGCCAACGACACCTTCGATGACGGCGACACCGGCTTGTCCGGAGTCGTCGTGTTTCTCGATGTGAATCACAACGGGGAATTGGATTCGGCTCCATTCACGGCATCGGCGGTCGACACGCCGGTTGAGATTGTGGACCAAAGTACGGCAACCTCGTCGCTCATGGTGATGGGCACGACGGGGATCATTGTGGATGTCGAAGTCGCGATCGACATCACTCATGCCTATCTCAGCGACTTGATCGTGACGCTCATCGCGCCGAACGGCAGATCCGTGACACTGGCCAGCGGAGTGGGAGGTAACGGCCAGGGGTTCCTGCAAACCCTCTTCGACGATGAAGCCTCGGAAGTGATCGGCGACGGCGATCAGGCTCCGTTCACGGGGCGATTCCGGCCAGTTGGAAAGTTGCAAGTTCTTGACGGAATCTCACCCGAAGGGGTTTGGACGCTGGAAGTGCAAGACACCGTCGATGGCGATGTCGGGCAGATCGACGGATTTCGGTTGTCGTTCCTAGTCAGCACCGAACCGACGAGCACCACAGATGGCAACGGTCAGTACCAGTTCGAGAGCCTAGAGGCGGGAACCTACGCCGTTGCGGAAGTGTTGCAGCCGGGCTTGATCCTGACGTCACCGGAAACATCGAACCACTCGGTGGCGCTGGGATCCGGTGAAACACAATCGGGCCTCAACTTTGGTCACACGGCGCTTCCTGGGACACTTCACGGTCAGAAGTGGATCGACCTCAATGGAGACGGAACGCATCAGCCGGAGGAACCAGGCTCCGACGGTTGGACGATCGAAGTGCTCGATGCGATTTCACAGCAGGTCTTCACCTCCACGGAGACGATGTCAATCGACCTGAACGACAACGGCGCGATCGAGCCGGAGACCGAGTCGGGACTGTACTCGTTCGAGAATCTCCCTGCGGGAACGTATTTGATTCGCGAGATTTCGCAGCCGGGCTGGATCGGAACATTCCCCGCCGTGAATCCCATTCGTGACGGAGCGAACCCGGTGACTCAAGCGGGAACCTACGTCGCGACGACTCCGCCCACCGGTTCCGCCGAAACGCCTGCTGACTGGCTGCCGGACCTCATCATCGACATGGAGAACGCTGACGGCCTGCGCGATGTTTTCATCGACGGCGAAGTGCTCCGCTTCGGACAGGCGACGCCGAACGTCGGTCACGGCCCGCTGCGAATTGTGGGGGGTGCCGACAATGGCGACGGAACTCAACAGGTGTTGCAGCGCATTTATTCCGATCAACTCGATCCTCTCACGGGCGAACGGCTGTTCCACGAGCGTGAGGCCGGGAACTTCAGTTTTCATTCCGAGCACAATCACATTCACTTCAACGACTTCACTCGGTACGCACTGCGAGCGACTTTGCCGGACGCCGATGACGACGGCGTGGTGGAAGTCGGCGACATCGTGCGCGGCGGTACGAAAACGAGCTTCTGCCTGATCGACATTTCACCCTACGACCTGTCGCTGCCAAACGCGGCCAGTGAGCCCAGCGGCTTGGGTTGCGACGTCGAACAACAAATTTCTGTCGGCTGGGAAGACATCTACGGTTCCGGAACCATCGGCCAAGAGCTCAACATCGCTGGATTGCCACCGGGGCAGTACTGGCTGGAAGCGTTCGTCGATCCGGACAACCATTTCATCGAGCTCGATGAAACCAACAACGTCGGCCGCATCCTGGTCACGATCCAGGCCGCTGGCCGGCTGCACGAAGTCACGCTCGATCGCGGTGACACGGTCTCCGGTCTCGACTTCGGCAACTTTGAAACCGTGAGCCTCGGCGGTTCCGTCAGCCACGATGCCAACGCCGATGGCATCATTCAGCCGGAGGAAGTTGGTCAAGCCGGCGTCACCGTCTACATCGACGTCAACGGCGATCACATCCTCAACAACCCTCGCACCGGAGACGGAGTGGCTGATGGTTTGGCTGCGGAACCTTGGGCAATCACCGACAGCGAAGGAAAGTTTGCCTTCACGGGACTCGGTGCTGGAACTTTTCAAGTTCGCATCGTCACTGCGAATGACCTGTCGCAAACCACAGAAACCCCAGCCAGCGTTTCGGTCACGAGTGGACAGGACATTGACAGTCTGACCTTTGGCATCGGTGTGATCACCGGTGCGACGACCGTTGTTCGTCGCGGAGAAAATGCGACCGATCTCGAAGTGGCCGATCTTTCCGCGCATGGCCAATCGGACAATTTGCAGATGGAAGTTGTGGGATTTGGCGGCCCGTCGCCAGGTCTTCGAGTGCATGACCCGGACCATGTGTTGCAAACTTCCATCGGTGTGCAGGAGGGATTGCACACGGTGTTTGTGCCGCTGACCGAACTCTCAAATCGGACGCACATCTTGGTCCACGCGGGTGCTGGCAACGACCGAGTCGTGGTGGATCTGGGCCTGTCGCCAGCCCTCGCCGTCATCAATGGCGGCGCAGGCAACGACCGCTTGCAGGTCATCGCAACTCCCTTCTTTTTGGAGACCACCGACGTACACGACCATGCCACTCACGACCACAGTGAGCCTTCCGGCCAAAACGTCCTCACGGGCGGAGCTGGCAATGATGTGCTGATCGGCAGCGACAAGAATGACCTGCTGTTGGGACAGGACGGCAAAGATTCGATCATCGGCAACGCCGGGGACGACGTGCTGGGTGGCGGTCACGGTCGCGATACAACATCGGGTGGCGACGGCCAAGATTCCACTCGTTGGCAGACCGGAGACGGGGCCGACGTGGTCAGTGACTCGGAGGATTTCGTCGTCATGGGGACGATGACCGCAGACAGATTTCAACTGACAGTCTCGCGTGCCGGCCAGATCCTTTTCACTCAGGCCGGTCGGATTCCCGTCACGATGACTCTGAATGTTTCCCAGGCGATCATCGTGAATGCCGGAACTGGCAACGACACACTGACCGCCAGCAGCAGTCTGCTGGCTCGGACTTCGGTTTTCCTGAACGGCGAAGAGGGTGATGATCTCCTGCAATTGTCCGGCACGAGTTCCGCGGATTCCGTCCTCGTCACCACGGCGGGCTTGGATCCGTTCACGTCGCACGCGTTTGGACTCTCCGGCACGGAGCGTGTGACGGTCCGCTTGAGAGCGGGAAATGATCGTTGCGACGCTTCGGGGATCAGCGATGCCGTGGTGTCCTTGACCGTTCACGGTGGCGCTGGCCACGACACGATCCTGGGCGGAGCCGGTGATGATGCGGTCAACGGCGGCAGCGGGAACGATCTGTTGTTCGGTGGTCTCGGAAACGATCGGCTCCACGGCGGAGCGGGAAACGACACGATTCTGGGGGGCATGGGAAACGATCAAATCGTCGGAGAGACTGGCAAAGATGTCCTCGTCGGCGAAGCCGGAAACGATCAGCTCAATGGCAAATCCGGGGCCGACACGATTGTTGGCGGATCAGGCGACAACAGTTTGCTGGGTGGTGCTGGCCGAGACTTGCTGATCGGCGGTGACGACCGCGACGTTCTCAACGGACAAGGAAGTCAGGATCGCTTGTTTGGCGGAGGCGGGGACAACCAGTTTGTCAGACCTGCCCCAGGAGAAATTATCGCGGTGTTCAATGACTTCCATCTCGAGGATCTCCTCAACTTGCTTTAGACCAGCACCTGGAACGCTCGAGCGATCGATTTGCGAACTCGCGAAGTACCGAAGCGAATGCTTCATCAAACCTTGAATTGAGGGTTGGATTGCGAGTCGTGGAACACGTCGCCAATCCCTCGGAAATCCTGGCCCCGCTGGTCAGTGCCGACATCGAACAGCGCTGTTGCTCGCGATATTCCTGCTACTTTGGAGCGGGTCGTTCGGCGAGCAGTGCGTCAACGGCTTTGTCGAGTTCGTCGCCCTTCACGTCCTTGAACCGGATCACTCCACGAGCATCGAGGACATAGATCGCAGGGCGCTCGGTGACGTCCCATTTCGTCTGGATCGGCCCGTCCGGACTGCCTTGGTCCCACCAGCTTCGCCAGGTGATTTGCTCCTTTTCGAGCGTCTTCTTCAACTCTTCACGGTCCTCGTCGCTGTTGATGCCGATGAGGATGAATCGTTTCTCTTGATCTTGCAGACGTTTCACGAGCGACCGCTCGTGCGGGTACATCTCCCGGCAGGGGCCTCACCAATGCCCCCAGAAGCTGAGCACCACGACCTTACCGCGATGCTCGCTGAGCTTAAACGTCTTGCCGAAGATGTCCTCCCCTTCGATCTCCGGTGCGACTCGGCCGATCGACAAGTGACGGATGCGGAAGAGAGCCTTCTCGGCGATCTCGCCAAGCGTGCTGTCGGTCGTTGGCACATCGGCGAACGATTTGAGCATCAGTTCGTAGTGCTGCTCGCGTTTCTTTTCCAACTGTTCGCGGTCAAGCGATTTCAGGTGCTTGCCGTATTCCGCGCCGTAGAACTGCATCACGCGGTCGGCCATCTCTGGTTCCTTTTTCAATTGGTCGGCGACGCTCGCCTGTTGGTCGAGCAAATATCCCAACTGTCGGCACGCCTGGGCACGCACCTTTTCGCTTCGACTCTTTCCCAGTGCCGATCGCAGCAACTTCTCGGCAGTCAGAGCCGGCGTCCTCGCGACATGCCGACAAGCCGCACCGAAATGTTCGTCATGGAGATGATCTTGCTCCAGCAATTCCAAGGCGCGAGTCGCTTCTGGCCGGAGACGGAGTTTGGTCAGCACCCAAACCAATGAGTCGATCGCGACGGGATCGCCAGGATGTTGCTCAGCCAGTTCGAGAAATCGCCCGGCCAACTCCGAAGCCTTCGCCCCCTCTTCGTACTCGTCGAGCAGCTTCTGATACCGAGCGGCCGGCGCAATCGTTTCTTTCTGCGAGGCACTCGCCGGGACGACGATTGAAAGAATCAGCATAAAGCTCAAGTCGCAAATGATTCTGAGTGACATGCTCTATCCTTTCAGCGTGGGTAGGCAACGCGAAACACTAATCCGAAGCTTCAGCGAGGGCGAACACTTCGCCGACGTCATCGTTTCTTGGAGCGTTCGCCCTCGCTGACGCTTCGGGTTTGTCGCACAAACGGATCGGAAAACTTCGGGTCGGAAATCAGAGTCTCGTCGGTAAGCGTCTTCATGAACGCCACCAGCGCTGCCTTTTGTTCGTCGGTCAGTTGAAACCCGGTCGTGGCACGCGCGCCCGGCTGATCGCCGAACGCCAGGCCGAGATTCTCGTGACGATGAACACCTCGGCTGTAATGTTCGACGACTTCCTCAAGCGTCTTGAATCGTCCATCGTGCATGTACGGAGCGGTGAGCGCGATGTTCCGTAACGACGGCGCTTTGAACTTGCCGTCGTTGGACGGCGTGAATGGGTCGTTCGACGACCGGCCCAGTGCCCCTAGTCCTTGGTCCTTGGATTTCAGATCAAGCCCGTTGTTGAACGCCTTGGGCATGCCAAACGTCGGCGGGATATGGCAGTGTGCGCAGCCCATCTCCGCGACTCCACCGATGCCGTCGATGAACAGCGACTTGCCGAGATTCTCCTGCTCCGTGAATTTGTCGAACTCTGCCGAGTAATCGCCGCCAGCAGCGTCCGCCGCGCGATCGAACTTGGCATTCAACGAGACCATGCTGCGCAAAAATTGGGCGACCGCTTTGGCGATCCGGTCGCGGGTCACGTCGGGCGAACCGAATGCGGCGGCGAAGAACGGCGGGTAATACGGCAGCTTTTGGAGTTTGGCTTCCAGCTCGCCCAGTTCCATTCCCATCTCGATGCGGTCCTGGATCGGCATCAGCACCTGTGCTTCCAGAGTCGCGGCTCGTTCGTCCCAGAAGAATCCTGGACGCGCCCCCTTGAGATTCGTGAATCGCAGATTTGCCAACCCCATCGAGTTTCGTCCGGTGCGGCCTCCTTCAAATCCCACACTGAATTGTTTCGGATCGGAGAAGCCGGCCCGCTGCTCATGACACGCCGCGCAGGAGACGGTGTTGTTGCGCGAGAGTCGCGTGTCGTAGAACAAGACTCGGCCCAGCACCGCCCCTTCATTGGTCAACACGTTTTGTTTGGTCGAGTTATCGCCTTGCGCGAACTCAGCCGCATCGACATGTTTGGGCAGTCGAATCGACGCGTAATCATCCGACCGCTGCGGCAGCAGCGGTACATCGACGCCGCCAAACGCCTCGCGCAGAACAGCCCGCTCTCGATCATTCAACGTGCCGTCCTCGTCCGCATCAAACCGCCGCAGCAGAGCCTCTCGACGAAACGAATCGACGGACAGTTTCGGCTCCTCGGCCGCGACACTCAAAGCGAGCGACCCGATGGCAAGAACGAGGATCATGCGGAGGCTGAACATGCTTGCCTTCTATCACGCGAGGCGGACGTCCGAAAGCAGAATGGGCAGAATCATGTTTCACAGAATCATGAAATCCAGTGCCGCACCTGATTGGGATCGTTGCTTAGAATCCTCTCCTCTGTTTTCATCATTTTGTGAAACATGATTCTGTCGTCCTGAAATCGAAACACATGCGACTGCTGATCGTCACACCGGCACCGAAGGGGTCTCGCAAAGGGAATCGCATCACGGCGGATCGCTGGGGACGCCTGCTGCGGCAACTGGGGCATCATGTCACGATCGACGATGCTTACCACGATCAGCCGTGTGATGTTCTGATCGGTTTGCACGCTCGCAAGAGCGCCGCATCGATTCGGCGTTTTCGGGCGAATCGTCCTGACGGACGATTGGTCGTGGTATTGACCGGGACCGACTTGTACCACGATCTGCCGCAGAGCCACGCTGCTCAGCGCTCGATCGAACTGGCTGATCGGCTGGTTGTGTTGCAAGCTCGTGCTGTCGATGCGCTGCCGCGCGGATTGCAGGCCAAAGCGCGGGTCATCGTTCAGTCGGCGGTCGGTCCAATGTCGCGTCCCGCACCACGAAAAGATGGCGTGGACGTGTGCGTGGTGGGCCACTTGCGACCGGTCAAGGATCCGTTTCGCGCGGCTTTGGCCTCGAGACGGCTACCGACGGCATCGCGGATCATCGTCTCGCATTTGGGTGCGGCGCTCGGCCCGGAAATGGAACGCCGAGCACGCGACGAAATGCTCCGCAATCCGCGCTATCGCTGGCTGGGTGACTTGCCGCATTCGCAAGCCCTGCGCGTGTTGGCTCGCAGCCGGCTGTTGGTCAACAGCTCGAAGATGGAAGGGGGTGCGAATGCCATTTGTGAAGCGTTGGCGTGCGACGTGCCTGTGCTGTCCTCGCGGATCGCGGGGTCCATCGGATTGCTGGGAGACGATTATCCGGGCTACTTTGAAGTCGGCGACACGTTGGAATTGGCGGCCTTGTTGAATCGCTTCGAGACGGATGCCGCATTTCGCGAGCGACTGAAGTCCCGCTGCCGGGAACTCGCTCGGATTGTGGAACCGCACCGCGAACGGGCGGCGTGGCGGCGATTGCTGACGGAACTGTGACGCGACCCAATCGGAATCCAGATCCGGACGTGTGACTTGCCCACCGGCAGAGAACAAGACAGCATTCGTCAACACAAGAAGGAGAACTCGAATGTTTTCGGCGGTTGTCACAGGTTGTTGCGTTTGCCATTCCGTTCGTTCCACGTCTCGTTGGCCAAGGTATTAGCGATTCATTGATCGAAGGAGAATTTTCATGCGACGGAACATCCTCATTGCGAATGTGCTGCTGGGTTTGACGGTCTCGTGTTGTTTTGGGCAAGAGTACAAGACCTTGCGAGAGGCTCGGGCGGAGGCAGCAAAGCACCTGCAAGCTCGAAACTATGCCGCCGCTCAAGCACCGCTCGAAGCGGCTTTGAAGTTGACGCCCGAAGACGACTTGAAGCAGCGGGTCGAACTCTACCGCACTCTGATGCAGTCGTACCGCATCCTCAACGAGGTCGACAAGATGGTGGAAGCGGTCGAGTACATTCAAGCCAACAGCGACGGACAAGCCGAACGGTCGATCATCGCGACGGACTTCGTGTCCTTTCTCCATCAGCGCGGCAAGACCGACTTTGCGGTGACTCGGTACGAGGCAAAGTTGAAGGAGAACGCGAAAGACCCAACCGCGCTCGCCGTGCTATCCACGATCTACCAGCGTGTCCTACGCGAGAAGAAGGAGCGCGGGCAAATGCTGGCAGGCGAGTTGAAAACGCTGAATCGCGAGCGAGCAATCGCCAAGGCCGAACGGTTGGAGAAAGCCGCTGATGCAGATGCCAGAACCGCTGCGTCCAACTGGAAAGACGTTGCAAAAACTTGGCTCGAAGCCGACGACAAACAGAAAGCCCTGAAGGCCGTGGAAAAATCGCTCAAAGTGCCTCCCGAAGCGCGGAATGATCTTCTCGTGATGTACTGGCGCGACGGGCTGGGCGATGTCTACGCCGAAGTCGGCGACGCGGCCAAAGCCATCGAACAGTACGAACAGGCGGTTGCTAAAGCGCCCTCCGAACCATTGAAGAAACCGCTTCGTGACAAGATCGAGAAACTGAAGAAGTCGCCGAAGTGATGTGAGCTGTGGATCGCGGACACGCTCTCCGAGCTGGAGACATGGCACTCGCGCTGAACCCGTTTTTCAACTAATCCGACTGCGCACCTTCGAGCTGGAGTCCCGGCTTTAGCCGGTTACGCCACCGCCTAAAGGCGGAACTCCAACAAAAAAGTGCGCTGTAGAACTAATTCACTGACCTAAGGCAGCCGGTCTGAAATGTTCTACCGGTTATTGCGGGCGGATTGTCAGGCTCCATTTGGGCAAGGTGTCGGAGCGTTGGATGTGAGGAGCGTATTTTTGGAGGGCGGTCTTGGTGAGTGTCACGCCGCGTTCGTA
>SYJG01000256.1 GCA_005798445.1 Planctomyces sp.
CATCTTCACTCTCGGCCACGGCATCACCCCCGATGTCCCGCCGGAACATGCGAAGGCGCTGGTCGAGATCGTCCACGAACTCGGCGCGACGTAGCCGTCATCGCTCCGCGTGATGAGCCGAGCGTCTTAAGGCGGCTGGTATTGTCTGGGCAATCATGTTTCTTGAAGCGTTCGGCTCGTCACGCGGAGCGATGACGGCTACGTTGATTCGCCGCACATTCGCAACAACTCCGCCGGCATCCGCTGGAGTGCTCCGCTGCGATCCACACAGGCCAACGTGCTATGCCCGGTGCAAAGCAGCGTCTCCTCGCGGAAGAGTTGGTACTCGTGTTCGAGCTTGGCCTCGGACGCGGCGGTGATGGTCGTCCGCAGCGTCAGCAGATCGTCAAATCGCGCCGGCACGCGATACCTGCAATCGAGCTTCGCGACCACGAGGAATAGGCCACCCTCCTCCATCGCTCGATAGTCGCCCCCTTGCGCGCGGAACAACTCCGTCCGCCCGACCTCGAAGTACGAGAAATAATTCGCGTGGTGCAGAAAGCCCATCGCGTCGGTTTCTGAGTAGCGCACTCGGAATTGAATCTCGTGCTGTCGCATGTGACCTCGGTCTGACGCGAGGCACCATGAACGCGGAACTGCGCTGAGCCTCACGGCTCGAGATCGTGGCGGCGACGGGATGGCTCCGCAAGCGGATCACGGCAGCGCAATCAGTCTGGGTTCGGCTCAATAGCGGAAGATCAAATCGGCCGTCAGACGGTTGTTGAGCAGATCGTGTCGGGGCGAGACCGGGAGTTCCCAAGCTCCACCGAATTCCACATGCCGGTTGATCTTTGCTTTGGCTCCGATGGCGACCGTCACCACGTCGTTCCCCGTCACGCCGCTGGTGCCGAGATTGATCAGGCCGTCACCTTCTCCCAAGGCCGCCGGCAAACCCCGATTGCCGCTGCTGACCCAGTGATACCAGTTGGCTTCGATCATTGGATAGAACCACCCGCCGTATTGGCGATCCACGTGCGTGCTCCAGTAGATGAAGCTACTGTGGGCGTTCCCGTCCACGGGCACCTGATAGCCAACGGTGTTCAGCCAATGGCTCGTGCCGGCGAACTCTTTGCCGGTTGACGCGAAGAAGGAGAAGATCCCGTCGCCGTGATCCTGGAAGACGTCCCCCGAGCCGGTCGGGATCTCGTACATGAAACCGCCGGTCAACAGGAATTGGTTTTCCACATCGCGAATGAATGCGTACTTCAGCCCGACCGCCAAGTTGAGCGCACCGTCTGCATCCGCACCGACGGCGGGACTGATCTTGGCGTAGCCCTCTTTGTCGGCAATCAATGTTAGCCGTTCGGTCAGCGCCAATCGCAATTGCAGGCCATACGCCTGAAAGTCGCCGCTGCCGAACGGATGCTGCGGATCGATCTTATTCTGAACGAACAGGACGCGGGCCTCGGTCAGCGAGCGAGCATCCTTGGAGAGCACGGGGTTGGTCATCGGGCCGATGAAATTGTCGAAACAATGATCGCTCATAAACATCGGCCGCTCACCGCCGTCAAAAATCTGGCTGGCCGGTTCGGAAGGGCCCAAATCGCCGAATGCCTTGGCCAGGACGTTCTCGGAGTCGAACGCTTCTTCCAGGTAGCTCACCGGCTGAACCGCCGGTTCGCCCGCGACGGAAAATGTCGCCGTACCGAGGAACAACATGACCATCCAGGCAAGACTTAACCTCTTCATGACATTCCTCGCGATGCCATCTCCCGTGACGGGAAATGGAGCTTCCAGGGGATTGAAAGAGTGGACCAGCGATCGCGAGCCACAAGTCGAGACTGACCAACTCAGCCGAAGTTCTCGACCTGCCGCTTCGTTCCCGATGTAACGGATCTGCCGAGGGTGATTGCGGACTGGGCATGAAAAGCCGCACACAAAAAATGGCGAGCAATGCCCGCTGGGAATGACCAGTTCTCCCAATCCACAAAGTGACTGATCGACGTCATCCAATCGCACACTCACACCGTGCAGTTCCGCGCGCCTGTGCGGCAACCGTTGGCGATTTGCGAAGGGCACGGGACTGCGATGACAACGGACGCGCACTCACTCGCCAACTCCGAACACCCGCATCCGGAATTCCATTGGACGGAGCAACTCGCTGGCGGTGGTGAACAAGTCTGAGAATAATGCTCGGCGTTCTGTTCCCCACTGGCAGGAGTGCAGCACATGACCGACGTTCGCACGATTCGCGTCTTCATTGCCTCGCCGGGGGATTTGGCGGTGGAGCGAGCGGCGTTCAAGGAGGTGATTGAAGAACTCAACGCGGGCTTCGGCGACGGCGCGGGGGTGACGTTTGAGCCGTTGGCGTGGGAGGCGACTCCGGCGGTGATGACGAGGCGGTCGCAGGGGTTGATCAATCAACTGGTCGATCAGTGCGAGGTGTTTGTGCTGGCGATGCATCGCCGGTGGGGGCAGGAGGCTCCCGATGGCCAGCCGTATTCGTCTTATACGGAAGAGGAGTTTCACCGGGCGGTCGATCGTTGGGTGCGGACCGGTTCGCCGACGATCTTCGTCTTCTTCAAGGAGATCGATCCGGGCCAGATGGCCGATCCGGGCAAACAGCTTCAGCTAGTGCTCGACTTCCGCCGCCAGTTGGAAGAGAAGCGGACGTTGATCTATCGCCCATTCGCGGACATGGATCAGTTCAAAGAGGGAGTGCAGCGGCATCTGCAAGCCTATGTGCGTGGGGAGTTGCCGGCGGCCGATGCGGCGCTGGAGAAAGTGGTGCTGCCGCAGCACGCGATTGACGAATTGAAAAAAGCGCACATGGAGGCAGCGGAGGCATTGGCCCGCGCAGAGCGTGAGCATCAGTTGGCTGAGGCCGCGGCGGCTCGTGCGGAGAAGTTCGCTCTGGAATTCGCCGAGCGGGCGGCGAAGGCGGCACTGGAGGGCCGCGTCGAAGAAGCTCGGCAGGATTTCGCGAAGGCAACCGAGGGGACCGCGAACTTGCAGGTGCTGTACCTGGCCTTTGAGTACTACTTCCGCACGCGAGACTTGGCGACGGCCGAGGAACTGGTCGAGCGCCGTTTAGCCCTCAGCGGCCGAGATGTGAAGACAGCCGATACGGCCAGAGCCCTGGGGAACCTCGGCACGATCTACTGGACTCGGGGCGAGTTGGACCGGGCCGAAGAGATGTACCGGAAGGGACTCAACATCGACGAAAAGCTCAGCAACCAAGAAGGCATCGCCCGGCATTACAGCAACCTCGGACTGATCTACGAGAAGCGGGGCGAGTTGGACAGTGCCGAAGAGATGTACCAGAAATCGCTGGCCATCAAAGATAAGCTTGGCCTTCAGGAGGGGATGGCGAACACATACGGCAACCTCGGACTGATCTACGAGACACGGGGCGAGCTGGACCGCGCCGAAAAGATGCACCGAAAGTCGCTGGCCATTGAGGAGAAGCTCGGCCATCAAGAGGGTATTGCCAACGATTACGTCAACCTCGGCTCGCTCGCAGAAGATCGCGGCGAGTCGGAGCTAGCGCGGGAGCCGTGGACCAAGGCTCGCGACCTGTATGCCAAGATCGGGATGCCAAATGATTTCAAAGACGTGCAGGGATGGCTGGATGGGTTGCCAAAACCCGGGGCCAGGTCCGTGTGAGCGAGCGTTGGGGGTGGACAAGGCCGAGGAAAGCGGAAGAAAGCGTGACCGAGACTTTCGAAGTCTTGAAGACTTCGGAAGTCTGCACTCGTGCGGACGCTGGAAAGACCAGCAGACGACGGATCACGGTGAGAGAAGTCAGCAATGACGTGGTTTCAGTGCGTGAAATGGTGAGTCCACGCCGGAAAATGCCGTGAGTCGCCGGGAAATTTCGATGTCTACCAGAGGAATCAGGATTTGATCGGGTGGAATCGACATTTCATCAAATGGACGAGACATCTTCCGGACTGGAATCACCATTTTATTGGCTGGAATCGTCATTTTACGGACTCTCCGATGTATTTGACGAAATGAAATTGGCGTTGGATTGCGTGACAGCGGCGTTGGGTTGGCTCGATGCCTTCCGCCCCAACGGGGCAGCGTTAAGCCAGCCCAGGGCAAGCGACCAACGGGGGCGTCGCCCTGGGTTGGAGGACCAACAGGATCGAAAGCCCTGAAGGGGCGGCACTCGACATCTGCGAGGGATCGTTTCGCCCCTTCGGGGCTTCGGAATTTTCGCACGACCCAGACCCAGGGCGTTGCCCTGGGCTGGCATAGGGGTGCCCCTTTGGGGCGAAACCGCAAAAGTCAGAAACCAAAACAGACGGATCATCAACCAGCACACACAGCCGGCATGTTGGCCGGAGGATGAGTTGCGGCAGGCGGCTCAGGCAGGATTCCGAGACCAGGGAAGGGGAGTGGGACAGCGAACCGTCGCTACGCTCGCCAGAGCGTGGGCCGAGTCGCCAATCCGCCCACGCTCTGGCGAGCGTGGCGACGAAACCACGAACGAGAAAGACGAGGGTGCTCTCATGCCGATTTCTGGTCCGAGTTCGTATCTGCAAACGATCGATGAATTCTTGACGCACTGGTTGTCCGCGGACACCACGCTGGGGGCCGGGAACGAGGTGGTCCTGCCGGGGCCGTTCGCTCGCGCGGCACTGGAAACTCTGCGGACGACGCTGTCCGACAAACGGACGGCCCTGCAAGGCAAATTCACGGCTCAAGAACTGGCTCGCTTTGAACTGGATACGCTCAAAACGGTGGTGCTGCTGCGGCTCAATCAGTTCAACGAGAAGGTGCGGGCGCTGCATCCCGGCTCCAAGTGGGAGCGGTCACTGCCGCTCGTCCCCGGCATCGGCGAAGGCCAGGGCCACTTTGTCGATCCGCTCGACCGAGCCAACAGCCTCTGGACGCTGATGAACGCCGACGCCGGAATCTCCGACGTCGTCCTGCTGGATGCCTATACGCAGACCCTGTTCGCGACGCATCTCACCGCGCTCAAGGCGGGATACACGGCCTATAACAATGCCGGAGCGATCGTCAGCATCACCATCGAAGAGCGGAATGACATCCAGGACAAGGTCTACGCGATTCTCAAGAGCTATCGCCAGAACCTGCCCACCTACTTCGCCAAGGGTCACGCGCTGCTGGACACCCTGCCTCGTTTGACCCCCGAAGCCGGCTCGACCCCCGACGCGGTCCACGCCGTGGGGACTTGGAACGTCCCCACGCTCCAGGGCAAGATCACCTGGGACGAAAGCACCAATGCGAACCTGGTCCGCTACGAAATCCGCTTCTGCTCCGGCCCCGATTATTCGGGCGACAACGAATCGGTCCTCGGCAGCCTGTTCCCCGAAGACCCCCGCGAGTTCCTCACCGACGCCGGCCTCACCAACCCCGGCAACGTCGCCAGCTTCAAGGTGTATGTCATCACCTCAACCGGCAACGAAAAAGGTAGCAACGCCGTGTCGGTCACGCGACCAGCGGCGTGATCGGACACGCCGCACAGTGCAAAGTGCACAGTGCAAAGTGAAGAGTGCAAAGTGCAGAGTGTTCGCTGCTCTTTCATTTTGCACTTTGCACTCTGCACTCGTCACTTTGCACTGCTCGCTTTCCCCTGAGCCGTCCTCTTTCTCGGAGTCCGACATGGCCAATCCAGAACACGTCGAGATCGTCAAGCAAGGTGCGAATGCGATTGCTGCTTGGCGGCAGAAGATCTCAGCGGAGCGTCTCAACCTGAGCGTCTCAACCTGAGCGTCTCAACCTGAGCGTCTCAACCTGAGCGTCTCAACCTGAGCGTCTCAACCTGAGCGGGGCCAACTTGAGCCATGCCAACCTGTGCGATGCCAACGTCGAAGGGACGGTTTTTGCACAGACTATCTTCGCCAATGTGGACCTTTCCAACGTTCGTGGGCTGGAATCGATCAAGCACTGGGGTCCGAGCGACATCGGCGTGCAGACGCTCTACAAGTCTCACGGCAAGATTCCCGAAGTGTTCCTGCGCGACTGCGGCGTGCCGGAGGATTTCATCACCTAACTGCCGTCGCTCATCGGGACGATGCAGCCGATTCAGTATCAATCGTGCTTCATCAGCTATAGCACCAAGGATGACGAGTTTGCTCGGCGGCTGCATTCGCGGATGCGCGAGGACAAGCTGCGGGTCTGGTTCGCTCCCGAAGATCTCAAAGGGGGCGACAAGCTCTTGCCGCAGATCGACCGGGCCATCCAAGTCCACGACCAGCTGCTGCTGGTCCTCTCCGAACAGAGCCTGAAGAGCGAATGGGTGAAGACCGAAATCCGCAAGGCTCGCCAGGCGGAACACCGCGAACACCGCCGCAAGCTGTTCCCGATCCGGCTGGTGAGCTTCAGCCGCCTGGAAAAATGGCAGTGCCTCGCCAGCGACCCCGACGAAGACCTCGCCGCCGAAGTCCGCTCGTACCACATCCCCGACTTCTCGAACTGGAAAGACCACGACGCCTTCGAGTCCGCCTTCGCCGACCTGCTCCGCGACCTGCGGGCGCAGGCCTGACTTCGTAGGGTGCGATCGAGTCATCGAGACCCACCATCGTTGTGATGATATCGGTGGGTCTCGATGACTCGACCGCACCCTACGGGGTGGTGGGCCGCGATCAATTGCTACCGGCGGACGGTGGCGGGAGTCTTTAGCTCGCGGTTGGCTGAGCGGAACAGGAATGAGGGGTCTTTCGGATCGTTGGTGACTTTCCAAACTTGGCCATTGTGCATGTAGACACGGCGTTGCTCTTCGAGGTTGAACGGTCTCGCTCCGATGCGGCCGAAGACGCTGAGTTGGTTGCCGGCTTCATCGACGGCTCGGTCGCGGTCTACCCCTTCTGAGATGCACACGGCGTGGCCGTCTTTGGGGAGCTTCCGTGTGGCGATGAGCTGCGGCGTCGGCCGAGTGGCAAAGCCCGCTGTGCCGGGAGTGTCCGCATTCGTGAGCTGCACAACGTGCATGCCGTTGTGGCCGTCGGCGAGGTACGCGAATTCGCTGTTGCAGGTGATGCCCAGCTTCACGTCGTTCAAGTCGCCGATGCAGCCGTTGGCGGTGTAGATCTGATCGACCTTCGGTTCCAGCGGATTCTTGACGTCCACGATGATGAGTCCGTCGTGGCCGCCGGAGACGTACGCGTAGGTGCGGGCGACGTAGACGTTACGAGCCTCGTGCAGATGCAGGCTGGCTTTCGGTTCGGGAGACGCGAGATTGGTCACGTCCAGAACCTTGAGTCCGTCGTCGTCGGCGACGAAGGCATATCGGAACTGAACTTGGACGGCCTTCGGATTGTTCAGGAACGGTGCGCCGATGACGGACTCGACACGTGGGTTGGTCGGGTCGTTGAGATCGACGACAACCAGGCCGACGTCAGCACAGATGTAGGCATAGGTGCCGACGATGGTGATGGCTCGTGCTCCGCAGAGGACGCCGTTGGGATTGAAGGTCAGCGCTCGCTCCAGGAAGTTGTTGGTCGGATCACCGTCGAGCAGTGTGCCGGCTCCGACGAGGATCAGGCCCTCCTGGCGATCGGCGACGTAGATGAAGGCGTAGAGCATGTGAACTTTCTGCTCTTCATTCTCCGGGTCTTGTTTGCGTGTCGGATCGGGAGCGGTCGTGGCCGGCGCGGCGATGGCGGCGGCATCTTTGGTGGGGACGTAGAACCGCTGACCGAACGGTGACACGGGAGCGGTGGTGATTCGCTCGGCAAAGCCCTTGTGGTCGATGAAGGCGGCGTCGTAGACGCGGAAGCCAGCCTCACCGCAGGCGGCGTACACATACTCGCCGCGAAGCTGCAGACTCTGGATGTTCGTCTTGCGTCGCGGATGCTTGATACGGTCGGCGACATCGTGACCCGGGTGCTCATGAGCGTGTTCAATTTCGAGACCTCGCTCGATGTGCTCGTGATAGTTCTCCGGGAACGCGAGCTTGTGCAGCGTGCTGCCGATGACGGCTTGTGGCTCGTCACGTTCGGTGACGACGACTGCCTCCATACCGTGTTCGCCGGCCCCGACCCAGCAGTACTGGCCAATCCAGTTCGTGTAGTTGGTCCCGTGCATCAGCAACTGAGCCATGATGGCGTTGTTGTCGTCGGTCTTGCTGAGATGGCAGTCGTTGCACTGCTTGGTGCCGTCCTTGCCGCGGACGGTGTGTGGCACGTTCGTCGAGAACGCGATGCCGCTGAGGCCGTCGGCGGAGATCGTCTGCTGTTGCACGTAGATCGACTCACGGTTGTTGTTGTAGCTGCTGACGTGAACCGCACAGGCCGATCGCACTGGGTTAATGCGGTTGCCGGTGACGGTGCTGTCCTTGGCCAGCATGTAGACGTCGTCTCGCAACGTTTGGAAGTTGTACGAGGTGTAGTTACGGCTGACGTCACCCTCGTTGTGCAGCGCGGGCATCTTCATGTTGGCTCGCTGCTTGAGGTGGCAGCCGTAGCAACTGGGGTTCCAAGACGAATGGCAACTGGCACAAGACATCTTCTTGTTGTCGTGGGCGCAGCTGGCAGGATCCTTGGGACGATCGCCCCAAGTGATCTTGTCATCCTCGAAGCGGACGGTTTTGGCGAGATGCGACTTCTCGTTGTATCTCGGATGACCTGGGGTGATCGTGTCGATGACCTGTGGGACGTCCCACTGGCGCGGTTGGTCGCCGTTCTTCTCCACCATGGCCGTTTGAATGATTTTGCCATTCGGTCCACCGACGCGACGGAATCGCGGTTTACCGGACGGCGTGGAGAGCAGTTCCAGATTCGTGCCCCCGTCCGGAGCGGCGGGACCGCTCGTGCGAAGCGTGGCTCGCTGATACGCGGTGCCGTGGCAGTCTTCGCAGGTGATTTCGATCGCGGCACGGACTTCTCCGTAGAGCTTCGTGTTGCCGTGATTGTCCTGCTTGAAGTGGCAGTCGATGCAGTGCATTCCTTTTTCCAAGTGGATGTCCATGAAATGCACCGGCATGCCATCCTTCTCGACGCGGCAGTCGGGATGCAGCATCGCATAGTTCAGTTTGGCCGTTGTTTCGTCCTCAATGATCTTCCCCTTGTGGTCAAGCAAGTGGCCCTCGCGATCCCGCTTGAAGACGGCTCGGAAGACCCAGCCGTGGCCGTGGAAGTCGGCGAACTGCATGTGCTTGAGCTGCGGATTCAGATCCGCCGTATTCGCGAGGAACTCAGGGTCAGACCATTTGCCGCGCAACGAACCCTCTTCTGGATTGTTCATGGCAGCGCGAACGAACTCCTCGGCCGTCGGTGTCTTCTGATGTTCTGGGTACATCAACTCGCCGTCGGTTTCGTTGTCCCACCACATCATGCCGAGGTAACTCTGCAAGACGGTGGTGCCAGGGTGCATGTGACAGACGACGCACTGGCTGGTCGGGATCGCGGTGGTGAATTCGTGCCGGATGGGATGACCGGGCTCATCCTTGGGAATCGTGGGATCCGGGTTCTGCGTCAGGCTTCGATTGCCCGCGCTGGCATACGGCCCGGAATGGACCGGCGAGCGATCGTTGGCATAGATCACATGACAGGCGGTGCAACCGCTGGAACGGTAGTCGCCGGGATGATCGTTGGTGCCCAAGAAGTTCAGGGTCGGGTCGAGCAAGCGAGTCTTGGACAGTCCGATAAAGACCGGGTCCGTGCGGTTTTCAGTACCGAGGCCACGGTTACTAAGTCGTGTTCGCGGACGACCAGGCTCCTCGTCACGCGTCGGGACACCGACATCGGTTCTGAATCGACCGCCGCGCTCGAAGATACGCAGCACGTTGCCGGGGTGAGAGACTTCAAACCGGGGCAGCGGATCAAGGAACGGGACGACCCCTTTGTGCTTCATC
The DNA here is from genome assembly GCA_005798445.1 of Planctomyces sp. Classification (GTDB taxonomy): domain Bacteria; phylum Planctomycetota; class Planctomycetia; order Planctomycetales; family Planctomycetaceae; genus SXKJ01. The sequence goes on from SYJG01000256.1 coordinate 9,806, forward strand.
TCCCACTCCGTCGGAGCGGGGACCGTTTGTAAGCGTTGCGGAGTGCCGTTCATCGAGTAGCTCTCGCCATAGCTCGAGCGTTTGTTCGGAATCGCGCCGTTGTTGTAGAGGGCCGCGCCCCACAACATGCAGCCGTGAGTCATCATGCTCTTTTTGACTTCGAGCGTTTCGCGCGGATGACAGCCGGCCGTGCCGCAACTGAGGTGCGCAACGCGCAGGTCACCTGGATTCACGAAGCGGATGAAATCGGGGCACTCGTGGTTCAACACGGTGTAGGAGCGGACGGGATTTCCCGTTGAGGCCCAGACCTCCGGGAAGCGCGGCTGGACATGCGATTGCCACTTGTTGGTCGTGCTCGCGTCACCGCCGTGGCAGTCGACGCAACCGAGGTTCAACGTGTTGGGCTTGTGCATGTCGCCGCAGTTCTTGTGGCACTCGACGCAGCTCCAGCTTTTGGCGTGCGCCTCATCGGCCGTTTGGCGCATCAAGCTGAATTGGTCCAGTCGGGCCAAGTCCGCCGCACGATCGGCCTTCGTGCCATGCGGAGACTTCACCTTTTGCGGCGGATCTTCCGGAGATGGCGGCAGGTCAATCAGCTCTTTGAAGCTGACCGGAGTGACGCCCTCCGTAGGATCGGACTTCGCGGCAGGCGCAGTCTTGGTTGGCTTCGGGGATTCCTTTTGGGCGACGGACACTCCCAGCAGTTCTTTGAAGCTGCTGGGGCGGGAAGTCCGTTCCGGCTTTGGCTCCGCGGCGGTCGCTGTCGTAGCGATGGTGGCGCAAAGAATGGTCAGACAGAAGACAGGAGTTCGAAGCGGCATGATCTCGTCCATGAAATCTCGTGCTTTAGATATGCGTAAAGGCATCAAGCGATCGACAGGTCTTTGCTGACGTAGCCGCGTTCGCCAGAACGCGGGTGGCCCGCACTCTGGCGAGTGCGGCTACGAGAGCATCAGTAGGTGAAGTCAATTTCCAAGAAGCTGGCGAAGAGTCCGCCCGGACTATCGTTGGTGCGGTGGTACAAGTCCTTGAATCCAGCTCCGGGAATCAAGCTGGAGACACCTCCGACGATGACGACGTTGTTGTTCAAGAAGGGGCGGTACTCGAAACCGGTGCTTAAGTCCGTTCCGATGCTGTGACCGATGTGCTCCTGGAAGGTGAACGTCTCCAGAACTGTGGTCTTATCGAACCATAGGAAGTTGCAGTTGTTGATAAACCGCAGCTTGGGGGTGATGTCGAAGTCCATTCCCAAGTTAACCAGGAACAAGCCCGGATTGACGAAGTTCGACTGTCCTTGAAACTTGCTGGACCGCAAATCCGGGACAAGGCTCTGGCGGTTGACCAGGTTCACGCCGAACAGGCCGATGGTCTGACGCTGCCAATAGCTGAATCCGCCGCCGCCGAAGTTCGGGTTGTCGAAGATCGTGTCAAAGCCTCTGGCCTGCGAGTCGTTGATGTTGTTGTCACCGCTGGACCAGAAGAACGACGTGCGGAAGCGCGCCCAGTCTCGGTCGTAAGACAATTCGAGGGCGGCCATCTGCGCGTTGATGTGCTGCTTGGTTCCGGACAGTGGGTTTTGCGAGTCTTGCCCCAACGCCCAATAGAACGCATGACTGATGTTGAAGCGGTTGATGTGCCCGTCACCCGCCCAGCCCAGGTAGTACGACTCGACTCGGTGCGGTTGGAACGAGCCAACTCCGTCCGGGCGAGCCAAGTTTCCGTTCTTGTCCAATTCAAAACTGGGGCCGTCGCGGTTGTAGTGGAAGCTGACTTCCGCCGTGTAACCGGGCCAGATGAAGTCCTGGCGGTAGTAGTTGGCGATGATCGTGTTTTGATGCCGATCGTCCAACGTGTTAAGCAAGCTGTTGGACTGCTTCTCGGTCTGATCGAAGAAGATCAGGTTGAACTGGTCGCGATTGGCGTTGTTCGTGCCGAACAGTCGAACCGCACGGTTGGTGTCGCTGAAGATGAACCCGCGGAAGTCGCTGCTGAAGAATTGCGAACCGGCACGCACCGAAACGAAGTCGTAATACGGACTGGTGTCAGCGAGCTTGGTCTCGAAGAACCATTCTTCCAACGCGCCATCGCCTCGAGATCGCGTCGAACCGTTACTGATGTTTGGACTGGTGATTCCCAGTTCGTTGACGTCGAGGTAGTTGAAGTTGACGATCGGAGTCAGCTTGATACGCCAGTCGGCCGGCTTAAACGCTCCATCGCCGTGTACCAAATCGAACGACATGATGAAGTTCTGCACGTACAGAAATTGATTCGGGTTGCCAAAGAACTCGTTCTGATCCGGGCGACCGGTGCTTTCAAAAGGGGTCGTCGGCGTCGGAACTTGCCGGGCTTCCAGAATCGAAAGGCTCGTCCCAGTGAGAGTCAGAAACGTGTGCTGGCCAATGATCGGGTAGTCCCCTTTGAGCACGTTTTGGTTGTAGGGGTCGATCATGCTGCCTTGAACATACGGGTAATCGTCCACCCAAGGATGACCTTTCCCGTAACGGTCCCAGGCGGGGAAACCCATCCGCCAGCGATCCTCAATCGGAACAAAATGGCTGCTCTCCTGGCCTTCGCTGGGAAGCACGCTGGACGGCCCGCTGAAGCCCAGCGTCGCATCCATGGGATAGCTAAATAAGGCGCCCGGCTCCAACGGCATCTCGGGAACCAACAGCGGATCTGTCTCGGTAAAGGTCGGCGACAATGGTCGCCGCAGAACCGGCGGTTGAATGTTTTCGGAGTCGGGCGACGGCGGGACCGAGTCCTCTGATTCCGTTGCTCCCGTCATCTGGATGTCGGGATCGAATTCGGAGTCCCCGTCTTCAAAGAAAGCCGGTGCGACCTCGTCCGTGTCGAGAGCCGGCGGCTCGGCGAATGAACTCCGCCATGCGACCAGGGACAGCAGGCTCAGCGTGATGCACACACCACTGACACGCCAAACGGGAGAGAAACGAAGTCCTCTCGCAGTCCAACATGTGAGCCGTTCGGGGTTCTTAGTTTGATGCGACACGTCTCGCCTCATTCCCTGAGGACGCGGCCTTTCCCCCCCCATGAGGAAACTGTCGGCGTCCCTGCCACAAACACAAAGTCGTCCCGTGGTCGCCCGAATGACCACGGCTTTTCCGCTCACATCGGTTCTTCCGATGAAAACAAATCAATCTGTTCTCAACGGTTCTAACTTCCGATGAAGGAAATCAGTCCGACGTGCTGGTCCTAGAAAGCACAAAACTCAGGTAGCTTCGGGTGTTCTGGCTGAATAGTTTGTGCGAGTCCTCGCAGTTTTATGGAATCTTCGGGCCAAGGAGTGTTTCGCTCATGTTCTTCCCTTCCTTCCGCCGCCAGCCCCGCCGCCGCCGCCAATCGACACACCAAATCGAACAATTGGAGCCACGCGAACTGCTCGCCGCCGTCGCGCAATTGACGGAAACGGAAGTCACCAAGCTGTTGGATCGAGCCTCAATGGCGACGTCCACGGACGATGCCATTATTGCGGTCGTCGATCGCAGCGGTCACATCCTGGGAGTTCGCGTCGAGCAAGCCGTGCTCGACGGAATCGACGATGACATCGCCAACGGAGGCGACAACAACGGCATGATCGACACCGCAGCGGAAGTGAACACCCTGGTCTATGCCATCGACGGTGCGGTGGCCAAAGCGCGGACGGCCGCCTTCTTCGCCAACGGCACCGCAGACTCTCGAATTGTCCCTGACGAACCCGACCCCACCACCGGAAAGATCACACCCACGGTCGGCCCCTTGACGTCGCGAACCATTCGCAACATCAGCCAGTCCACGATGACGCAACGCGAGGTGCAGTCGAATCCCAACATCACCGACCCCAACTCCACCCTGCGCGGCCCGGGATTCGTCGCTCCGATTGGGATCGGGCAACACTTCCCACCCGGAGTGCCCAACACTCCGCAGGTCGATCTCTTCGCCATCGAGCACACCAATCGCGATAGCATTGTGCATGCCGGCTTGGACAGCATTCGAGGCACCGCCGACGACATCGCTCTCCAGCAACGATTCAACATCGACCCCGCGTTCGTCCCCGAAGGGAAAACCCTTGATGCACCGGAGAGCTATGGGTTCACTTCGGGACTGGCAGTGAATGCTCAAGCCCGCGGCATCGCAACGTTGCCTGGTGGATTGCCGATCTATCGCATCTTCGATCCCACAACGAATGCCCTCGTGGGGCTGGATGTGATTGGTGGCATTGGAGTCTTCTTCCCAGGCACGGCGGACATCGACGGTGCGGGACCAGGTCGCATTGGCGATGCCACGTTCGAGCAAAACTATCCGAATGCCCAAACCGAATTGGAGCGAACAAACGCTCCCAAAGTTTTGGAAGCGGAATACGCGGCGTTGTTTGCCATTGGCGGCGGCGTATTTGGCGGACTCAACATCAATCAAGACCGCTTTGTCGGCGGCGACTTCCCGATTCCGTTTGGACGAATCGACCTCGTGGGCATAACGCTTCAGATCATAGGTCCGACCCCTGGTCTCTCTGGATTCCGCACCATCCGGTCCATCGGCGACACGATTCAACAAGGCGACGTGAAACTCACCGCGCGGATCAATGCCGCCACCACCACGATCACGGTCAACAACTCAGCCTCGCTGCCAGCGGTTGACGCGAACGCGGCATCGGTCGATTTCCGAGTGCTCATCGACAACGAAATCCTGGAGGTGACCAACGTCGTGGGGAATACGCTCACGGTCTTGCGCGGCAAGAACGGCACGACCGCCACCGCGCACGCTGCGGGACGAGCGCTCATCCAGGGAACCGTTCAACTCACGACTGCCGTCAATAACTCGGCGACAACAATCACCGTCACCGATTCCACCGTGCTGCCAGCGTTGGATGCGAACCCGGCCACCGTCGATTTCTTCGTTCGCATCGAGAATGAGATCGTGGGAGTCAAGAATGCGGTTCAGAATCCCAACGGAACAGCAACTCTGACGGTCGATCGCGCTCAGAATGGCAGCGTGGCCAAGGCGCACGCCAAGGGGAAAGAACTCGTCGCTGGCAGCGGGACCAACCAGGCTGTGAAAGTGACTTCCAGTGTCGCGGTCGCACTCGCCACAGGAGCGACAACGCTCGTCGTTCCGGATGGGACCGTGTTTCCTCCTGTCGACGGCAACCCAGCCTCAGTCGACTTCTCAATCACGATTGATAACGAACAGATCGCTGTGACCAATGTTACCGGGAACACATTGACGATCCTCCGCGGGCAGAATGCCACGACCGACGCGCCCCATGCCATTGGCGCGACGATCCGAACCGTGGCTGACTTCACCGCCGTGAAAGGCCGAGTCATCGGCGAGGGCTATCTCGTCACGCCACATGACTCCCCCTTGTTGACGACCACGACCTCCAGTGTGTCCGTCGCATTGGATGCGGTGGCGACAACTATGACGGTGCCAAACGCCTCTGTGTTCCCCACCGTTGATGGAAATGCGGCTTCGATCGACTTCTTCATTCGCATTGAGAACGAAGTGATCGCCGTGACAAACATCACCGGAAACAGTTTGACCATCCTTCGAGCACAACGCGGGACCGTGGCCGCTCCTCACGCCGTCGGGACGACGATCTTCACCGCCGAACTCACCGGGGATCAGGTACGCCAGATTATCGAGCAGGGAATCATTGTCGCTGCCGATACGGAGACACGGCTGGACCTAGACAATAACGGGACGCCGGACCTCACCAGTGACAATCGCCGAGTGCGTGCCGCGATTCGGTTGCAGGTCAAAATCGTCGGCGACCCATCAACGTTGCGAGGCGACACTCAACAGGAAACGAACCGAGTGAAGACCAGCCCCGGTGCTTCCGCGATCATGGTTCTGGCGGTCGCGGATGCCGATGGAAACGTGCTGGGGCTTTATCGCATGCACGACTCGACGATTTTCTCGATTGACGTGGCCGTCGCCAAAGCACGCAACACGGTCTACTACGCTGGACCGGATCTTCAATTGGTTGACCAGGTCGATGACAACAACGACGGGGTCGCCGATGTCCCAACTGGGACCGCCTTCACGAATCGAACGTTCCGCTTCCTGGCCGAACCACGATTCCCTCAAGGCGTCGATGGCAGCCGCCCAGGTGACTTCTCGATCCTCAATGAGACCGTCGGTGGAGTGCCAGTGACTCAGACCGAGTTTCTCAGGTCGAAACAGCCACGGATTGGCGTGCGTGCGGCGGACAATAACCCGTTGCTCGGCCCGGTCGCCGCTTCCGCTTTCCAGACGGTGCTCGGTTTTGATGCGTTTAATCCCGGCAGGAACTTCCGTGACCCGAACAACATCGCCAATCAGAACGGCATCGTCTTCTTCCCCGGTAGCACTCCGGTCTATGCCGGTGTCGGCGCGCTGAACGCTGGCGCTCTCAACGGCGGCTTTGGGATCAGCGGTGACGGCGTCGATCAGGACGACGTCGTCACGTTCTACGGAGCAGCCGGCTTCCTGCCACCCGACTCGAATGTGATTGCCGACGAAGTCAAAGTCCGAAACATCCGCTTGCCGTACCAGAAGTTCAACCGCAATCCGTTTGGGTAACCAATGGTGCCGCCGTTTCGGGCAGACCACTCAACCTCGTTTTGACACATCCGCCTCGCCACGAATCGGCGAGCGAATCAGGAGTTGCCATGATGGTCAAATCTCATCGAACCGCATTCGGAATTCGACTGCTGCTCGCCACCGCTTTGCTGGGAGCGTTCATCGCGCCACTCAGCGCGAGCGATGAGCAATGCCCCAACTGCGAGTTCCAAAACCGCCATGCGTGCGCGGGCTGGCCGCAATGCATTTCGCCGTGGGCACGCCCATCATACGGCTGCCACGAAGGGGGCTACTACGTCGGTGGCGGTGCTCCCGTTCATGGCGACTACCGTTGCGCGCACGAAGGAACGTGGGGCTGGGACTATTACGGCCGCCTCTTCAACAAACGGATCGCACTTGGTTGGCACCACGGACGCCGCGCGCAAGGTGGCTACGGAGCCTACAAGTCCGACGGGCCACACATTCTGCCTGAATAAGTCCATTGAGCCGTCGCTTGCCGCCAACACGCCCCCTGACCAGAATCGCCGCTCGTCTTGTTGTTCGGGCTTCAGATTCTTGTCAGGAAGGTGCATTCATGCCGTCGTGCGTTTTGGCTTATTCCGGTGGACTCGACACGTCCGTGATTCTCTGTTGGCTGCAAGAGCAAGGCTACGACTGCCACGCGGTGTATGTGGACCTCGGTCAGCCCTGCGAGGATCGCGAGGCGATCATGCAGAAGGCCAAGAATTGCGGAGCCAAGTCGGCTCAGATCGTGGACGTGCAGGAAGAGCTCTGCCGCGACTTCGCGTTTCCGATCATGCAGTTTCAAGCCAAGTACGAAGGCTGGTACTTGCTGGGAACGTCGATCGCTCGGCCGCTGATCGCGAAAGAGTGCGTCCGCATCTGCCGCGAAGTCGGGGCCGAAGCGTTCGCTCACGGAGCCACCGGCAAGGGGAACGATCAGTGCCGCTTCCAGCTCGCGGCCGAGGCGCTCAACCCGGCAGTCGAAATCATCGCGCCCTGGCGGATCGAAAAGTACCGAGCCGCATTCCCCGGCCGCACCGCGATGATCGACTACTGCGCCGCGAAGAACATCCCGGTGAAGGCGTCCGTCTCGAAGCCATACTCGTCCGACGAGAACTGCTTGCACATCAGCTATGAAGCGGGCCAGCTCGAAGCGCTGACGACCAACGGCGTCGAACTGGTCGAGTTCGGCATGTGCGTCACGCCGATGGCTGCTCCCGACAAACCGGAGACACTCACGATTCACTTTGAGTCCGGCGTCCCTGTATCGCTCAACGGCCAGAAGAAGTCGGCGCTGGAGATGGTCAAGGAACTCAACACGATCGGCGGCCGGAACGGAGTCGGCATCATCGACATGGTCGAGAACCGCTTCGTCGGTCTGAAGAGCCGCGGTGTGTACGAGGCTCCCGGCATGACGATCCTGTATCACGCTCACCGCGTCATCGAACAACTGACGATGGACCGCGACCTGATGCACCTCCGCGACCGCCTCGCCCCGGAAGTCGCCGAGATGGTGTACTACGGCTTCTGGTATCACGCGAAGATGGACGCGCTGCTGGCGTTCAATCAGAACGCTCAACGCCACGTCACCGGCGACGTCACGCTGAAGCTCTACAAAGGCAACATCATCACCGCCGCTCGCAGCAGCCCCAACAGCCTCTACGACGAAGGCATCGCCACGATGGAAGGTGGCGGCAGCTACAACCAAACCGACGCCGAAGGATTCTTGAGGATTCAAGGTCTGCCCGGCCGCGTGCAAGGCCGCACGACGCCGCGAAGCTACTGAGTTGAAGCCGTACCGCGACCGTCAGGAAGCGGCCCATCGCGATCGTTAGAAGCGGGCCGCTCCCTGACGGTCGCGGTACGGAGACTCAAATGCCAGTTCATCGCATCTTCTTGAAAGGCCCGTGGGAGGTACGGCGGTTGGATCGGGATGAGCCGTCGCGCCGCGTCACGCTGCCCGCGAGTTGGCAAACGATTTTCGACGGGAGCAGTTGCGGTCGCGCTGAGTTTCGCAGGAAATTCAATCAGCCGACAAATCTCGAACCGCACGAGCATGTTTGGGTCGTCTTCCAAGGCGTGCGTGGAGCCGCTTGGGTGGATCTCAACGGCCAGCGACTTGGCGGAATTGAGATCGAAGATACGACCGCAGAGTTTGAAATCACGCCGCATCTCGCGCTGCACAATGAGTTGGTCGTGCAACTCACGTTCTGGATCGGCACGCCACCCGATCAACCGGGTGGATTGTGGGGACTAGTCGCACTCGAAATCCGCTCATAGGTCAGGCTTTCTAGCCTGACAGAGCGTCGTAGCAGAATTCGTCAGAATTCTGACGCAACGCCAGTCGACCCACGGAATTATCACGAATTTCGCTACGGAACCGTGCGTGATCCAGGCGAGAAAGCCTGACCTACTTCAATGGCTGGCGTGGCCGTGGTCAGCGTGTCCGGTGGAGTGAGCGTCATGCCCATGACCGCCGTGGCCGTGATCGCCATGAGCGTGTGGGTCGGGCATCGTCACTTCACACCATTGCTGGCAACACCCAGAGAGTTGGACGCTGCCGCAGAGAAACATCAAGCAGAACAGCGCGGTGACATAAACCAGCTTGCCCACGAAGTTGCTGAGCGTGAGACCAAAGAGGTGATGACTGCCACTCTCCGGCGGAGCAACGACACCCCAAATCAATACCCAAATCGCGCCGATCAGCAGCACTCCCAGCAAACCGCCCTTCGCGATCAAGACCTCGCGCAGCTTGTTCCAATTCACCGCGCACAGCCAGAAGCCGATCCAGACTGCCAACGGAAACCAGGGGAGCAACAAGCCGCTCACGGCCTTCAACAGACTCCAGGCGGCGACCACAAGGTCGCTCAGACTGACCAGTAATTCCGACATTGGACAACTCCCAACACTTCACGGCGACTCAACAAAAAACCGCACCTGCCGGTCAGTGCGGTCTGCAAACTCCTCAACGGGGCAGGACTGTCGCAAGTCGCATTGCGGAAATCAACGGAGCGTTCAGGCACTCGATTCCAATTCCGTCAGTTGCTACCGTGGCCCCATCGAAAGGAACATCGCATGTCTGAGGCACAAGCAACTCCGTCGCCCGAATCTCCCTCGAAAGAGGAACTCAAATTGGCTCTGAAGGCGTTCAAGAAGCGTCTGAAGATGACCCGGCTCGATGATGAGTCGCGGTTGGGTTATGGCCCGATGTCGAGCGGCGGGAAGTCGAGCATCGTCGCCATCTCTCCGCCGAACCAGTATCCGATGCGAGTCTGGGAAGAACTGGTCCGGCAAGGAAAACTGAAATCCGCGGGACACGGAATGTTCGAGTTGACGGAGACGTAACGTAAGTGATGTCGCTCCGCCCCGCCGATTCGATCCGAGTCGCGGAGCGACTCGGCTACGAGACTTGGTTTTCATAGTCGCTTGGCCTGCCTAGACTCCTCGCCGACGTATCGTCAGGCGAGAGGAGCCGCTCACGCCTGTCTGCAAAATACTCGGCTGAATCTCAGCTTTTCGGAGGATGTGTCATGAGCCAAAAACAAACTCGACGTGACTTCATGCAGACCACGCTGGCGGCCGCCGCTGCCAGTTCGATGCCGTATTGGTTCTTCCGCGATCCGGCGGAAGCCAAGGCGTTTCAGTCCCCCAACGAGCGGCCGCTCATCGCCTGCATCGGCACCGGCGACCGCTGGAACGCCGTTGGCCCGAACGCTCTGAAGTTCGGTGATTGCATCGCCGTCTGCGACGTCGATTCCGAGCACGCACAGAAGGGGAAGAAGCGAGTCGAAGAGGCTCAGAACAAGAAAGGCTCGGCCAAAGAGGTCAAAGTTTACGAGAACTACCTCGACCTGCTCGACAAGCACCCGGAGACCCAAATCGTCACCGTCGTCACGCCAGACCACTGGCACTCGAAGATCTCCATCGACGCCATGAAGCATGGCAAAGACGTGTACTGCGAAAAGCCGCTCACGCTCACCATCGACGAAGGCAAGCAGATCATCAAAGTGCTCGACGCCACGAAGCGCGTTTTCCAAGTCGGCACCCAACAGCGCAGCGAAATGTCCGCCAACGGTGGCAAAGTCCAGCAACAGTTCTTGGTTGCGGTCGCGATCGCTCGATCGGGACGGCTCGGAAAAATTCAGAAGGTCGAATGCCGCATCGGCGGTGCACCAACCAGTTCGGATATCCCGAAAGCCGACGTGCCCAAGCACCTCAACTGGGACATGTGGCTGGGCCAAGCCCCAATGACCGACTATCTGCAAGGCGGCTTCGGCAACAACAAGCAGTACCCCGAGAGCCGCACACACTACGAGTTCCGTTGGTGGTACGAGTACTCCGGAGGCAAGATGACCGACTGGGGTGCTCACCACGTCGATATCGCCACCTGGGCAATCGGCATGGAGAACAGCGGCCCGATCAGCGTCGAAGGAACTGCGAAGCATCCGGTCCCGTTCGAAAACGGATTTCCGACCGTGACCAACAGGTACAACGCGGCTCACGAGTTCAAGATCAACGTCACCTATCCGAACGGCGTCGAGATGCTGATCCGCAACGACGAGTCGAATGGCATCTTGATCGAAGGAACCGAAGGCCGCATCTTCGTGAGCCGCGGCTCGCTGACTGGTAAGCCGGTCGAAGACCTCGAAGCCAATCCGCTGCCGGCCGATGCGATCGCGAAGCTCTACAAAGGTAAGAAGCCCGGCGACCACATGCGGAACTTCTTCGAGTGTTGCGTGGACCGCACTCAGCCGATCAGCGACGTCTACACGCATCACCGAGCGATGACGACCTGTCACTTATCGAACATCGCCATCCGCCTGGGACGCAAGCTGACTTGGGATCCCGAAAAACAAGAGCTTGTCGGAGACGCCGACGCCAAGAAGATGCAATCCCGCGAACAACGCAAAGGTTACGAGATCATCGTCTGAGTAATCCTCGATGACTTGATTCAGTGCTTCAAAAGGCAGCCGGCGCAAGCCGGCTGCCTTCTTTGTGGACCCGGCGAGCGGCAGGGCGTCAGCCCTCCGAGTCCGTCCATCGTGTGAGAATTCCAATCTCGGAGGGCTAACGCCCTGCCGCTCGCCGGATGCTTACGACATCACCAGATCGCGTTTGATGCCAGCCACGTTCTGGCAGCCGGAAGCCAACATGGCGCTGACCAGCTCTTCGCGCAGGAGTTCCAGAACTTTCGAGACTCCCGCTTCGCCATCCGCTGCTAATCCCCAGGCATAAGGGCGGCCGATCAGCACTGCTTTGGCTCCGAGTGCAATCGCCTTGAACACGTCAGTGCCCCGTCGAATGCCGCTGTCCAAGAGAATCTCGGCGCGGCCATTCACCGCTTTCACAATCGATGGCAACTGGTCAATGCTCGCCGGGACGCCGTCGAGCCGCCGCCCGCCGTGATTCGACACGATGATTCCGTCGAGTCCGATCGCCACCGCCTTCTTCGCGTCGTCCGCACGAAGAACGCCCTTGATGAGCAACGGCAGCTTTGTGATCGAACGGAGCCAATCGAACTCCTTCCACGACATCGTCAAATCCCACGCTTGATCATTGAACGCCATCATCTGCGCGTAGGTCATTCGATCCGGGATATCAAAACCGATGTCGCGCAAATGTTTTCTCAGCGTACTCTCCGGTAGCGCGAAGCGATTCCGTTTGTCGGCATCTTTACGTTCGCCAAGATCGACCGTCAGCACGATCGCTTTGAAACCGGTACGCTCCGCCCGCTCGACCAACCGCTTCGCGACCGCGCGGTCCTTGGGCATGTAAAGCTGAAACCACTTCGGCCCAGAACTCGCTGCCGCGATCTCTTCGACGCTGTGGCCGACACTGCTGCTGACTCCCATGATCGTCTTCGCCGCAGCCGCCGCGCGAGCGGACGCCAACCCACCATGAGGGTGATACAAACTCTGTCCCGCAACCGGAGCCAGCAAGATCGGCAACGCAATCGGCTGCTTGAGCACCGTCGTCGAGGTATCAACTTCTGCCACACCGGTGAGCAACGGAGGCAGTAACCGCAGCCGTTGAAACGCCGCCACGTTTTCTCGCAGAGTCACTTCGTCCGTCGAACCGGTCGTGATGTAGTCGTAAGTGGCTGGTGGCAGCGCGACCTTCGCCAGCATCTGAAAGTCAGTGACGTTTACCGGCTCGGACTTCCCCCCTGCCCCGCTCTGAATGGCTGGCGACGCTCCGGCCGGCACTTGTGCAGGTTCCTCGTCACCGCGGACGCGGTCTTGCCACAGTCCGAGCGATCCCGCTCCCATTGCCAACAGTTGAGAGAAAAACCGTCGATTCATGGCAGCACCGTTGTCGTGAGTCGATTGAAGACCGTACCGCAACCGTCATGGCTTATTGAAAAACTCTGCCACCCTGCTTGTCCCAGCGGTGAGTACTCCAGCAAGCCCGTCAGAGAGCTGCCTCTAACAGGATCGTCGCTCGTCCGCCCACTTCACAACAGGCGATTGTCGGCAGCATTTATGCGTCTCATCGTCATGCTTGCGGACGCGGATCGCAAGCGCGGCCATTGCCATGATCGCCTCGCGCGACCACGAGTCGCCATGATCGACGCCATTAGCCAGCGCTTAGTATTCTGATCCTCAACGCGCTAGCTTCCATTATTTATGGTTCGGGGAAGAACGGTGGCACGGTGTCGTAGCCGAATTCCTCAGACTTCGGACGCAACTTGGTCAACCGCTCCGAAGCCTGACGAGCTTGTTGAATTTCTCGCCACTTTGGCTTGTCCCAGTGGTCCCCGCGCTTCTGCACTACGAATAACGCCGAGAAATCAGCGTAGTGCAAAAGCGCGGGAACCACCGACGCAAGATCATTGGTATCTACACAATTCATTAAACACGGTATCCATCACAGGATGGAATCGCGATACGGCTGAAGGATCAGCGGTTGGTCACACGTTGTCGAGAACTTGTGCGGCGACATTGTGATGCCGTGCCTAGCGGAGCGGCGG
>SYJG01000024.1 GCA_005798445.1 Planctomyces sp.
CGGTGTGATGGTCGGCCTGTTCGTTGGCCTGGTGGAAGGCTGGACGAAGACCGCCTGGCTGTTGATGCGCAAGGGACCGCTGGCCGGCAAGCAGTTCGTGTTGTTCAAGGACACCACCGTGCTCGGCAGTTCGCCGAAGGCCGAGATTTATCTCTTCAAAGACGAAGCGATCGAACCGCGTCACGCCATCGTCCACAACCGTGGCGGACGCTTTGAATTGGAAGACTGCCAAACTCCCGACGGCACCTACGTCAACGGCATCCCGATCAAGAAACACCTGCTGCAAAACGGCGACCAGATCGTGATGGGCAAGACCGTGCTGGAGTTCACCCTGCGAGAAGCGAAAGGGTGACGTGAAGTTAGCACGACGCGCAAGCGACTGGTTTTCAAAAGTTCGCACAACAAGCAAACGAGTGGCCGATTGAGAACAACCACTCGCTTGAGCGTCGTGCTGGTATCGTCACCTCGTCTCAAACCTATATTCCGACTCTGTCATTTTTCATTCAGGAATTCTCACCATGTCAATCTCTGTGAAATGCTCCGACTGTGGCAAAGCCTTGAAGGCTCCCGATGCGTTGGCTGGCAAGAAGGCGAAGTGCCCCGACTGCGGAGCCACCGTGCCGATCCCCAAGCCGACGGTTGATGCGGAAGAAGTCTACGACGAGCCGGCGGAGTCCTACGAAGACGAGTCGGACTCTCCCGCCGATGACAGCGACGAACGCAAGCCGTGCCCGATGTGCGGCGAGATGATCGCCTCCGCCGCGGCGAAGTGCCGCTACTGCGGTGAGGTCTTCGACGGTCGTGTCTCGAAAGGCGGTCGCCGACGAAAAGGGGGAGCGGCCGAGTACGCTGGGTTCTGGATGCGGTTCGCGGCGATGTTTATCGACGGCATCCTGATGCAAGTCGTCTTGTTCCCAACCTCATTGGTAATCAATCTCGTCTTCGCCGGTAACGCTGCCGGCCCGCAACCGGGTGGCCAGCCCGATCCGAAAATTCTGATTGCCTTAGTGCTGAACATGGTGATTTCGGTGGTTGTTCAATGGCTCTATTTCGCACTTCAAGAATCCTCCGCGAAGCAGGCCACGGTGGGTAAGCGGGCGTTGAGCATTCGAGTGACCGATCTCAAGGGAAACCGACTTTCCTTCGGTCACGCGACCGGACGGCACTTCGGAAAAATCATCTCTGGCATGATCTGTGGCATCGGCTACTTCATGGCGGGGTTCACGGAAAAGAAACAGGCGCTCCACGACTCCATGGCAGGCACCTTGGTCGTCAGGGATTAGATGAAATCAGGCGAGCGGGGCGGCGTCAGCCTAATGGCACTCGCTTTGAGCGGAATGGCGCTAGCCACCGGTAATGCGGGATCGACGATTTCCGGCGAAATACCGGCGGCTAGCGCCGTGCCGCTCACAAAGCGAGTGCCATTGGGCGTCAGTCCTCCGGTCCATTCACGACGGAACCGGGGGGGCTGACGCCGCCCCGCTCGCCAAGAACTTGAACGTCCCCAAACATCAGCGAGGATGACCTGATATGCCGATCTCTGTGAAGTGCTTCGACTGTGGCAAGGAGTTGAAAGCTCCCGACGCGCTGGCAGGCAAGAAAGCCAAGTGCCCGGGTTGCGGAGCGGTCGTGCCGATCCCCAAACCCGCGCTGGATGCCGAAGCTATCGACGATGATGAGCCGGTCTCCAAGCCGAAGCCCATGGCGAAGGCCAAGCCCAAGGCGAAGGCCAAACCGAAGCCGGCTGACGACGATGACGCTGGGATGTTCGATGACCTCGCGGACTACGAAGCCGAGGCTCCCCTCGACGAAAGCGCCACGCGCAAGCCCTGCCCCATGTGCGGCGAGAAGATCGCCAAGGGTGCCGCTAAATGCCGCTACTGCGGCGAAGTTCTTGATCCCGCGCTTCGCAAGAAGGCCAAGAAGAAAAGCAGTTCCTCGTCGTCGTCGGACGATGAGCTGACCGGGACCGACATCGCCTTGTGTGTGCTTTGCAGCGGCATCGCCTGCATCGTGAGGATCGTCGCGCTCTGTCGCGGGCAGAGCAGTCGCGGCGGAAAGATGATTGGGATTTCCTTGCTCATGCAGTTTGTCTGGGGGGCCATCAGAATTCTCATCCAAGAAATGGCGAAGAACTGATGCCCAAGGCGGAACGCATCATCGCTTGCGAGTGCGGAGCCAACGTGCGGTTGCCTCAAGACTCGGCCAACCGCGCGTTTCGGTGTCCTGCTTGCAAGACCGCATTGGCGCTGACCGTCAACGCCAAGGTGCTGACCGCTCGGCAACTGCGACCCGGAGATGCCGGTGCCACCTGTCCCATTTGCCAAACTGCGATTGCCGCTCAGGAGTTCTTCGTCACTTGCCCCAAGTGCGACCAGGTCCATCACCGCGAGTGCTGGTCAGAGATCGGTGGCTGCGGCACCTACGGTTGCGAGCAAGCTCCCGCGCTCGACAAGTCCGAAGCGACCGCCACCGCTCCGCTTTCCGCCTGGGGCGATACTAAGAAATGTCCGATGTGCGGCGAGACGATCAAATCCATCGCCCTCCGTTGCCGTTACTGCGAGACCGACTTCGACACCGCCGATCCGCTCTCTCTCAAAGACCTGCATCGCCAATCCGTGCGTGACGAGTCACAGAAGAAACTTCAGCAATCGACCGTGACCATCTTCGTCGTCAGTATCATCGGCTGCGTGGCCCCGATCATTGGGTTGGTCGGACTGGCCTATTTCCTTCCCAAGCGAAAAGAACTCTCACGCTGCGGCCCGCTGTATCAAGTCATGGCCCTGGCATCGTTAATCTTGTCGGCAATCTATACCGTGTTGCTGGTCCTCTTCGCCCTGTTCGAGTCCTCGTGATCCCTCAACGAACCGCCCCATGCCCACACCCACACGACGCTTTGCTGGACTGCGCGAAACCGGCACTCTTTGTCCGCACTGCCAGACCGAACTCCACACGGGCGAAGACACCGCTGTCTGTGCCGAGTGCGGTTCCTCGCAGCATTGGCATTGCTGGCAGTCGTCCGGAGGCTGCGGTTCCTACGAATGCTCCACCGGCCGTCGCCCGGAGGCTCATGCAGGCGAAGTGCTGCGTGTCTCACTGGATGATCTCGAC
>SYJG01000257.1 GCA_005798445.1 Planctomyces sp.
AAGTGGCTCGGTCGGGAGACCGGCCACAACGTGGAGCGGCGCGCCGTTGTGGCCGGTCTCCCGACCGAGCCACCCCGTCCGACCGCAGGTCTCCCGAGCGAGCCACCCCGTCCGACCGCAGGTCTCCCGACCGAGCCACCCCGTCCGACCGACCCACCCCGTCCCGCCAACCCCGTTCGTACCCAAACTCGTTGAAGCCAATTCGTCAGTTGCATGAAGGAAACATCTCCGTTTTTGAACAACACCTCTCTCCGCGAAGTCCAAAATGTGGACTCCACGACACGGTGTCCTCTTCAAGAAGGCAAATGCGTTACGCGAAAATCCGAAAAGCGTCGATTTCTCTGCACGACAGCGATACGCTCCGCCGCACAATGCTTAAACTTCGAGCGGGGAGCCATGAGAGATTCGGCGAGCGGCAGGGCGTCAGCCCTCCGAGTCAAAGCCATTCGCATCTACACCACTCGAAATGGTAGGCATTCTCACCATCTCTGCGCTCTTCGCTTCTCTGCGGTAAAAGTGACGGAAAAACTTCCTTTTTTACCGCAGAGAAGCGAAGAGCGCAGAGGAAAGGCGGACACGACTTCATGGGGGTCGCAAAAATGTGTAGATCCCTCCGAGTCAAAACAGATGGAATCACTCGGAGGGCTGACGCCCTGCCGCTCGCCAAAAACATCTCATTCGAGGCCGCGTGGGGGATAAGCCGCAGGCCGCAGGATGAAACGGCCCATCCCCACTGGAAATCACTCGTGACACGGCCAGGACTCACCACATCGCTTAGTCTGCTCGAGCGGGCGCGTCAGCGAGATGTCGAGGCTTGGCGACAGATGTGTGACATCTACGCACCGCTGGTTTATGGCTGGGTGCGGAAAGGAGGCGTTTTCGAGGACGATGCTCCCGATGTCGTCCAGGACGTCTTTCGGATCGTCGCCTCATCCCTCGAACGCTTCCGCCACGACCGTCCGACCGACACGTTTCGCGGCTGGCTGCTGACAATCACTCGCACGGAAGTTCGTGGATTCTTCCGCAAACATGCTCAACTCGCCGGAGCCGCTCAAGGGGGAAGCACAGCGCAGTATCGGTTTGGCCAGATCATTGATGAACGAACGCTGGACCGAGATTCCGACTCTTCGTTGATCTCGGTGACCTCACAACGCGATCTTCTGCGTCGCGCCGCCGAAGCCGTTCGCCACGACTTTGAGCCTCACACCTGGCAAGCCTTCTGGCGCAGCGTTGTTGAAGGTCACGCGACGGAGGACATCGCCGCGGAATTGAAGATGACCACGAACGCCGTGAGACAGGCGAAATTCCGAGTCCTCACCCGGCTGCGTGCGACGTTAGTCCCGTAATTTTTCGACAACTCCAGCCGTGGCCATCCTCTGGGATGATGGAGCGGCATGTTGACAGTGTTCAGAACGATGCTCGAGCGAATCGCTCGGAACACTCCCAGAGTCGACGTGTTGAGTCTCGAAACCAGCCGACCTGCATTCGCACAATTGCCGCATTTGATGAGCCGGCCTCTCACGGACACAAAAAGTCGTCTTGCCTCGGTTTCGCCTCTCGTGATAATTCACGCGAACTGTGTGCCTCCCCAATTTCGCCTGTGGCTCCCAGGAAGGGCATCTCAGGCGAAGCTTTGATTGCTCTTCGCTGACAAGTCGGCTTTGGCCAAGGAAGGTCGGACCCGCACGTCTCGGGATTGCTTCGCGGCAAAAGTGCCGCGATCCCTCGCTGCGTGAGACGCCCGTCCTTATTGGCCAATCGCTTGCACGTCGCGCGAAGGCGGAGTTTTGGTTTCCATCCTCATCCCCACATCCCACGAAATGACCACTGAAGAACAACCAACTTCCCGCTGTCGGCTCGTGATGCCGGCGGCGGCAAGCCCCTAACACGCCTTTTTCCTCTTCACAAGGAACGGTGCTATGTCGACAGGTCGCGAACTTCTGCAAAACATTTCCTCGAAACATAGCCCCGAGGCCTTTCGCCAAGAGCACTGGGTCGGCACGTTCTCGGACTATCTCGACATCAGTTGCCAGACACCCGGCGTGAACCGCACGGCGTATCAGCGGCTGTACGACATGGTCATGTCCTACGGCACCTACAAAGTCGAGAACTCCAAAGAGAATCTCGTTCGATACAAATTCTTCGACGACCCGGACCACGGTGGCGAAGACGCGATCTTCGGCCTGACCAAGACGTTGATGGATTTGGTCAACGTCTTCAAATCCGCCGCGCTCAAGTACGGCAGCGAGCGGCGCGTGCTGCTGTTGCACGGCCCGGTCGGAAGCTCGAAAAGCACGATTGCTCGGCAATTAAAGCGTGGCCTTGAGCACTACAGTTGGACGGACGCCGGAGCGTTGTATTCGTTCGGCTGGAAGGAATCCGACGGCAGCATCACCTGGTGCCCGATGCACGAATCGCCGTTGCAGCTCGTGCCGGACGCTCAGCGCGATTCGATCCGCGAGTTCGTCGATACGAACCGCAAGGCCAAGGTCGGCGAGCACGAATACCCGCTCGAATTCACCGGCGAGCTTTGTCCGCTGTGCCGCTACGAATTTCGCGAGCGGCAGATGCAATACAACGGCGACTGGACTAAGGTGGTCGAGGACGTCGTCGTCAAACGCATCTTCCTGTCCGAGCAAGACCGCATCGGCATCGGCACGTTCCAGCCGAAGGACGAGAAGAACCAGGACAGCACCGAACTGACCGGCGACATCAACTACCGCAAGATCGCCGAATTCGGCAGCGAGTCCGATCCGCGAGCCTTCAATTTCGACGGCGAGTTCAACGTCTCGAACCGCGGCATGATCGAGTTCATCGAAGTCCTGAAGCTCGACGTCGCGTTCCTCTACGACCTGCTCGGCGCGTCGCAAGAGCACAAGATCAAGCCGAAGAAGTTCGCTCAGACCGACATCGACACGGTCATTATCGGCCACACCAACGAGCCGGAATACCGCAAGCTCCAGTCCAACGAATTCATGGAAGCTCTGCGAGACCGCACGATCAAGATCGACGTGCCTTACGTCACAACACTCGGTGACGAGATCCGCATCTACACGAAGGACTACAACGAGAAGCGTGTCCGTGGCAAACACATTGCCCCGCACACGCTCGAAACCGCCGCCATGTGGGCCGTGCTCACGCGGCTGGAAGAGCCGAAGCATCACGGCCTGAGCCTCATGCAAAAGATGAAGCTCTACAACGGCAAGACGCTCCCCGGCTTCACGACGGACAACATCGTGCAACTCCGCCGCGAAGCCAAAGCCGAGGGCCTGCACGGCATCAGCCCACGCTACGTCCAGGACAAGATCAGCAACGCGCTGGTCGTGAATCCGAGCGCCACCAGCCTCAACCCGTTCATGGTCATGAAGGAGTTGGAGAACGGCCTCAAGCATCACTCGCTGGTTGGAGCCGAAGAAGTCCGCGAGCGATATCGCCAGCTCATCTCCGTCGTGCGTGACGAGTACACCGACGTCGTCAAGAACGAAGTCCAGCGAGCGATCGCCGCCGATGAAGACGCGCTGATGCGGCTCAGCTCGAATTACATCGACAACGTCAAAGCCTACACGCAGCGTGAAAAGGTGAAGAACAAATTCACCGGCGAAGAGGAGCAACCGGACGAACGCCTGATGCGCTCCATCGAAGAGCGGATCGACATTCCGGAAACTCGGAAAGACGACTTCCGCCGCGAGATCATGAACTACATCGGAGCCTTGGCTCTGGACGGAAAGAAGTTCGACTACAAGACCAACGAACGTCTGCAAAAGGCCCTGGAGATGAAGCTCTTCGAGGACCAGAAAGACACGATCAAGCTGACGAGCCTCGTGTCGAACGTGATCGACAAAGACACTCAAGAAAAGATCGACATCGTCAAAAGCCGCCTCATCCGCAACTTCGGCTACAACGAAGAGTCGGCCACCGACGTGCTGCAATATGTGGCGAGCATCTTCGCACGAGGGGATTCGAAGAGTGAGTAAAGAAGTTCTCAATGATGCGTGGTTTTCTGGTGATCGTAATTGTATTCGCTCTCGGATGTGCCAGTGCTGGCACTCGGCAGAATGATTTTGTAACCGAAACGGACGTGGTCGATTTCGTGTCGATGTTACGTCGCGAGATTCCACCAGGCAGTTCGATAGATGACGCCTCCAGAGTGATGAGATCGTATGGCTTTGATTGCCAAATCAAACGAGACAGTTCGTTCTCCGCAGATCTTCCTGACGGAACACACAGCATCACCCCAGAAACCTTGGAGGAAGTTGATTTCATTCGTTGTAGTCGAGTCCGAAAATACGGAATCTGGGTAACGATGGTGACGACCGTTGCGATAATCCTCTCCGATGACGTCGTCACTGATATCCGAATTAACAACACTGGCTATGGTCCCTGATCGCCACACCGTCCGTTGGAAAGTAACGAGGGCAAATAGGGACAAGGCCATTTCCAGAGCATCGCGATGACACCAAACACCATCCATCTCGCCGAGACAACGAAGGCTCTCGTGGACGAAGCCGCGCGACAAGCGGGCGTCTCGCCCAACGGCCTTGATTGGAGTTTTCCTCAATGAACACGAAGGATTTGATTCACCAAGAGATCGACAAACTCGATGAGTCGAGGCTGACCGAGCTGTATGAGATCGTGAAGCGATTCCAAGAACCCAAGGCCCCAGGAGAAAAGCCGCAGCGGACGTTTATGGAAAAACTCCGCGACATCTCGATCTCCGGTCCGCCGGACTTTTCGGAAAACCTCGATCTTTACTTAAGCGGGGCCAAGCAAATTGAAGACGTTCATTGACACTCAATTCGTCGTGGCCCATGTCAACACGCGTGACGAAAACCATGACCGAGCCGTGGAGTTAGCCGAGGAATACAACGGTCAGTCGCTGGTCACAACCGACGCCGTACTGCTGGAAGTGGGAAATGCACTCGCACGGCAGTATCGACAGGATGCCATCGCACTGATCGAAAACTTTCAGACGTCACCAGAAATAGAGATTGTTCGTCTCGACCCCGAAGTGTTTGAGCAAGCCTTTGATCTCTTCAGATTTCATTCCGACAAAACCTGGGGACTGGTGGACTGCGTTTCTTTCATCGTCATGCGTCAGTACGGGATCACGGACGCCCTAACCTGCGACCAACATTTCGTTCAAGCGGGATTTCGAGCGTTGATGAAAGAGTGACTGATGAGGCAAGGCAGACATGCCACGGAAGATTCGCAAGTTGATGCGAGACGGGGCGGCCAAAAGAGGACAAGTCCAGTTTTGAGAGAATCCTAAATGACACCGACCTGCAACCTGAGTGTCGCTGACGCGACAAAGCAACTCGTTCACAACGCGGCCCAGGACGAAGGAGTTTCGCCTGGCGAGTTGATTGACCGGGCGGTTCGCGAACACGTTTTCTTGCGTCAATTTCGGTCACTGAGCGAGCGTCTGGCCGCGCAGGCGAAAGACCAAGGAATCCAGTCCGATGAAGATGTCTTTGAGCGAGTGTCATGAGAGTGGTACTCGACACCAATGTTTTGATTGCCGCATTCATCTCGCGAGGTGGCTGTCATCAAGTCTTTGAACAATGTGCGATTCATCATGAACTCATCTCGTCTGTGGAGTTGATCGAAGAATTGAAGGACAAGCTCACCACGAAGTTTCGATATTCGGAAGACGATGTTGCTGCAGTGAATCAGCTCATTCAGTCCCGAACGCAATTCGTGGTCCCAGTTCCCCTGAAAGAACCGGTTTGCCGTGATCCCGATGACGACCTCGTACTGGCCACCGCTGTCGCAGGTGACGTGACTTGTATCGTGACCGGAGACGAAGACTTATTGATCCTGAAAACATATCAAGGAATCGACATCATTCGACCGAGGGAATTTGCGACCTACGAGGCTGAGCGAATTTAAGGAACGACAGTCGGCGGGAACAAAGGGGGCAGGTCCATCTGGTCGCGGCGTTGGCACAATTGAAGGACTGAAACGAGATGAGCACGAAGGATTTGATTCAACAGGAGATCGACAAAGTCGAAGAAGCTCGGCTGCCGGCGCTGTACGAATTGGTCAAACGGTTCGCGAAGCCAAAGACCGATCAGCCGCCAGCGTCCGAAACACTGATGGATCGACTCCAGAAGATTCGTATTTCCGCGCCGCCGGACTTTTCCGTAAACCACGAACAGTACGCCAGCGGAGCGAAGAGTTTCGATGACGTTCGTTGACACCAATTTCTTCCTGGCCCTCATCAATGATCGCGACGAGTTTCACGACAAGGCCGTGGCACTCGCTGGTGAGTTTCGCGGACAGAGCTTGGTGACAACGGATGCGGTTCTCTTGGAAGTTGGAAATGGACTCGCGAGAGGATTTCGAGACGAAGCCTCCGCTCTGTTCGATGAACTGGAAAACTCCACCGAAGCGGAAATCGTGAGGCTCGATCCCGAAATCTTGAGTACGGCCATGGCACTCTACAAATTGCATCGTGACAAAGAATGGGGACTTGTGGATTGCGTTTCGTTTGTCGTGATGCGGGAAATGAGAATCGACAGCGCACTGACCTCGGATAAGCATTTCGTTCAAGCTGGTTTTCGCGCGTTGATGCGAAACGGTTGAGGCAGCAGGAATTCGTAGGTTTTGTTCTCAGGGCATCACAATCATGACCGACACGGACATTTACGAAACAAAATCGCGCGTGGGAACTCCCACCTGGGAGATGGCGCGGTTCTATCCCGCTCAAGGGGATTGGAGTGAAGAGGACTATCTCGCGTTGAAGACGCGGCAGTTGATCGAATTCACCGATGGGGTTTTGGAGTTTCTGCCAATGCCGGATCGCATTCACCAGTATTTGGTCAAATGGCTGTTCAAGCGGTTGGATCAATTTGCTGAATCGTCCGGCTTGGGGCAAGCGTACTTCGCTCCCTTGCGCGTGAAGACGGAAAACAAGAAGTATCGCGAGCCGGATCTCGTGTATCTCAGCAATGAGCGGGAGCGGCAATACCCCGATCGCTCTCGTCCGCCATTCGGAGCGGACTTGGTGATGGAAGTCGTCAGCGAGGGAGAGGAAGCTCGCGATCGAGACACTCGACAGAAACCGCTCGACTATGCGGCAGCAGGCATCCCGGAGTATTGGATCGTCGATCCCGAAAACCGAACGATTACCGTGTTGAGCTTGGAAGGAGCCGAGTACTTCCCACGCGGTGTCTTTGGCGAGGGCGAAGTCGCCGAAAGCGCGCTGCTGCCGGGATTCTCGGTCGATGTCGCCGAGTGTTTCGCTCAAGCCTCCCCGGACACATCGAAATAGTTCACGAGCCAGTGAAGGTCACGACATGACACGAGCCATCGACCGAGACGTGCAACGATTCAAAGAGATTGTCAAAGGGCGAGTCCGCAAAGACCTGCGCCGGTATATCACTCATGGTGAGATGACCGGGCGGCAGGGGCGGCGGCTGGTGACGATCCCCGTGCCGAATATCGACATCCCACACTTCCGCCACGGGCAGAAGGGATCGGGCGGAGTCGCTCAGGGCGAAGGGGAAGTCGGGCAACCGATTGGCAGTGGCGGTGAACAGGGAGATGGCGAGGGTCAGGCCGGCAGCGAACCGGGGAGCGGACATACTCGTGATGTTGAGGTCTCCATTGAAGAGCTGGCCAAGATGCTGGCTCAGGAATTGGAGCTGCCGAACATTCAGCCGAAGGGGCACGATTCGCTCAAAACGCAGAAGGACAAATACAGCAGCATCCGGCAAACCGGCCCGCAGTCGTTGCGGCATTTCAAGCGAACCTACAAGCAGGCGCTCAAACGCAGCATCGCCTCGAACGACTACGACCTCGAAAAACCGAAAATCGTGCCGATGAAGGAGGATCAGCTTTACCGAAGCTGGAAGACGATCTCCGATCCTCAGGCCAACGCGGCGATCATCTACATGATGGACGTCTCCGGCTCGATGACGCAGGAGCAGAAAGAGATCGTTCGCACTGAGTCCTTCTGGATCGACACTTGGTTGCAGAGCCAATACGACGGCGTGCAGGTGCGATACATTATCCACGACGCGGTCGCCAAAGAGGTGGACGAGAACACCTTCTATCACACGCATGAAAGCGGTGGCACGCGGATCAGTTCGGCCTACACGGTCGCCAAACAAGTCATCGAGCGGGACTTCCCGACGGACGATTGGAACATCTACATCTTCCAATTCAGCGACGGCGATAACTGGGGTGAGGACAATGTCAGTTGCCTGCAAATGCTGATGACCGACCTGCTGCCGGTCTGCAACCTGTACTGCTACGGCCAAGTGAAAAGTCCGTACGGCAGCGGCGACTACATCCGCGAGTTGAAACGGATCAACGGCAAGCACGAGAACCTCGTGCTCTCCGAGATTCCGAATCGCGATGCGATTTACGATTCGATCAAGCTGTTCCTGGGCAAAGGGAAGTAGCTAAATTCCAGCAGACAGTCGGGTAGGTGGCTTGTCGCCGTTTTGGTGTGCCGGGATGCGTTAGCTACCGGACAGGTTGCTCCGTCAAACCTCCGGGGGCTAACGCACCCCGGCTCGCCATGTTCGTTGCAAAGTTTTGGATGACAGGGAGGTCGTCGATGCGAGTGTCTGGGATTATCCCCGCGCGGCTGAAATCAACTCGGCTGCCGCGAAAATTGTTGCTGGCGGAGACCGGCCGTCCGCTGATTCAGTACACATGGGACGCCGTTCGCCAAGCGAAGTCGCTGTCAGAGATCATCATCGCGGCGGACGATGAAGAGATCGTCCGAGCGGTGCGACGCTTCGGCGGCCGATGCGAGATGACCGGCGAACATCCCAGCGGGACCGACCGAATTGCTGAGGTCGTGAGGCGGTGCTGCTCGGAGTCGGACGTTGTCATCAACATTCAGGGGGATGAGCCGGAGATCGACCCGGACCACATCGACTTGCTGGTGAAGTTGATGGCCTCGAATCCAAACGCCTCAATGGCGACGCTCAGCACGCCGATCACGTCGCGCGAACAACTGGATGATCCAAGTTGCGTGAAAGTTGTTTGCGGGTCTGCGGGACAGGCGTTGTATTTCAGCCGCTGTCCGATTCCGTTCTGTCGGGACCGCGATCCGGACGAATTGTTGGCGTCCGATTCACCGTGGCGGTTGCACTTGGGCATTTACGCCTATCGCCGTGCATTCCTGCTTCGGCTGACACAATTACCGCCGTCGCCGCTGGAAAAATGGGAGAAGCTCGAACAACTCCGCGTGCTGGAAGCGGGCGAAACGATCCTTGTGGGTGAGGTCGCGCACCGGTCGGTTGGCATCGACACGCCGGAGGATTATGCTCGGTTCATCGTTCGACAGCGCGGCCGTGCGGCGGCGTGAACGACTTCTGGAAGTGCGAAACTCAAAATCCGAAACTCGAACCCCCGGAGACTCCTTCGGACTTCGGGTTTCGGATTTCGAGTTTCCCGCAGGGACGGAGCCTGGGGGGATCATGAGCAAGCATATTTTCGTGACCGGCGGTGTGGTGAGTTCACTCGGTAAGGGGTTGACGTCAGCGAGCATCGCGTGCCTGTTGGAAAAACGGGGCCTGCGCGTGCGAATGCAAAAGCTCGACCCGTACATCAACGTCGATCCTGGCACGATG
>SYJG01000258.1 GCA_005798445.1 Planctomyces sp.
GGCAGGGCGTCAGCCCACCGAGTGATTCCATATGCGTTGACTCGGAGGGCTGACGCCCTGCCGCTCGCAGAATCTCTCATTACTCCCCGCACGAGGCATAACCGCTTTCCGTCGCGGCTGAACTTCAAGACGTGCGGAATCCGTTCCGAGAACGGCAACACGCCGATCAGCTTCAGGTCGTCGGTATTGGATCGTTGAAGCGGCTCGAATTCCCCGGACCGGGGTTACCGCCGTGGAATCTCTCAGCCGTGCTCTTTGGTTTCCTTGTGGGCCACGACTTTGCCGTCGAGAATGGCCTTGAGCGCGTCCTTGGCGTAGGAATGCGTGCCATGCGCGAACTGGCCGCGATAGCGCAACTTGCCAGCTGCATCAATCACGACCGTGGTTGTGGTGACGTGTGTTCCAAAAAGATCGGCGACCTTCCCTTTTTCGTCGATGACAACCGGCACCGACAATTTGTGTTCTTTGACAAATTCCGCGATGGCCTTCGCCGAGTCGGGAGCGCTCGCGTCGATTGCCACGACCGTTGCCTGGTCCTTGAACTCGGCTGCGAATTCGTCCAATGACTTGTCGATCTTCCGGCAGCTTCCGCAAAACGAGCACCAGAATGTCAAAACGACTGGACAAGTACGACCCGACTTCGAGTCCTTTTGCAACTCGGCGAGCGACTCGGTTTTTCCCGCCAGCGTGACGATGCTGAACGACGGCACTTTGTCACCGATCGCGATCGCCGAGACATCTTTATCCGTCTTTTTTGCACCATGCGCCTCGACGCGTTTCTTGGCAGGGGGCTGTGCGTGAGACGTTGATCCGACACTCAGCACCAGAAGAGCGACTGCGAGCGCGTGAAGGCAATTCATCGTCATGCTTCTTCTCGTCGTTACGAGAATCACTGGTTGTGGACTCACGACTTCATCTCCGACATGCGGCGTTCAATTTCTTCTGGTGACAGATCTTCAATGTGCGTGGCGATCGTCCACCAATGCCCGAACGGATCTTCCAACGTTCCAGAGCGGTCGCCGTAAAACTGATTCTGCAGCGGACGGAGTTCCTTCGCCCCGGCAGCAATCGCGCGAGCGAACACTTCATCCACATTTTCGACGTAGAGCACCAGGCTGAGGGGAGTCCCGCCGATCGACTTTGGGCCGCGAATGTTCATGTCCGGAAACTCGTCCGCCAGCATCAGCGGCGAGTCGCCAATCTTGATCTCCGCATGGCCAATTGCTCCGCCCGGCATCGGACAGCGCATCAGCTCGGTCGCACCGAACACTTGCTTGTAGAAATCAATCGCTTCGGCCGCTCCTTTGACAATCAAATTCGGCGTGATGGAGTGATAACCATCTGGGATCGGTCTGACGGACATGATGTGCTCCCAACTCGACTTCGATGCTGCTTTGACGCCTCGTTCGGCGTCGATACGAAGCGTGCCGAAACCGCTGAGTTGTCGGACGGCATGGCCTTCTTCGGTGACAATCAGGTCGAGCTTGATGCCTTGATAGCCGCCTGTCAAACATTCGTTGGCGGCCTTCAGGCTGAAGGTGACTTCTTTTTCTTCCGCAGAAATCTCGCGGATCGGTTCGACGAGTTCGACTCCGCGCGGCAAGCGACCCAGCGTCGCCTTGGCCTTGCCCTCAAAGGGCTTCAGGTTATTGAGCTTCACGGTGATGTTGGCGGTCCTGCCGCGCTCAATCGACGAGTGGGCGAATTTCGCATCGATGTGCGGTTCGGCAACGAGCAGTTTGAATGGTTTCGTCGAAACGTATGTTCGGTTGGCTCCGTCGCGATACGCCGGACACTGGGCACCGCTGACGGCGGACAGTGTCACTTGGTACCCCGATCACGACCCGGTTGACGTTCACGCTCGGTTCTGGAACACCGAATTGGTCTGCCCCGGTGGAGGCAAGTACGTCTGGAACGAGCAATGGCGCACGATGGAATCCCCACCGTCTTCGGCCACCCCGGCGAACCCAGGCTGCCCGAGAAGTTCGAAGTCCCGCTGTTCCCATTCGCGCGAGTCAGCTTCGGCCTGACGTTTGAACTCGATGGATTGCGTTCGCGGTTGGAATTGCAGCGCGAAGGCAAGTAATGATTCAGGCGAGCCGGAGGGCGTCAGCCTCCGGGCTTGCCTGGCCTGATGAAAATGGTGGAGGTTGGGAGCGTTGGTTTCGCGTAGAAATGCCAAAACTGTTGCGTCACTTCGTGTGTCGTTTTGGATCACGAGTCCAATGCGACGGAGCGCAACAGTGGACAGATCTTGGAAGGGGCAGATCTTGGAAGTGTTTCCGTCAGTCCGTCAATTCCAGGTGGTCGGCTTTGGCGGGAGGGTTGTGGCGCAGTCGTGAGCGTCTGGCCGAAATGGCTCGGCGGCTTCAGCGACGAGTGAAGGGGCTGCGGAAACAGATTCGCGATCGGCCATCGGAATGCGAGCGAGGAGGACGGTCACCGCAGGTGGTGCTCGACGAACTGTGTGAGCAAACCCGGACGTGGGAACAGGACCGGCGGGTTCTCGACGAGTCCGCCGTGCGGCTGCCGGACGATCCACCTTTGGGCACGCATGGCGATGGAACTCGGATGGTTTCGCTGTGTGGGAACGTGGCTCAGAAGGTCGGACTGCGCAGCGCACAGGCGGTGTTGCGGATCGTCTTCGACTGGCTTGGCCTGGAGCAAAAGATTCCGGACTGGATCACGATTCGGAACTGGATGCAGCGGCTGTCGTGGTTGAAGGAGGCCAAGGGTGATTCGGGCGAGTCGAAGCGGCGTTCGGAGTCGTCATTCCTTTGTCCGGTCGATGCGGACGGTTGTGTGTGCGACTTCCACGGACTCCGGCACACGTTCATCAGCAACCTTGTAGCCGGGGGAGTTCACCCAAAGGTCGCTCAGCAACTCGCTCGGCATTCGATCATCGGCCTGACGATGGACCGCTACACGCATCTTCGATTGTCAGACATGACGGCAGGGCTGGCGGCGTTGCCGTTGATCGTGGGGAGTGAGCCGGTTTCATGCCGCGCGACAGGGACGTTGGATGAGTCAGTCGAGAGTTTTGGTTGCACCAATGGTTGCACTCGCACAGGTGCAACCAACCGTTACCAACCGTCTCGGACCTGCTGGCGAACGGTGCTGGTGACGAAATGAAAAAGTCCCGTTTCCCAGCGGGAAACGAGGCATTTTGGGGGATTCCACAGCAGAAGTAGAAGGCACGCCCGGAGGGATTCGAACCCCCGACCTACGGATTAGAAAGTCGCTGTAGAGATTCATCTCCACCAGCGATTTCGACCATTGGCCTGCGCGACTTACGGCAACACGAACACCATTCTTTGACTCTCAAACTGCTCCAGATTTTAGCGGCATTTCTCAGAGTTTCATCTGGATTCTCTGACAATTCTCTGACATCACATCGCGCCGGAATGTTTCCATGCAATGGTGCCGAGATGGCTTCGTGTGATCCGTCGAACCGTGATCGTGAAACATCGTCCAGCCCGAACTGTAGCGACACAGAAAATCGACTCTCCTTTCAGAAACCGTCTCGCGATGGTTTCTGAAATCATTCCACGATTGATTCCGAAACCGTGTCTGGAAACTCTCCATTGAATGGTTCCAGGATCAATGGACTGAAAGTGGATTGGTGTCCTACCGAGATCATTTCGGAGGCGTTCCGGCGACAATGAATTGATCCAGTCTGGAAGCGGTTCTTTGAGATTTGGAACCTTCCGTGGAAGGTATCGGAGACTTGCCATGAGACCGTGCTTGGCAGCATTTCAGAAGCACTTGCCATGACGACTCGCCGTGGTAGGCTGCGAATCATCACTCCCCTTCCCTATGTTGCGATTTCTCACGGTCAAGGAAGCGGCGAAGCTCACGGGCAAGTCGCCGAGTTCGATTCGACGGGTCATTTATCCGATTATCCACGATGATGCTAACGCGGATCGGCAGCAGATTTCACCGAGCGTCGAAGAAGCACAGGTATTGCGGCTGAAGGGAGAGAACTTCGCGTGGCGGATCAGCGAGGAACTTTTGCAACGTGAGGTTCCGGTTACGGCCCCATCGGAGAAGCAAACTACATCGCCAGCGATGAATGACGGGCACAGTGAATTGCTCGCAATGCTCCGTGAGGAATTGCAGATCAAGAACCAGCAGATCAGGCAGCAGACAGAGATGCTCACGAAGCAGATGGAGCTAATTAACGGCCTGAGCGAGCGGCTTCGCGAAGGCAATGTTCTGACCGCTTCATTGCAGCAACACTTGGCACTGACCGACGGCTCAAATCGCATGAGGACCGAGCACGCGAAAGAGGGAATCACGAAACACGGAGCGGGGGAGTCGTCCAGCAAAGCCAAAGGCACGTCCGCTGCCAGGCCAGCGAAAAAGAATCGGGGGCTATTCCGTCGGATGTTCGGATAGCGGCCATGTTGTTCGCGATGACATCTCACCGGCCGACGACGCAAATGATTTGCCGCGTTGACGACAATCGGGAATCGGCAGATTCTGTTTGTCATAGATGACCGCAACCGTCACCGTCTCCGGCTCCGTCAAGAACCGCTATCGACTGCCGGGGATCGAGCGAGAGGGGATTGCTCAGCTTTCCCTGTTGGAGACGGCACTCTGGCCGCTCCACGGCGGCAAGTTATTGATGCCGCGATTCGAGACGGCGTACAAGTTCACGACGAGCAAGGGACAGGAGACGGCTCGCGTGACCGTGCGATCCGCCATCGGATTGCAGCCAGTCGATGAATATGTCTTGTGGGGATTGCTCGGCACGACACTCAGTCGCCCCAACGCGGAATCGGTGTTGCTCGCAACGCCGTACTGGATGCTGCAACAACTCGGCATGGACACCGGCGGCTCGCAGTACAGCGAACTCCGCGAGTCGCTGCTGCGGCTTTCGACAACGAGCTACCAGAACACCGGCTTCTACAACCCGGAGACGCAGGATCACGAGTACGTCGCGTTTCAATTCTTGAGCATGTTGCTTCCGACCGTGGGGGGAGCCGGACGCATCGTGGACAACGACCGTTGTTGGCGGATCGAGTGGAACCCGGCCTTCTTCCGGTTCTGCCGAGCGACCGGTGGCAATCTGCTGTTCGACCTCGACCTCTATCGTCAACTCACGCCAGCCGCACGACGGCTGTTTCTAAAACTCAAGGACCGCTTCTGGCGATCGAACCGGGTTTTCTTCAACGTCGATGATCTCACGATCAACGGGTTAGGTTTTTCGGCAACCCGGCCGCTCAAGAAGCGAAAGTTTGACCTCACAAACTGCATTCGCGAGTTGCTCCAACACGAAATCATTTCGCTTGGCAGAGGCCAGACCGACGCGAGAGACCTGTTTATTAAGCGTGCAAAGGGCCTCTACGTCGTTTCGTTCTACGAGGGGCCGTACTTCCGCCAGCCGATGGCTGAACGCGCTATAAGCGAAAAGAATTCGATTCTGACCGACCCGCTGTTTGAGCCGCTTCGCAAGATCGGCGTCGATGAGGCGGCCATTCGCAGACTTTTCCGCGAGTTCTCGCGAGGAATGATTCAACGCTGGGTGCGGATCACCGACGCCGCCATGCACGAGAAGCCCAAAGGATTCCCCGGCTTCAAGGTTTCGCCCGCCGCGTTCCTGATCGAC
>SYJG01000259.1 GCA_005798445.1 Planctomyces sp.
ACCGATCTCGACCTCGGCCACTACGAGCGGTTCTCGAACGGGCCGCTGTCTCGAAAGTCGAACTACACGACCGGGCAGATTTACCTAAAGGTCATCGAGAAGGAGCGACGCGGTGAGTTTCTCGGCAAGACAGTGCAAGTCATTCCGCACATCACCGACGAGATCAAGGCGTCCGTGCGCGGCTTGTCGGGACCGGATGTGGATGTCGTCATCACGGAGCTTGGTGGCACGGTCGGCGATATCGAGGGACTTCCGTTCCTCGAAGCCATCCGCCAAATCCCGCTGGAGATTGGCAAAGAGAATTGCCTCTTCATTCACCTGACGCTGGTGCCGTATTTGAAGGCCGCGAAGGAGATGAAGACCAAGCCGACTCAGCACAGCGTCGGGCTGTTGCGGCAGATTGGTATTCAGCCGGACGTCCTGGTGGTCCGCACCGAACGGCCGATGGGGGAGGACAACGCCGCCAAGATCGCGTTGTTTTGCAACGTCGAAAAGAACGCGGTCATCGAAGAGGTCGATAAAGAATTCTCGATCTACGAAGTCCCGCTGGGGCTGGTCGATCACAGCTTGGATCAGCTCATCGTGGATAAGCTCCGTTTGAACGCCGGCCCGTTGGACATGTCCGACTGGCGCGATCTGATGCACCGGATGCGACACCCGGAGAACGAAGTGACGATCGCCGTCGTCGGCAAGTACATCGAGCATCGCGACGCGTACAAGTCGATCTACGAGTCGCTCGATCATGCCGGCGTCGCGAATTCCTCGCGAGTCATCATCAAACGGATTGAGGCGGAGGAACTGGAGCAGCAAGGTCCGGAGATGCTGCTCAAGGGAGTTGACGGGCTGCTCGTCCCTGGCGGCTTCGGCATGCGTGGCGTCGAGGGCAAAGTGCAAGCCGTTCGGTTCGCTCGCGAGTTCGAGATCCCGTACTTCGGCATTTGCCTCGGAATGCAAACGGCGGTGATCGAGTACGCTCGCAACGTTCTGGGACTCGAAAATGCCGACTCGACCGAGTTCAGTTCCGACTCGCCGCACCCGGTCATCTGCATGTTGGAAGACCAAAAGACGATCGTGAAGAAGGGGGGCACCATGCGACTTGGTGCTCAGCCGTGCGTCTTGAAAACGGACTCGAAATCGGCGGAAGCTTACGGCACCGAACGGATTTCCGAGCGGCATCGACATCGTTACGAATTCAACCCGGAATACCGTTCGCAATTTGAAGAGGCGGGAATGCTGCTGGCTGGAACGAGTCCGGACGGCAAACTGGTCGAAGTCGTGGAACTCCCCGATCATCCGTGGTTTGTGGCGGTGCAATTTCACCCCGAGTTCAAATCGAAACCGCTCAGCCCGCATCCGCTCTTCCAAGGTTTTGTCGCCGCCGCGTTGCAGCGGCATCATGAACGAGTGCAGATGCCGGTCAGTCGAAGTGAATCCGAGTGAACGGCTTTCTGAATATCGACAAACCGCAGGGGCTGACCTCTCGGTCGGTCGTCGACCACATCAATCGGCTGCTGCGTGAGCGCGGCCTCACGCGCAGCACGCTGCCGAAAGTCGGTCATGCGGGAACGCTCGATCCGCTGGCGACGGGCGTTCTCGTCGTGGCGGTCGGTCATGCGACGCGGTTGATCGAGTTGGTGCAGTCGCGGCCGAAGACGTATCTCGGAACATTTCTGTTCGGCAAGCGGAGCGACACGGACGACGTGTCGGGACAGGTCGTTGAAGGGGATGCCGCGCGAGCCGCTTCGATCACCCGTGCCGAGTTGGATGCCGCGCTCGTCGAGTTTCGTGGAAGTATCGAACAAGTACCGCCGGCGTACTCGGCCGTGCGAGTCGAAGGACGTCGCGCGTACCGGCTCGCACGGCGCGGCGAGGAGGTTCAACTTCAGGCGAAGACGGTCGAAATTCATCGGCTTGAAGTTGTCCGGTTCGAACCGCCAGAACTGATGCTCGACATCGAGTGCGGTTCGGGGACGTACATCCGCTCGTTGGGTAGAGACCTGGGCGAACGGTTGGGCTGCGGAGCGGTCATGTCGGCTCTCGTCCGCACGCGGATCGGTCAGTTCGAGAAATCGGAAGCGATCTCAATCAGCGATTTCACAGCGGAATCGGTCGTGTCCGGACTGTTGCCTTGTGCCGTTGCCGCGTCACATCTGCCGGCATATGTCTGCGATGAGAATGAATCGGCGAACTTGAGTCATGGGCTGAGCATCCCGCCACGCGAGTCCGCTTGGCAGCCGGCAAATCCCGGTCATCCAGAGGTCTTTGCATTCGTCGATTCCGCCGGGGCGTTGCTCGCAATCGGTGGCTGGGATCATCGGTGGCCGGAATTGCGTCCGCGGCTCAATCTGATCGCCGCACGGGGAACCGAAGAGGCGAAAAACGGCTCTTGATCGACTTGCCGACACACGGTACTCAGTCACCGTTTTCTCTGCTTCAACCCCGACACGAACGAGCATGACGCCTGACCAAATTGCTCAATTGGTGTTGCTGGCCTATGCCGCAATCGCGGTCGGGTTGGTGCTGCTGTCAGTGCGGCGTTGTCGAGATGGCTGGCGGGTCTGGCTGCTGTATTTCGTGAATCGGCTGTACGTCGGGCTCATGTTCCGCTGGCGAGCCGACGGCCGTTGCCCGTATCCGGAGTTCAGCGGTGCGATCATCTTGTCGAATCATCGCAGCCCGTTGGACCCCATGTTGGCTTGGATGAACTCGCACTTGCGGTACGAAGAACCGTCTCGATCGATTCGCGTGATCGGCTATCTGATGGCTCGCGAATACTACGAGCAGCCCGGTCTGGTTGGCTGGATCGGCCGCGCGATGCAGTCGATCTCGGTGGATCGAGATGGCCGCGACATGGGCCCAACGCGAGAAGCCATTCGAAGGCTCGAACGAGGCGACCTGATCGGCATCTTCCCCGAAGGTGGCATCAACATGGGTGAGGGATTGCGAGAAGCGAATCCCGGCATCGCGTTCCTGGCACTGAAGTCCGGAGTCCCCGTCATCCCGGTTTACATTCACGGCGCACCACAGGGCGAGAGCATGACCGAGCCGTTTTTTACTCCCAGCCGCGTGCGAGTGACCTACGGCACGCCCATCGACCTGAGTCCGTGGCAAGGCCAACGCAAATCACAAGAGCTGCTGCAAGCCCTGACCGATGCGCTGATGCGCAAGTTGGCGGATCTGGGAGGAGTGCGATACACGCCGTCGGCTAGCGAGACCAAAGACCTGTAGCCGAGGCCCTTGTGGCCTGGGTGATCTGCCCGCGATGCGGGAATCGACCGACCCACAAGGGGTCGGGCTACCGGATGCCAGAGACACCTTGACCCTTTCTCACGACCGGGCGTACTGTCCCATTCCTTCCGCTCGGCGATCTGGCCGAGCAGTTTCCTGTCTGAATTTCCCACCGTTTCATTCCTTCCGATCGTTTCACCGTCAGCCGCAGGCCTGCGTATCGTCGCGTCGTTCAGATGCTGCGCCATTTACGCACGCCAACAGTTCACGATGAAGCGAACCACCTGCCCTTCCCTCTTGGGAGCAACGTCATGAAGGCGTTTCGACTCAGCGTTTGCCTGTCCGTAAGCCTGCTAATGGCCGGCTCGATCGTCGGCTGCCAGGACTTCAAATTGTTGCCGTCCAAATTGCTGCGATCACAATCGCCGGACAAGCAGGACGAGGACTCCGAGAAGCTCAGCGACATCGACAAAGACGACGATAAGGACAAGGAATTCGAGACCAAAGTCGAAACGCCGATGGTCGGCGACTACGCCGGATTCGCGAATTTGAATTTGGTGACGCTTGAAGGTGTCGGGCTGGTCGTTGGCTTGGACGGGACCGGCAGCGACCCGCCTCCATCGAGCGCTCGAGAAATCCTGGCGGACGACATGCGTCGCCGAGGCATCGACGATCCCGAAACGATCCTGCGTTCTCCGAACACAGCATTGGTCATCGTCCGAGCGTACCTTCCGCCGATGATTCGCAAAGGGGAAGCCTTCGACGTCGAGGTTCGCGTTTCCGACGGCGACACAACCACCAGCCTCAACGGTGGCTGGCTGCTCGAAACCGAACTCTCCGAATCGGCCCTCGTCCCTGGCCAAGGTGTGATGAAAGGTCATATTTTGGGAAAGGCCAAAGGGCCGATCATGGTCACGTCTGGCGAAGGAAAGTCAGACAACACGGGCCTGAAGCGGCGCGGGAAAATCCTTGGGGGCGGTGCCTCCAAAAAGGACCGCGACCTGCGTATCCAACTTCGCAGCGACTTTCGCAGCGTGCGGCAGTCGAAACGCATCGCCGACAAGATCGGCCAGCGATTCTTCGCCTACAACGAAAGCGGCTTGCGTGAACCATTGGCCAAAGCGCTCACCGATCAGACCATCGAGCTGAAAGTTTTGCCCCGCTACAAGGACAATTATCCGCGATACCGCGAGGTAATCCGCAACATCGCGTTCCGCGAGACACCCGTCGCACGGCATGTCCGCATGGAGAAGCTGAAATCACAATTGCTCGATCCCGACACGACGGAAATTGCGACGTTGCAGTTGGAGGCGATCGGCAATGAAGCCATTCCCATCCTCAAAACGGGACTGAAGCATCCCAACTTGGAAGTCCGCTTCAACGCTGCGGTCGCATTGGCATACCTCGGTCAGGCCGAGGCAGTACCGGTTCTTGGCGAGGCAGCCGTCAGCGAACGAGCCTTTCGAGTGTACGCACTCGCGGCGCTCTCGACGATCGACGATGGTGAAGCCCACCTGTTGCTGCGCAACTTGACCAACGCACAGACAGACGCTTCCGGAAAAACGATCGACAGCGCAGAGCTTCGTTATGGAGCCTTCCGCGCGTTGTGGACGCTCGACAAACGCGACCCGTATCTCAACGGCGAGATGATGAAGGAGGCTGATTCTGACCGCGAACTCTTCGCCTTGCACACGCTTCCGACCACCGGCGAGCCAATCATCCACCTGACGCAGCATCGGCGTTCAGAGATTGTTCTTTTCGGCGAAGACCAGCGATTCAAAACTCCGCTGGCTGTGCGAGCCGGAAATCACATCCTTGTCACGGCACAGCCAGGCACCGATCGCATCGTGATTTCCAAGTATCAGGCCGGCCTGCCGGACAAACGCAAAGAGGTTTCGACTCGCGTGGCGGAAGTCATCCGCACCGCCGTCGATTTCGGAGCCAGCTATCCCGATGTCGCCCAACTGCTGCTGCAAGCCGCCAAGCAACAGAACCTTACCAGCCAAATTGAAATCGACGCCCTGCCGCAAGGTGCCCGTGAGTACGTCCGCAAAGCGGACTCGGCCAAATCCAATGGCAAGAAAGTCCGCGTCGGCAACGCGAACCTCATCCCGAACTTCGTCCCGAATCTCAAAGACGACGGCGATTCCAAGCCGGCCGATGGCGGAGCTGTTGAGAAACAGACCGCCGCACCGGACGAACTCGCTCAGTCTGAAACGGACTCGAACGGCACCGCGTCCGTCGCAGATGCTCGCAAGTCCTCGTCGGACGACGAAACGGATCGACGCTGGTTTGAATTCTGGAAACGAAAGTAGAGCGGCGAAGCCGCAAAGTAGACGAGTCACTCCGTGACTCGAAGTCTCCGGTCACGGAGTGACCGGTCTACAATCCCTCGTCCCTAGCCCCTCCCCACCGCCATGCTCAAGTCGCTCGAAATGTTCGGCTTCAAGAGCTTCGCGGATCGGACGCGCTTCGACTTCTCGCGCGGGATCACCTGCGTCGTTGGGCCCAACGGGTCGGGGAAGAGCAACGTCGTTGACTCGATCAAATGGGTGCTCGGTGATCAAAGCCCGAAGAGTCTTCGCGGCAAAGAGATGACCGACGTGATCTTCAACGGCGCGTCGGGCCGCAAGCCCGCTCCGTTCGCGGAGGTCCTGCTGACGTTCGACAATTCCTCGAAGTGCCTGACGCTGGACGCCGCCGAGGTGCAGATCGGCCGCCGCATCTGGCGGAACGGCGATTCGGAATACCTCATCAATCAGCAGGCCGCGCGGCTGAAGGACATCAAAGATCTGTTCCTCGGTACTGGAGCCGGCTCGTCCGCGTACAGCATCATTGAGCAAGGCCGAGTCGATCAAATCCTGCAATCGAACGCTGCTGCACGGCGACACGTCTTTGAGGAAGCCGCCGGCGTCTCCCGCTACAAACTTCGCAAAGAAGAGGCGACGCGCAAGCTGGAACGAGTCGAGCAAAACCTGCTGCGTTTGCGTGACATCGTGGACGAGGTCGAATCGCAGCTCAACTCGATGCGCTCGCAAGCCTCGAAAGCCAGCAAGTACCGCGAGATCTCCGCCGAACTGCGCGAGTGGTGGTTCGGCCTCGCCGCCGATGATCACCGCTACTTCTCCGCGCAGTTGTCCGTCGTCGAAGCCGAACTGCACACCGGCGAATCCGAACTCGCCGATCTGTCGTCGCGACAACAGGAACTCGAACAGAAACTCTCCGTCTTCGACGCCGAGATCGCCGAGGTCGATACCCGCCTGCGACATGCCGAACGGACCGCCGCCGGCAATCGCGAGAGCGTCGTCCGCCAGGAAGCGACGCTGCGGCACTTGACCGCTCGCCAAAAAGAACTCGGCTCCGACTTGGACCGTCTGCGCCGGCAGCGAACCGTCATGCACGGCCGCTCGTGCGAACTGACCACCGAACGGCATCGCTCGGAAGAGGAACTCTCGACCGGCGACGCCGAGCACTTGCGACTCCGAACCGCGATCGCAGACACCGAGAAGCAATTGTCCGAACTCGCGGCGAAGCTCAAAGCCGATCAAGCGACGCTCGACCGCGAACGCCAAAAGCAACTCGAACTGACGCAGCAAGCCAGTGCGACGCAGCAACGAGTCAACAACTTGCACTCGCAGCGCGACGCCGCGAACTCCGCCGCAATCGCTGCCAGTCAGCGATTGGATCAGTGCGTTTCCAACACTGTCTCGGCGCAGTCCGAGGTGTTGCGTCGGCAAGCGGCCGTCGATGCCGTGCTCAGCGAAGTCGCGTCGCTCGACAGCAAAGTTCGCGAAGTCCGCGACCGCCAACAACGGCTCATCGCCGAGCAAGATCGCTTGCAGCAACAGCTCCGTGAACAACGCGAAGACCGCAGTGCCCGACAGTCGCAGCAAGCCGTCCTCGAAGACCTCGAACGCCGGCAAGAAGGACTCGGCATCGGCGTGAAGGAAATCCTCAGCCGAGCACAATCCTCCGACTACGCGCCGTGGACCAGCATCCTCGGCAGCGTCGCCGACCTGCTCGAAGCGGACCTCGACGAAGCCGCGATCCTTGAAGTGGCCCTCGGCGCGAGAGCACAACTCATCGTCGTCCGCGAAATGGCCCCGCTCATCGAGTACCTCAACAGCGGTGCGAGCCGATTGTCGGGACGAGTGGGGTTTGTGGAAGTGGGCGGAAGAGGGACGACGGGCGAGGGGCGAGGGGCGAGCGAAGACAACGAAGTCACGTCTCCTGCCATCAACTCTCCCCTCACCCCTCACCCCTCGCCCCTCACCGCCCCCGGCGTCATCAAACGGGCCGACCAACTCGCCAGCCTCAAGACCGGTCACCCTGGCCTGGCCGAAGCGTTGCTCGGCGCGACGTGGGTCGTCGATACGCTCGACACCGCGCTGCGACTCGCGAGCGGCGAGGGCCGAGGTTGCCGTTTCGTCACGTTGCAAGGCGAACTCCTCGAAGAAGACGGCACACTGTTCGCCGGCACGGTTCGGAGCGAGTCCGCCTTGCTGACTCGCCGCAGCGAGCTGCGTCGGTTGAAGAATGACCTGCTGCGACTCGACCGCACGATCGCCGACGGCGAACGGCAACTCGCCGACGTTGCGCAGTCGCTCAAGAACGTCGAACGAGTGATCGAGACCGCGACCTCCGAGAAACAGGAACTTGCTGATCGGCTCGCCCACTCACGCTCGGACGTGCATGCGCAGCGGCAGGAGGTTGAGCGTTTCTCGAAAGAACGCGACACGATCCTCGCGGAAGCCTCGCGGTTCGAGTCGCTCGCCGCTGAACTGGTTCTGCAAATCGACCAAGCTCAGCGCGAACACGCCTGGTTCGACGACAACCTCGCCAGCCTGCGTGATTCGTTCACCGCACTCGAAGCGGACGTCACCGGTCACGAATCGCAACGGAATCTGCTGACGCAACAGCAAGTCGATCAGAGATTAGTCCTCGCCAAGCACGAGGAGCGGCTGCAAGGTTTGCGATCCACCGTCGTCCGTTTGCAGGAGGAGCAGCGGCAGCGCGACGAACAATTCGACGAGGCCGAACGCCGCCTGCAAACCGCCGCCGCTCAAATGCGGCAGCTCAACTTGCAGATGCTCAACACGAATGCCGAGTTGTGGGAACTGCAACTGCTCGACGAGAAGTTCGCCGCCGAGGTCGCGTCGATCCTCACCGACAAGGACCAACTGCGAACTCAAAAGTCCTCGTTCGCCGAAGAGGAAGCTCGCCTGCGAGCCGCTCGCCGCGAACTCGCCGATCGCCTGCACGCCAACGAAATCGCCGCCCGCGACGCTCGCCACCAGTTGCAAGTCTGTGCCGAACGGATCGAAGAGGAGTACCAAAT
The DNA here is from genome assembly GCA_005798445.1 of Planctomyces sp. Lineage (GTDB taxonomy): Bacteria > Planctomycetota > Planctomycetia > Planctomycetales > Planctomycetaceae > SXKJ01. The sequence goes on from SYJG01000259.1 coordinate 8,567, forward strand.
GACGCTCGACGAAGTCGTCGCGTCGGGAGCGTCCGCATTCGAGAAATGGCATTCCGAACTCCGGCCGAACGCCGAAAGCCGTGATCCGATGGCCGTTATTCCAACCAACGAATCTGAAGAAGACACCGATCCAGAATCTCAAGTCTCAAATCTCAAATCGGAAGTTGCGACCCCCGATTCCGTCTCGTTTCTCGAAGTTCGTCCCGAACTCGAAGAGCGAGTCAATCGCCTGCGCCGCAAGCTCAAGATGATGGGCAGCGTCAACACCGACAGCCTCAAAGATCTCGACGAGTTGGATGGCCGCTACCAGCACCTCAGCTCGCAGTTGCAAGACCTCGAAGAGGCCAAGGCCACGCTCGAAGAAATCATCCACCAGATCAACGGCGAGAGTCAGCGGATGTTTCTGGAAACCTTCGAGTCGATCCGCGTGCAATTCCAAAGTCTGTTCCGCAAGATGTTCGGCGGCGGTGAGGGAGACATCATCCTCGAAGATCACAACGACGTGCTCGACTGCGGCATCGATGTGGTCGCTCGTCCCCCAGGCAAAGAGTTGCGGAGCATCTCACTGCTCAGCGGCGGCGAGAAAACGATGACCGCAGTCGCGCTGTTGATGGCGATCTTCCGCAGCAAGCCCAGCCCATTCTGCATCCTGGACGAGGTCGATGCCGCACTCGACGAAGCCAACGTCGAGCGCTACAGCGGCGTCGTCCGCGAGTTCAAGACCGCCACGCAGTTCATCATGATCACGCACAACAAACGCTCGATGCAGATTGGCGATATCCTCTACGGCGTGACGATGGAACAAAGCGGCGTCAGCAAACGCATGTCCGTCCGCTTCGAAGACGTCAGCGAAGACGGAAACTTCCGCATGTCGCCAGCACCCGGCGTGAACGCGGCGTGAGCTTTGGTCGTGATGGAGTCTTTCTCCCTCTCCCTTTGGGAGA
>SYJG01000260.1 GCA_005798445.1 Planctomyces sp.
CAACGTCTTCCTCGAAGACGAACACGGCCGCAAACATTTCGAGTTCCAGCCCGGCCCTGTTTTCGCCAACATCGTCCTGGCCGATGAAATCAACCGGGCAACCCCCAAGACGCAATCCGCGCTGCTCGAAGCGATGCAAGAGCACACCGTCACCGTCGCCGGCCACACGCATCATCTGCCCGAGCCGTTCTTCGTCCTCGCGAACCAGAACCCGCTGGAAATGGAAGGGACGTATCCGCTCCCGGAAGCGCAACTCGACCGTTTCTTCTGCAAGCTGCTGGTGAAATTCCCCGCGCTGGCGGAACTCGAATCGATCCTCGATCGCACCACGAACATCGACATTCCGCACGCGACGCCGGTGCTCGACGGAGCTCGCATCTGCCAGATGCAGCACCTCGCCCGGCAAATCCCCATCGCGGAGGACATCCGCCGCGACGCCGTGCGTCTGGTTCTCGGCACGCATCCAGAAGACTCACACGCCACCGAAATGACCAAACGCTTCATCCGCTACGGCAGCAGCCCGCGCGGCGCGCAGGCCATCATCCTGGCAAGCAAAATCCTGGCGATCATCGACCATCGCGTTCACGTCGCCCGCGAAGACCTCCGCTCTGTCGTTCTGGCCGTGCTGCGACACCGCCTCATTCTAAACTTCGAGGGCCAAGCCGAAGGAATCTCGACCGACGCGGTGCTGCAGGACGTGCTCGCGAAGATTTTGAATTCGTAATTCTGTGGTCAGTCGGCGATCAACTGCGATCGCTCGACAAGCGGCACTTTGAACGCTTCGCCAGGAACTTCGCGCACGTACTGCGGCACGGCATATCCCGGCAGTCGCTGGCGAAGTTCCGCCATCAATCTTAGCCCGGTCTCTTCCGGCACCTCGAAGTGAGCAGTCCCGGCAACTCGGTCAAGTTGATGCAGGTAGTACGGCTTGATCCCCAGATCAATCAGCCGCTCGCTGAGCCCGACCAATGTCTCGGCCGAATCGTTCACACCCCGCAGCAGCACCGCTTGATTGAGCGTCATCACGCCAGACTGCGTGAGTTGCCTCAGGGCCAGCGCGCAATCGGCAACCAGTTCGTGCGGATGATTCGCATGAACCACGACGATCGAAGTCAGCCGAGTGGATGTCAGCAGGTCGAGCCACTCCAACGTGACACGATCTGGCAGCACAATCGGCAACCGAGTGTGCCATCGCAGGCGGCGGAGATGCGGGATGGATTCCAAGCGGCGGACAACAGTTGTCAGCCGTTCGTCGGTCAGCATCAGGGGATCGCCACCGCTCAGCAACACTTCGTGGATCGACTCGTCCTGTTCGAGAGCCGCGAACGCCGGCTCCCAATCGTCGAGCCGTTTCGGTTCCTGCGAATACGGATAATGCCGCCGAAAGCAATAGCGGCAATGGACCGCGCAGGCTCCGGTCAGCACCAGCAATGCTCGACCTTCGTACTTGTGCAGCAAGCCCGGTGCTTTGCGAAACGTCGCCTCGTCGAGTGCGTCGATCGTGAAGCCGGCAACCTCTGCGTCTTCCTCTGCAATCGGTAGCACCTGTCGCAGCAGCGGATCATTGATGTCTCCCGACCGCATGCGTTTCAGAAAACTCTCTGGAACCAGCAATGGAAATTGCTGACTGAGCTTCGGAGATCGAGTTTCATCCGCCGCTAACCCCAACCTCGACAGCAACTGATTCGGATCACGAATCGCGTCGGCCAGAGACCGACGCCAACTCTCCGGCGTGGATCGCGAACGCTCGCTGAGTGGACGTTTGGCGAGGCTGACAATTCCCGGAACCATGCTCGACACCAACCTCGCGACCCCGCTATAAACCCGCCCCTTTGCGGCCCAAACGCAGGCCGCACGACCCCGCGAACACTATCCGTTTCTCCGAGAAAGACCAATGGCCAACATCAGCACCAGCGACTTCAAGAAGGGAATCAAAGTCCTCGTCGACGGCGAGCCGTGCGACATGGTCGGCCTCGAATTCGTCAAGCCGGGCAAAGGCCAAGCCCTGTACCGCACACGGCTGAAAAACCTGCTCAAGGGAACCTACCTCGACAAGACCTACAAAAGCGGTGACGGTCTCGAAGAGGCGGACGTCCGCAAGACCGATGGCGTGTACTCGTACCGCGACGCCAACGGCTACGTCTTCATGGACAACGAATCCTTCGAGCAACACTCGCTGCCGCTGGAGACTTGTGCCGAGGCGCTGCGCTACATCAAAGAGGGCAGCCCCTGCCAACTGTTGTACTGGAACGATCGCCTGATCGATTTCACGCCTCCACAGCATGTGACGCTGGAAATCACCTACACCGAACCGGCTGTTCGCGGCAACACGTCGTCCAACGTAACCAAGGCCGCAACCGTCGAGACCGGAGCCGAAATCCAAGTCCCCGCCTTCGTCGCCTCTGGCGAAAAAGTCCGGATCGACGCCGTCACCGGCGAGTACATCGAACGGGTCCGCGACTGAAGTCGGATGGGCACTCTTGCCCGTCTGCCGTTTGACGGGCAAGAGTGCCCGTCCTACAAGCTGACGCCATGACTACTCCCGAACACAACGGCAAGCTCTACATCGAGACTGTCGGCTGTCAGATGAACATGCTCGACAGCGAACTGGTCGTGGCCGAATTGCGCCAACAGGGCTTCTCGCTGACCAATGACGTCAAAGATGCCGACACGATCCTGTTCAACACCTGCTCGGTCCGCGATCACGCTGAGCACAAGATCTACAGCCAACTCGGACGCCTGAAATTCAGCAAGCGAGCACGCCCCAACCAGGTCATCGGCGTCATGGGCTGCATGGCCCAAAAAGATCAGGAACTGATCTTCAACCGCGCTCCGCACGTCGATCTCGTCGTCGGCACCGGACAACTCAAAGAGATTCCTCGGCTCATTGACGAAGCCCGCTCCGAACGTGGCCGACGCATGGCGGTCAGCTTGGATCGGAAAGAAGGCTCGCGAATCGAAGTCGCCTCCAGCTTTGAAAGCTACGACCCCTCTCGCGATCCGACAATGCGTCCGACGCCGTTCCAAGCATTCGTTCGGATCATGATCGGCTGCGACAAGTTCTGCACCTACTGCGTTGTCCCGATGACTCGCGGACCCGAACAAAGCCGCCCACCACGCGAGATCGCTCACGAAGTCAAACTGCTCGCTCAGCAAGGGGTCAAAGAGGTCACACTGCTGGGGCAAACGGTCAACAGCTACAAGGTCACACAAGACGGCAAACTCTTCCGACTGTCGGATCTGCTCGAATTGATTCACGACACCGACGGCATCCTGAGAATCAAATTTGTCACCAACTACCCGCGTGACATGACCGATGACCTGCTGCAAGCCGTTCGCGACTTGCCGAAAGTCGCCCAATACTTGCACGTCCCGGCCCAGTCCGGTTGCGACGACATTCTGAAACGTATGAAGCGTGGCTACACCGTCAACGAATACCGCGAGATGCACGCTCGGATTCGCGAGGCGCTTCCAACTGCCGCCGTATCGAGCGATTTCATTGTCGGCATGTGCGGCGAAACCGATGAGTCGTATCAAAAGAGCCTCGACCTAATTCGCGAGTGCCGTTTCAAGAACTCCTTCATTTTCAAATACAGTCCGCGCCCCGGCACGAAGGCGATCGACCTGTGGGAGGACGACGTTCCGGAAGAGGTCAAACGCCATCGCAACAACGAGATGCTCGACCTGCAAAACCGCATCAGTGAGGAAGACAACGCCAATTTGATCGGCTCAACCTTCGCGGTGCTGGTCGAAGGCATCAGCAAGTCCGCTCGCAAGGCCCAGGCGGCCGATGGGCTGGACGATTCCTTCGTGCCGCAAAGTTCCAAAACTGAACTAGTGACAGGCCCGACTCAGTTGGTCGGCCGCACCCGCTGCGACCGGATCGTCGTCTTCGATGGCAATCCTCGTCTCGCCGGCAGCCTGGCGGAAATCTCGATCCGCGACTGTACTGCCACGACATTGATGGGCAATATCCTGACCCACGAATCAGAACACCGAAGTGACGTTCTGCCGGTCGTCTCATAGGCGGGACATACAAGCCCCAAAAAGCTCGCCAACCAGAAGGATCTAGCAGCGAGCATTCTTGTACGGCAAACCCGCAATCCTGCTACTGCCCACCCACATGAGAGGCTAATTCTGTTAACACAGAAATCGCCCGATCGATTCCACCCATATTCGCCGCGAAAGCCATTGCCGGGTCATTTCGAACGGCTTCCAAAGCCTTCTTGGCCTTCTCAATGGTTCCATTCTTCAATGCAAAGAGCATCGCTTCTTTCTGTGTGTCTTGGCTCAAGCCTCGGCGGCCGCGGCCTCTCGCTCCCTTGGTTCGGATATTCGACTTGATGACGCTGACATACTTCGGGTCAATCTCCAAACCTTTGGCTTGCTTCGCATACGCCGAGATCGCCGACGGAGATTCGATTCCTTTGCCAAGAGCTTCGCGAATGATCGCGGCCTTGTTTGCCGACGCATTTGCTTTCTTTGCCATGAGTGACTCCTCTCATTAAACCTGTGAGAACGATATAACCAACCTCAATGAGCACTCTATAGCAGCAGCTCATGAACGCGTCAAATCCGCGCTATCCTCTCTGATAAGGATTGCCCTTTCACGGCGAGGACATTCGGTTGCGATTGGTCGATCGTTATGTGGCGGCGGGTGGTGTCGGAGCGGCAGCCTCAACGGCATAGTACGCGAACGTTCCGAATTTCTTTTGGCACTTCGGACACTTCGCCTTGGCGATGCCCTTGCCATCCGCGCCTCCCAGCTTTTCTTTTTTGCGACCATCCTCGCTCACGATCAAACCACAGCCTTCACACTTACGGCCCACGATCGCAAGCTTGAGAGTCGGATCGGCTTGCTGATAATCGGATTGATCCAACGCATGAAACGCCTGATCGGTGTAATGGCATTTGTATTCGGCGAGTTTGTCGGTCATCGGAATGCCGACATCTTCTCCCAGCCCCTGCACGCCGAAGACCTCGTCCATTTGTTTCGCAAATTCACGGAACTCGGAGAGCCAAAAGGATGCAAACAGCAACTCATTGCCTTCGGATGGCTTCGGCAACCGGACGGCGATGCGGTTGACGCCGAAGACCGGAATGCCGGCGAACATCGATTCGTGAGCGTAAATAACCGGCTGCACAACTTGAATCTGCTTGAGCGTGTCCGGTCCAAACAAACGCTGTGCGGCGACTTGCAATTCTGAAAGCGGCTTGCCTGCCACCAGGTGAGCGACCGCGGCATCACGCACTTCTGGTTTCTTTTTGTCCGTTCCGCCAAAAAGTCCTCCCTTCTTTGTCAGAGACAACTGCAACAGCCCATCAAGTCCAAACCCCAGGTCCTGTGTCTCAAACACGCTTTCCAAACTGCCCGGTTTGAGTTTCAGCTTCGTCGGGTCAAGGGAGTGAACATGCACGTCTCGCAGCCACCGAGTGAATTTGCCGGCGACCAGTGTGTCGGTCGGCTCACTGGGGGCAGCGGCAACCGCTGTCTCGCCCAGTCCAGCCTCGGCAGCTTTCCCAACGGCACGAGCCTGTGGCACGATGAATGCCGCCTTGCATCGCGGACACTTGCCCATTTGGCCGCGATGCTTCTCTTGGACTTCGATCTGATGTCCCCACGGACAAAAAATGATAAAGCCCGCCCGCGTTTCACCCGGCTTCCGCCTGCCACGCATTTTGCGGCGGCTTTCAGATTCGGATTCTTCTTGTTTCGCGATGTCCAACAACAGATCACCTGCCGTTGCATCGGAATGTGGAACGTCAGCCGCTCGAGGATCCGCCGAGACTTTCTTCTCACCAGGCTGGGCATGATCCACCGGAATGTCGGGTAACTCTGCTGAAGCAGACGGCGACGCATCACTCAATGCGGGAGCATCCAACGAATAGGTATTGTCACCGTCGGCCGTCGATGCCGCCTGACTCGGAGCAACTGCGGTTACTCCTGGCCCTAGCGCAAAATCATCGTCATCGGCAAGTGGAGGCAAATCCGAAGAATCCGGCGACTGCGATACAGTCGGTACCGTTCGAACCGCGTGAGAAATCTCTCGTAGCGCTGGCACATCGACGTTCGGAGCGTTTTCACGCATCCGCTGGTACGACTCGGCCATCTCTTTGCGGAGAAATGCACCGCACTGATAACAACGCACCAGTTCCTTCCGCACCATTTCGCCGCAATCGGGACATGGAATCTCGTTGGAACTGACCCCCATGACTTCACTGTGCGTTTTCAATTCGGACAGATTGACCTTCTGATCCGTGTGCAGCACATGATGGCAGTTGGGACATTGAGCCGTGTCGCTGAGCAACATCGACTTACATTTTGGGCAGGAAACGATGGCAACGCTCATAGTTGGACGAGTCTCACGGTACGGCAATGAAACCGTCCGCACCAAGAATCAGGGACAAAACCACCGACAAGAAGACGACGCGTCGGGGCAGAAATTCCGAGTGGCCACTGTATCAGAGCCAAAACCAGATTTCACCGAAGAAGTCCAGCGAGATTCAATCCGGCTTTTGTCGGTTCCGATTGGGTGGAATCTGCCGAAGGGTTTATGAAAGGACATCCCAAACTGGCTGTCCGCCGTGCGAAATCGGGATTGGCCGAGTGAGGTGGTCCGGGACGGTTGCCTCGTGCGAGATGCCTAGGAGGTGATAAACCGTCGCACAGAGGTCGCCGGGAGTGATCGGGACATCGATAGGAAAGGCCGCCTGCTTGTCACTCGTACCAAAGACGCAGCCTGGTTTCACAGCTCCACCAGCCAGCACACAAAAGCCGCATTGCGGCCAGTGATCGCGGCCAGCGGCTTTGTTGATCTTCGGAGTTCGGCCCATGTCGCCGCACATCACCACTAGCGTGCTGTCCCAGAGTCCCCGAACCTGCAAATCCTCGAACAGCGACGGCAGCGAGCGGTCGATGAACGGCAGCCGCAGATTCTTCAGCATGTTGAAGTTGTTGTTGTGCGTGTCCCAGTGGCCGTTGCCTTTCGATTCGGTGTGGATCGTGACGTAGCTGACTCCGTGCTCGACCAGCCGTCGAGCCATCAGCGTCGATGAACCGAACAAGTCGCGACCGTAGCGATCGCGAGTGGCGTCGGTTTCCTGCGACAGATCGAACGCCGTGCGCACGCGGTTCGACAGCAGCAGGTCGAACGCGGACTTCTGCCAGCCTTCGAGTTCGCGAGTCGCTCGCGAGCTTTCCGCCAATCGAGCGTTGGCATCGAATTGTTGCAACAGAGTTCGTCGACGATCGAGAGCATCCGCTGTCAACGAGTCATCCAGCGAGGGCATCTGCGGATCGCCGATCGCCCAGACATCGTCATCATAGAAATCCTTCTTCGGATCGAGCGGCTTGTCGAGCTTCGGATCGCAAGTGCTGAACAGCGGATCGTACTTGCGGCCGAGGAACCCGCCGTACGGCCCCGCTCGCCGCAACGCTTGCGAGTAACCGGGGAGCGCCGGCAGCACGATGTACGGCGGCACTCCCGGCTGACCACAGCCGAAGTACGTCGCGACCGATCCCATGCTCGGATAGTCCGTCGGCCGCCAGTAGTAATCCTGGTTATCGACGCCGCCCGTGAAGCCGGTCATCACCGCATACGGGTTGTGGCTGTTGTACGGATGCGAGACTGTCCGAATCAGCGTGACCTGTTTCATCCACGTCGCCATGCGCGGCAAGTGCTCGCAGATCGGCAATCCAGAGACGCTGGTCGCGATCGAACCGAACTCGCCCCGCACTTCCGGCGGAGCCTCCGGCTTCGGATCAAACATGTCGATGTGACTCGGCCCGCCGAAGAGGTCGATCAAGATCACCGACTTGATCCGCGCCGCATGCTTGACCGAGTTCGCCGCCGATGCCGATGTCAGCAATCCGCCGAACAACGACACCCCACCCGCTCGCAAAATCGCCCGCCGCGAAACGCCGTCGCACGCTTGGCCACGGGGGCCGAGAAGAGTCAGCATCGAGAATCCTCACATTCACTCAAAGAAGGCCAATAGCCTTCCTCAAAAACATCTCACCGCCAGGACCAACCATGTCGGTTAGTTGGCTGGCGATCGGAATTGAAATTAACAATGCAACCCACTGCCCGTATTCCAAATAAGCTTGGTCCATCGGCGTCAAAGAATCTCTTCGCCGGGCAACCATGAACAGCACGCCAGCCCAATAGGCTACGGAGGCACGGATGAAAACAAAGGCCACAATGCCGTTGTCGAGAATTAAGAACATGGAAAACGTGAGACTAAGTTGCATTCCCGCCGCGCGAATGAAGGGAGACATGCGGCGAGGCAGTTCAGAAACCGACTTCTCGTCGTTGGGCGGGCCAATCGCAGGGGTTTCTTGAATCATGGTTTGATTCCCAGCCACTCGATTTGACGTTAGCCGAAAACTTCTTGAACCACATTGCCACCGTTGACGGTCACCAGTTCGCGACGGTTGTGATGTTCGTAAACGAGTTCGTGTTGGTCGAGTCCAAGTGCCTGCAAAATCGTCGCGTGCAGGTCGTTCGGATGAACGGGACGCTCCACGGCCGAATAACCGACCTCGTCGGTCGCCCCGATGATCTGGCCCCCTTTGACTCCGCCCCCCGCCAGCCAGGTTGTGTACCCGGAGGGGGAGTGATCGCGGCCAGGCTTGGACGCTCCACGCTGCGACGCGGGAGTGCGACCGAACTCGCCTCCGCAGACAACGAGCGTTTCGTCGAGCAGCCCGCGTCGTTTGAGGTCGATCAGCAGCGCAGCCAGCGGCTTGTCGAGTCATGCTGGCAACTCCGAATCACGCACATGTCATCGACGCACCGCCCCAACTCCGGATGCAACCCGACACCGGAATCCCGCTCTCGCCGTACCGCCGAAACTTCCACGGACTGGCCATCAAATTATTGAGCGGCGACCGCGCGATCTTCGGGATAGTTTTGCCAATCGACTCCGGCACGTCTTTGCCGTGCAACTCCTGCAGCAGCGGTTTCGGATCGAACGTATCGACCTGACTCGGCCCACCGCCTTGAAAGACGAAAATCACCGAGCGAGCGGTCGCTCGCGAATGTGGATGCAATTCCGATGCTGATTCACGAGCAAGAACACCGTCAAGACGAAGGACCTCCGCAAGTGCGACACTTGCCAGTCCGTATCGACCGAACTCAAGCAAAGCTCGTCGCGAGATTTCACTCATCATTGCAATTCCGAAATACCGTTGTGCGTGGAAGTCCTCGATCCGCTTTGCGATGGCGCTGGGTCACTTTTGCATTCTGTCGGCATCCGCCAAACCCACGCTAGCATCAGAATCGTGAAACAGGACCAACTGATTGGACTCATGTACCACGAATCATCACCGTAGAAGCGCCGAAGCTTCCACTCGATCGAGTGTGGCAGATGCTCTCGAAGCCAGCGAATGAACACGAACACCGCGACCGTGACAATCCCACTCACGCAGTTAGCCGTAAAGACTCGAATCCAAATTGGCCTTCTGGTCCAACGATTCCAAAACAAGCACTCCACCGCCACCGGAAAAGCAAACAAGCTGGCGTAGAGCATCACGACAAATCCGAATTCCAAAGACTCAGGAGTCAGCCGCGAAATCTTGTTTCCAAAGTGTTGGCAACCTAAGCAAGCCAAAACACCGACCAGCGCGGCGACGCAATTCGCTCTCAACGCCATCGTCAAGCGCGTCGAGCGGTTTCCAATAACGTCGCGGTAGAACAATTGCTCGATGTAGGCCGAAGTCACCGCTTCCATGAACACGTAAGGAAACACGCAATGCGGCAGGACTAGCGCACCGACGAATTGCTCAATCGGGGAGACATAAATTGTTCCAAGGATCGCCATGAAATTAGACATGATTCATCGTCACTTACTCCATCGACGACAACTCGTTGAGGCTCATCATCACATGGCACACCAACTGGAGCGGCGTCGGAGCGTTTGGTATCGCTGAGCCTCCGGAGCGTTTCGCGGTTTCTTCGTCGAGGAACTGGCGTGTCTTGAGCTTTTCAGTTTCGGTGGGTCGGCGATTGAGGACTTCGCGAAACAGCAGATCGACTTGACGCTCGTGGTCGGGGCCGGCGAGCGATTCGATGCGGTCGGCCAAGGCGATGCCGCAGCGGATGGCGAACTCATTGTTGAGCAGAAACAAGGCGCTCAGTGGCGTTGTCGAGACGTTTCGTATCGGACAGCTTTCGCTCGCTTCGTTCGGGCCGTCGAACAGAGATTGCATCGACGGCGGTTGACCTCGCTTTTGGAAGAGATACAGATTGCGGCGGCTCGACTTTTCACGAACGTCGAGCGACTCGCCCGGCCCACCGACGCTCGGCCCGCCGATGCGGCGCTCGAGCAGTCCCGCAACGGCGAGTTGCGTGTCGCGCAGAACTTCGGCTTCGACGCGGCGACGGGGGAAGGAAATGATGAGGGGCGAGGATTGAGGGGTGAGGGACGAGTCGGAATTGGCAATTTGCTCGCCCCTCGCCCCTCGCCCCGCGCCCCTCGTCCCTCGCCACTCTTCGCGCGATACGTCCGCGACGTGACGATCAGCCGCTGGAGGTGCTGCGTGCTCCAGTCGGATTCGATCAATTCACTGGCGAGCCAATCGAGCAACTCCGGATGCGAGGGCTTCGCTCCGCGAATACCGAAGTCGTCCGACGTCGCGACGAGGCCCGTCCCGAAATGCCATTGCCAGAGTCGATTGACCCACACGCGAGCGGTCAGCGGATGACGCGGATCGGTCAGCCAGTTGGCGAGGTCGAGGCGTGTCGATGACGCAGTGCCCGGTCCCCTCTCCCTCTTGGAGAGGGCTAGGGTGAGGGAACCATTCGTCGATCGACTTTCGTTTTCAATTCGAGAATCGATCGCCGATCGGCCCTCACCCGGCCTTCGGCCACCCTCTCCCGAAGGGAGAGGGGATGAGTTGGCGCTCAACACACTTGGAAACCCCGCTGTCACGACCGGGCCGATGTTGTGAACGTCGCCGCGAATTTTGATCGAGCCGCGTTCGCGAGGCAGAGCTTCACGATCGAACGGCAGCGGGTAGAAGCCGATGCTCGGCAGCGTGTCCAGCCGATGCGGGCTGGTCGCGGGGGAGTAGAACGCGAACGTCTGCGGGATGCGTGGCGAGGTCTTATCGATCTCGGTGATCTTCTTTTTCGTCTCTTCGTAGAGCTTCCGATCGGACTCCGGGATGTAGCGGTCGAGCACATTCACCGACGCCTGGAACTTCAGATCGACCAGCCGCGCGAGTCGTTCTTGCTCAACGTCGCGATCAGCGGCCGGTGTGTCGTAGGCCGCGCGTTCTTCCGGCGACAGCGAACGGCGGACTTCGTCGTGAAACCGCCGCCGAGCCGACTCCAGCAGTGACTCGCGCAACGCGAGAGCCGGTTCGTATTCGGGTGGCCGACGCGAATCAAACTCTCGCCACAGCGTCGGGTCGTGCAGTTTCACATCGACCGGCTGGCCGGTGACGAAGAACGCTTGCAGGCGGTAGTAGTCGCGCGTCGTGATCGGGTCGGACTTGTGGTTGTGGCACTGAGCACACTGCATCGTCAGGCCGAGAAACGCGTTCGCCGTCGCGTTGGTGATGTCCACGAGCACGTCGTTCCGCTGCCGCCACTTGTCCTCTTCGTTGCTGCTGATGCGAGCGGCTGCGAGAAAGCCAGTCGCGATCAAGTTCTCGTCCGAATAGGGCTGCAACTCGTCACCGGCCAACTGCTGCCGAATGAACTCGTCGAACGGCTTGTCGCTGTTGAAGGCGTTGATGACGTAGTCGCGATATCGCCACGCGAACGGCCGAGGATGATTGCTCTCGTAGCCTTCGGACTCCGCCCATCTCGCGACATCCAGCCAATGCCGCGCCCAGCGTTCGCCGTAGGCCGGCGACGCGAGCAGCCGATCGACGAGTTGCTCGTAGGCGTCGGGCCGCTTGTCGGCATCGAACCCTTCGACATCGTCACTCTTCGGCGGCAGACCGAGCAGGTCGAGTGACAGTCGGCGAATGAGCGTGCGGCGATCGGCCGTTGGAGTCCCGCCTTCAGGCGGTCGAATCTCGAGCGCTACCGTGCGCCGACCGCCTGAAGGCGGAACTCCAACTGGCGGAACTCCAACTGGCGGAACTCCAACTGGCGGAACTCCAACTGGCGGAACTCCAACTGGCGGAACTCCAACTGGCGGAACTCCAACTGGCGGAACTCCAAC
>SYJG01000261.1 GCA_005798445.1 Planctomyces sp.
AGAAAACCCTCGGAGGGCTGACGCCCTGCCGCTCGCCGAAACATCTCATTCGAGGCCGCATGGGATATAACCTGCCAAACATTCGGAACCGTCCTTCAGGAGACTCTCATGGACACGGCAGCGGATCACGTCTTCCATTCTCAGTCCGCGTCGCAGGCGTTGCTGATGGCGATGCGAGAACTCGCTGAGGCGACGGGTCGTGCATTGAAAGATTTGGAAGGGATCACGCTAGGAGCCGCGTTCGATCTTGCTGTCGAAACTCACGGTGACGAATTGCCTCAGTTCTGGCTGATCTGGAACGAGTGGAACTTGGCCCTCGAAGAACCACCCGCCGAGATGGGTGACCTGTAACGTGGGGCACGTTTTCAACGTGCCCGCTCGGTTAGGGCACGTTGAAAACCTGCCCCACGACGATCGCCGCGACCTCCGCCGGTGACTCGTCACCCGTGATCGGCAGCGATCGGCACTCCTCAAGATTCCGAAACCAAGTGTGCTGCCGCTTCGCGAATTGTCGAGTTCGCGTCTGAATCAACTCAATCGACTCGGCCAGTGTCCGCTCGCCGCGAAGGTGTTCGATGAGTTCTTTGTAGCCCAGCGCCTGACGAGCGGTGTCGCTGAGCGGCTGCGGTTCAGCGAGTAGCGACCGCACTTCGTCGAGCCAGCCAGCGTCCAGCATCAACTCGACCCGCTGGTTGATGCGACTGTAGAGCCAGTCGCGCGGTGGCGACAACCAAACCACGTTGGTCGGCCGCAAGTCGAGCGGCAATGGCTCTTCGCAGTGCTGCGAGGACATCGGCTGGCCGGTGAGTTCGACCACTTCGAGTGCTCGCACGACGCGCCGGAGGTCATTCGGATGCAACCGCTCTGCCGTATTTGGATCGAGCTGCTGCAATCGGCGATGCAGAGCGTCAGCGCCATTGAGCGCGGCTTCGGATTCCAGGCGTTGCCGGAGTTCCTCGTTGGCGGCTGGACCTTCAAAAACTCCTCGCAGCAGACTGCGCAAGTACAGCCCTGTGCCGCCGACGAACAGCGGAGTGTCGCCGCGTGCGATGATCTCGCGGCAAACTCGCTCTGCCGCGACGAGGTACTCAGCGACGCTGAATTCCTGTGAAGGTTCCAAGACGTCGAAGAGGTGATGTGGCACTCGAAGACACTCTTCGGCCATGGGCTTGGCGGTGCCAATGTTCATCCGCCGGTACAACGTCATCGAATCGAGCGAGACGATCTCGATTGCCAAGCCTTGCTCGGCACTCAACTGTTCCGCAAGTTCGAGCGCGACGGCACTCTTCCCGCAGGCGGTCGGGCCAGTTAGGAACCAGCAACGGCGAAGGAGATCGGGAGTGAATCGCATGAGTCGGTGGTCAGTGGTCAGTGGTCAGTGGTCAGTGGTCAGTGGTCAGTGGTCAGTGGTCAGTGGCGAGAGAATCCACAAACACCCGGTAACTGGCAACTGCCAAACGATTGCGAGACCGGATATCTTCCGCCACCAGTTTGACAGCCGGAGTTTTTTCATGGCCGTGTTTGAAGCGAGTGTGGAATTGGCGTGTTCACCCGAAGCCGTGTTTGAGTTTTTGGCTCAGCCGGAGAATATCCGGCTCATCACTCCGTCGTCCGTGATGCTTGTCTTCGATGCCGCGCCGCAGCGGCTGTCGCTGGGGGCACGGATGGAATTCCGCGTGCAGGCTTACGGAGTCGTGCGTTCGGCCGTGCATGACGTGACGGTCTGGGACGAGCCGCGAAAGTTTGTCGAACGGCAAGTGGAAGGGCCGCTAGGATCGTGGGAACACGAGCACCTCTTCGAGCCGACTTTGACAGGCACCTGTGTGACGGATCGCATCACCTTCGTGCCGCCCAGTGGGATCTTGGGTCTGCTCATCAACGAACGAAAGATTCGTGAAGCACTCGACGATGGATTCGGACATCGGCATCACGAACTCGAAAAACGGTTCGGCACTCCATCGGGAGCCGCATAATGGCCGAGCGACCTTCCGACGACCAACGTAATTCCGCGACCTTCTCCGCACTGGCGATGTTGCTGCTGATTTCTGCGGGACTGCTGGGACTCGTCGCCTTTGTGCTGCCGCAAGTCCTGTGGATGGTCGTGATCGCGATCGGCCTGGGGCTGAGCGTGGTTCTGCACTATTTCATCTGGGGTCGCTGGCTGACATCGATGCTCCGCGACGAGGAGAACGCGCAACAACAAGAGCCAAGCGAAGAATCCCCTCACGAATGAGCCAATCCGATCGACTTGCGACGGCGACGCAGAAACGAAAAGACGCTGTCTCCCAAGCACGCCTCGGAAACAGCGTCTCTCGCTGATTGCCAAATGCGAGTCGGCTACACCGCTCCGCCCCCTTGTTCGCCGGTGCGGATGCGAATGACTTCGTCCAACGTCGAGACGAAGATCTTTCCGTCACCGATCTGTCCCGTGCGTGCATGGCTGGTGATGGTGTCGATCGCCTTTTGCAGATCGCCATCATCCACGATGACTTCCAGTTTGACCTTGGGCAAAAAATCGACGGTGTATTCCGCGCCGCGGTAGGTTTCCTTGTGGCCGCGCTGCCGGCCGAAACCGCGAACTTCGCTCACCGTCATGCCTTGGATGCCGGTTTCGGTGAGCGCGTTTTTCACCTCTTCCAGTTTGTAGTGCCGAATGATCGCTTCAATTTTCTTCATGAGTGCAACTCCTGAAACCGCGTCCGCTCGCGAGCGCTGGCGAGAGTCCGCTGATTCGTGTCGTCTGAGGGTGAGTTTCGAAGGTTATGAGAACGCAGCGGAATGACTTCCGCAAGCGGCCATCCAGCCGCGACATGGTTAGTACGAAATGATGTAGCCTTCCTCGCCATGCTGGCTGAGGTCAAGTCCTTGAATCTCGTCCTCTTGGCTGGCTCGCAGGCCGACCAGGGCATCGACCACCTTGAGAATGATGAATGTGCCGACCACCGCTAACGCCAGCGAGGTTCCGGCGGCGACGACCTGATTGACCAACTGCTGCGAGTTCCCTTCGATCAGACCGCCCTTCCCTAATCCGGCGATCTCGGCGCTGGAGAAGACGCCAGTCAGCAAAGCTCCCGCCAAGCCGCCGACGCCGTGGACACCAAAGGCGTCCAGTGAGTCGTCGTAACCAAACTTGGACTTGATCGTGGTACAAGCGACATAGCAAACAATGCCGGCGGCGACGCCCAAAATCATCCCCGACGTCGGCGTCACATATCCGGCGGCCGGGGTCACGCAAACCAAACCAGCCACGCACCCCGAGCACGCCCCGAGGATGCTGGGTTTGCCTCGCTTGAACCATTCGATGCCGGCCCAGGTCAGCGTTCCGGTCGCCGCCGCCATGTGCGTCGCGACAAACGCCGAGACCGCCGCAGCATTGGCTGCTCCCGCACTGCCGGCGTTGACGCCAAACCAACCGACCCACAGCATCGTCGCACCAATGAACGTGTACGTCAGATTGTGCGGAGGCATCGGCTCTTGTCCGAATCCGAGGCGCTTGCCCAGCATGATGGCGCACAGCAATGCCGACACTCCCGAAATCAAATGCACCACCGTACCACCCGCAAAGTCCAATGCGCCGAACTTCGCACCCGCGTTGGCATGGTTGAACATGCCGTCTCCCGCCCACACCCAGTGAGCGACCGGGCAATAAATCAGCAACCCCCACAGCGCGCAGAACAAAACCATCGCGCTGAACTTCATGCGTTCGGCGAACGCACCGCAAATCAAACCCGGGGTGATGATGAAGAACATCATCTGATAAACCATGAACAACAAATCCGGAATCGTCAGTTTGTGAATGTCGGTCAGACCGCCTGGACTCACTCTCACGCCATTGAGCATGACCTTGTTGAATCCACCGACGAAGCCACCAGCGATGCTGGTGTCGAAGGCCAGGCTGTAGCCGACGAGTACCCACAGCGTGGACATCAAACCCATCAGCATGATGCACTGCATCATCACGCCCAGGATGTTTTTCTTGCGAACCAGGCCGCCGTAAAACAGAGCTAATCCGGGAGCCGTCATCAGCAGCACCAAGGCGGACGACACCAACATCCAAGCGGTGTCCCCTGAGTTGATTTCAGGAGCGGCCGCTGGTGCGGCCGCGGCAGGTGGCCCCCCGACCGGGCCAGCCATCGGTGCCTCCGGTGGAGCGACCGCGGCGGGCTCCTGAGAAAACGAAACTCCACTCATCACGAGCAACAACATGCTCGCCAAGAACCAACGCACCATGACCTGAGTCTTCATTGGCGTCGAACCTCCTTCGTGTGGTGCGTAATGAGCACATCACGCACGGAGCCTTGGGCTCACGGTTTCCGAATTGCGGCTTCGCCTCACTGGCAATGGAACCGGCCTGGGCACCAGAGTATCTTTTGCGCCGGCGATGCCAATGCTGGCAGTCGCCAGGGCAAGCCAATTTGTGAAGCTGTACGGTCTGTAGCCCGACCCCTTGTGAGTCGGAGGATTCGAGATTTCGTTGGAATCGTCAGTGAATCACGAATCACCCGACCCACAAGGGGTCGGGCTACAGATTGACTAATCCGACAAATTGGCATGCCCTGGGCGGTCGCTGGAATCAATTGAATCGTGGTTTTCTTCGAGAGTTCGCCAAAGGATCCTCGCGATGTCCGACCTGCCATTGAGCGACGAGAATCCTCCATCGGAGCAAGGATTGGTGTCCGTGACGCCGTCAGTGATCCTGGCCTACATTGCCGCCGGACTTTATCTCGCTGTCCCGGTTTTGCTGATCTTTGATGAGGTTGTCTTCAAGACGTACTACCTCGCGCGAGCATTTCCGCAGTTGCAGAATCCCGTGAGGATTCTCTATTTCCCGTTCATGTGCCTTGGATATCTGCTGGGCTTGATCCCTTGGAGCCCACCCAGCTTTTGACGGTCCATCGCAAAAGGATGAATCCTCCGTGTCGTTAGACCCAAGCCGCTCGTTCTTTCATGTCAACACGATCGAGGCTTGGCTGCTCACAGGCATGTCGTTACTGGTGGGTTTGGGAGTTGGCTTGCTCGTTGCCCGCTGGAGCAACCGGATGTGCGAGTCGCCAGCGCGCCGCGGAGAGACGACCGTCATTGCCGCGCTGACCTCAACCCTATTCGCGCTGGCCACCATGGTCATCGTCTTTCTGGAGGCTCAGCGAGTCAGTGAAGTGCAGCCAGACGTGTGGTGGAGATTTGGCCGGTGGATCGCGCATCTCGGTTTGCTCACGTTGTTGATCGCGGCCACGGCAACCGACCTGCGGGAATACATCATCCCGGATCAAATCACGTTTCCGGGTGTCGTGCTCGGCGTGCTGTTGGCAACCGCGTCGGGCGACACGCAGCTCATTCACCTTTGGGTCGACTGGAATCATCCGCTCGTCGCATTGCAGGGACCGGAGATTCCACAATGGTTGCAACAGCATCCGCACTGGCACGGTCTCGCTTGGAGTGTGACCGGCGCAGCGACGGGAGCCGGAGTGACGTGGCTCGCGCGCGGCATCTCGTCCGCCGTTCTGGGCCAAGAGGCGATGGGCTTCGGAGACGTCACGCTGATGGCGATGATTGGCAGCTTTCTGGGTTGGCAGCCGATGCTGTTCGTGTTCTTGCTGGCTCCGTTTTGCGGACTGTTCGTCGGCGTGACAGTGAAGTCGTTTTTGAATCGACCGTATGTGCCGTACGGTCCGTACCTCAGCGCGGCGGCGGTCGTGGTGATGCTCAGTTGGAGAGGGATCTGGTCTTGGGAGCCAACTCCGCGTGTCTCGATCCGCAAGTTGTTCGGCGATTTTCCGAGCTTGGCGATCCTGGCGGGCGCATCGCTCATGTTGCTACTGGTCCTGCTGGGAATCGTGCGCTGGTGGCGCGGCGGTCCGCGCGAGTCACACGAGTCCGACGCGCCAGCGAGGGATTGACGTTGTGAATCCCTCGTGGGCGCGTTTTGAAGTTGCACACTTTGAAGTTTTGTGGTTGCTCCCCGCCGACCTCGCGTCATTGGTCTCTACACAACTCTGCGAACCCCATGAAAACGTGTCCGCCTTACCTCTGCGCTCTTCGCTTCTCTGCGGTAATAAAGACAGTTTCCGTCACTTTTACCGCAGAGGAGCGAAGAGCGCAGAGATGGTGAAATTGCCGGCCATTTCGAGTTGTGTAGACCAATGAGACAAGCTTGGCGGGGGCGAAGATATTCAAACGACGTCAATCTAGCGGTCAATCATCGTTCCACCGACGCGAGGTCATTGGTATCTACACCACTCTTATTCGCCCCAAAGGGGCAGCTCTATGTCAGCCCAGGGCAACGCCCTGGGTTGGCAACGCAAACACGACCGAGAGCCCTGAAAGGGCGGCACTCCTTCGATTGGCGTGGGAATTCGTGCCGCCCTTTCAGGGCTCAGCAAACGTCGTGGCCATTGAACCCAGGGCGTTGCCCTGGGCTGACATAGGGCTGCCCCTTTGGGGCTTAAAACGCGGCTTTGCCGAATTGTGTAGAGACCTATGACGCGAGGTCGGTGGGGACGGGACGCGCGGTTGGCGTCTCAGACTGTGAAAACGCGCAACTTCAAAACTGGCGCGTCGGGCTAGTGAGCAGCTCGCATCAGCCGGTCGTTCAACGCTCGACCGAGGCCGTGATTCGGAAAAGGCATCGCCACGATTTGCTCGACCTGTGAGGCGTCAAGCTGTCGCAGCGCCGCAAAAAAGTTCGCCGCTGCGGCGGTTAAGTCGCCGTTGGCCGACAAAACTTCGACGGCGGCAAAACCGCAGTCCTCCGGATGCGGTTGCAAAATCAATAGCCCGCAACTCGCCGGTGCGGTGACTCGCGACAAGTCTTCGACGATCACCAGCGGCGTGCGCGGAGCGTAATGCTGCGGCAGCATTCCCGGAGACAGAGCTGCCGCCTGATCCGATGTCGTCTCGCTCGACGGCAACGCGACGGGACCGATGACCGATTCGATCTCTTCCAACGGCACTCCGCCGGGGCGAAGCAAAACGGCTCGGCCAGATTCCAGCAGCAGGACCGTCGATTCAACGCCGACCGAGCACGGCCCGCCATCCAGCAAATAGTCGATCTGATCGCCCAGCCGCTCCGCGACATGCTCGGCGCAGGTTGGGCTGAGCTGACCGAACAAGTTCGCGCTGGGCGCGGCAACTGGCACATCCGCGAGCCGCAGCAGTTCGAGAGCCAGCGGATGCGCCGGCATTCGCACGGCAACGCTCGGCAGTCCGGAGGTCACGAGGTCGGGAACCATCTCCGTCTTCGGCAACACCAACGTCAACGGTCCCGGCCAGAACCGTTTGGCCAATAATTCTGCCGCTTCCGGCCACGACACCACTAGCCGAGGCAACCAGGACCGATCCGCGACATGAACAATCAGCGGATCGAAGTGCGGCCGGTTCTTCACCGCGAAGACCCGCGCGACCGCGTTGACATCCAGCGCGTTGGCTCCGAGGCCGTACACCGTTTCGGTCGCGAAACTGACGAGCTTTCCCTCGCGCAACAACCGAGCAGCAAGTGCGACATCAACTCCGACCGGACAACTCATCGTGCTCAACCTGCTGCTTCGGGAAATTCACGACAATGCTACTGCAACCCGTTCGGAGCGAAAGGCCGATGGATCATTTCGAGAGCAACCCGTGGAGCATAGTTGTCGAGGCGTCATTGCGAATCTCGCCGGAGGCTCGGCAGGCGTTGCCCCAATTGTGCCGCAAGAATTGGCTGACGCCGTAGGGCTTTGACGAAATTCGCATTTCTGGAGACCACTCACTTCAACACCGAGCAATCGCCGTGCATACTCCGAGCGGCTGTTCGCTCGCGGCCGACTCCCCCTTTGCCCCTTCCCCTCGCCCCGACTTCATGAGGTGACTGCGACATGTCTGATCGACTGCTGGCGAAGGCAGCACTGCTGCTCGCCGTCGTGACGGGATTCACGGCGGTCGCCCAAGACCAAGAACGGAATGACAAACAACCCGCCGTCAACACGACGGTCAATAAGGACTCGACCGAACCACGTCGTGTCGAGCCGCGCAACCTGCGAGTGCTGTTCATCACGGCCAAGGGTTGCGAGAAGTGTGACTCCGAACGGAATCGCCTGAGTCAGCCCGGCGCTGAATTCGAGTCGATGCGAGCCATCGGCTGGAAGATCGGCGAGACTCCCGACAACCACATTCAAATCGTCGATCGCGACGACGTGCCGGATTTCGCCGAACTGCTCAAGGACCGCGAACTGCCGACCGTCATTTGTGTCGAGAAGGGCGAGGTCCTTCGCTACTTCAAACACGGCTGCACGACGCCGCTGGATGCGTGGACTTTCGGCTGGCTGATGAAAGGCCAGAACGAACGCCCCAAGCCGGCTGTCCCCGAGAAAATCGAAGTCGAGACCTCCGGCCACTACCCGCTACGCGGCAATCATTGGTCCGTCGATGGCGATTTCAATCCGTCTCATGCCCTGGTGGTGGCCCACTTGCGTAACGAGTTTCACTCCCCGCAACTCCTGATGGAGTGGAAAATCGACGAGTGGTCCGTCGAGGAACTCCGCTCGTTGCACGACGACTTGCATGAACGCTACGGCGGAGGAGTCGTCAGCAACGGCTTCGGCCAGCCCGTGCAGCAAACAGGCGTCCGACAATTCGGTGCCGGTCGGAAGTTCTGAGGCTTTGTTTCAAACTTCCCACAGAGTGACTGGCGCGTCAGAGTAACGAGGTGAGGACAAATAACTTCGTGTTTTGAGATTCGCTGCAGTTTGAATTCTCTGCGCTCTTCGCTCCTCTGCGGTGAAACGTGGGTTCATTTTCTACCGCAGAGGAGCGAAGACCGCAGAGGTTCGACGAGGCAAAACACGAATTCATGTTTCCCGGTCCCCTAAGTTTGAAAGCAACTACACTAATCCGCGCAGTTTGCGAATCGTCCACTCGGTGGCGAGCAACGTGACGAAGACGAGCAAGAACGGCCAGTTGTCCCAGAGCGGCTTACGAGTCACTTCGGTTTCCTCGCGGCGGACGAGTCCCTCTTTCAGCAGGCGTTCGAGAAACGCTCCGTGTTGTTCCGGGGTGATGACACTGCCTCCGGTGAGGCTGGCAAGCTCGGCGAGCAGCGCGTGATCGGCGGCGGGGTTGTCGAGTTCCAGATCGCGTTCATCCACCAGAAACCTCGAGATCACGTCGCCGATCGGCAGGCCCTCTTTGGAGCGGGCCGTCACACTGACCCAGTAATCGCCCGCCTGTTCGTTCTGCAGGAAATCGGCGGAGTATTCGTTGCCAACTCGCAGGACCGCCAGCTTTTGACGCTCGTTTTTGGGGTTGGTCACGGCGACTTCAAAGTCCGCATCGGTCACGGGCACTCCATCCGGCGAACGGGCACCAAACGCCAGCTTGACCGGCGTGCCCGGCAGATAATTCCGAGGATCAATGCGAACCCAAACCGTTTGGCTTTGATCGTCCTCTTTGCGAGCCAACCAAAAAATCATCTGCCGCCAGAAGCGTTGATGCACGTTGCGAAATCCGTGAGTGGCCCAGCGCCACGTCGTGTTGCCGGCAAAGGCCACGACTCGCGCTTTGCCCGCTTCGCTCTCCAGCAACAGCGGGACGCCTTGGTCCGACGTCGCAAGAATTCCGACAAAATCATTCTTCGGCCGCAGCTTGTTCGCGCCGTCGAGCGGCGGCAGAGCCAGCCACGCCGCGCGGTTCTTGTCGGCGGACTCGACCCGCATGACGTAGTGGTTGAGGCCGCGCGGCGTCGGGATCATCTGCAGTTCATCGGCATGACGCAGCGCGGGATCAATGTCATCGCCGGAGACCGTTTCGCTGGCCCGCATCGCCACCGGCAGCAAATCGGCGAGCGGAGTTTCGGCATAACCGCCCGCTCCGAAACTGTGATGTCCGCCGATCATCATCAGGCCAGCCCCTTCCTCCACTCGCGCGGCGAGTTGCTTGAGCAGTTCCGGGCCGAAGACCTTAGCGGGGACATCGCCGATGAGGTACACGTCGTAGCGGCCGCGCTGAAACATTTCTGGATCGATGTCGTTGAGGTCGCGCTGCCGACCGCCGCGCACCGGTTGGAAATCGAGCTGCACTTGCTCGGTCGCATTCAGCAGCCGCAACCATTTCTGTTCGGGAGCCCATGCCGCGTCGAAGTAGGCGACGTTGATGCCGCCGCGACGCACGGTCAACAACGTCTCGCGGAAGTTGTTCGCGGTCTTGATCTCCCCCTCGAGCGCGACAACCTCGACCCGAATCTTGAACTCGCCCGGCACGTCGGGGATGTACGACAACTCGACCGAGATGGGTTCAACGTTGCGAGTCGGTTCCAGAGTCACGACCGGCTGCGCGTTTTTTGAGGCAGGCGGGACTTTCATCTCGCCGCTCTTCAGACCTTCGCGCGATCGCGAGTCTTCGACCAGCAGTCGAACCGTCAGCTTCTTGCCGGCGGCACCGAGCACTCGCAGTTTGGCTCGCAGCGGCACCGTCTTTTTCACGAAGGCATACGGATCGACCAGCAGGTCTTCGACGATCAAGTCGAGCGACGTGTCGGTCGTTCCGGTGGTCCCGTAGGCGACCGGGAAGATCGGAATTTGTAGTTCGCCGAGTCGCCGCGCGACCGCTCGCGGATCAATGTCGTGCGGTGCCAACGCCCGTTGTGCTCCGTCGCTGTGCAGGATGATTCCCGACAGGCCATTGGCTTGAGCCTCTCGCAGAATCGACTCCAACGCAAAGCCGATCGCCGATTGTTCGCCCGGCGCAGTGGCATCAGGCTTCTCGACCGAACGCGGCTCGCGATCGAAATCGGAGTAGCGGACTTCCATTTCCTTCTTCAACTTTTCAATCGTCGGCTCCGCCTCTTGCAGCGTCTTGAGCAACACGGCTCGCCGAGTCGCGTTGGCAGGACCGTCGGCGGTCTGCATCGACCGGCTGCTGTCTCCGAGCACGACCAACATCGCGGCCTTGCGGCTCTTTTTGCTCCACTGCAACTCCGGTCGCAGAATCGCAAAGGCAAGCGTCAGTGCAATCAAAACGCGCACCGCGACCAACGTGTACCGCCAAACGGCGGGGAGATGACGTACTCGACGCGGATACGTCAGTAACACGAAGCCGACCAATCCAACGGCCGTCAGCAGCGAAACCGGCAGCGACCACACCGGGTCGAAGGCAAGGCTCAGAGTTGTGGTCGGCTCGTTGGGCATTACGAGTAATGTAGCCGAGTCACTCCGTGACTCGAAGTTTCACGACGTCACCGGCAGCTTCGTTTCCGTTGGCGGGCCGAGCGCGCCTTCCACAGAAGTCAGCAACAGGTCGAGGCGGAACGGTTTGTAAAGCGCGTGCTTCAAGCCCATCTGCCGAGCCTTGACGATCGAGTGGCCGGGGTCGTAACCGAAGCCGGTCATCAGGATGATCGGCAGGTTCTCGTGAATCTGCTTGAGGTCGCGAAAGCATTCGAAGCCGGTCATGTCCGAGAGATTGATATCGACGATGGCGAGGTCATAGTGTGTCGCCCGCACCAGCGCGAACGCTTCTTTGCCGCAGTGAATCGCCTCGACCTCGCAACCAAATTGGCCGAGCAATTCACGAGCGGCACTGCGCACCGAGGCATCGTTGTCCACCACCAGAATCCGCTTGTTGAGCAACAGCGGATGCGCGGAGACCGCGGCGACTTCAGGGACCACCCCCGGCACGGCGATCTCTTTGCCGACCTCTTGAATCAACAGCTTGATCTGCCGCGTGTGCTGCAAAATCTGTTGGAGTCGAGTGGTCGATTCCGGGTCGAGCCCAATGAACCGCTCCAACAACTGCGACGCATCCACCAAAATATCGTCCGCCGGTTGAGCGACCCGATTCAAAATGAGCGACATGCTTTCGGTCGCGGCGGCGCTCTGCTGCACGACCAGCAACTCCAGAGTGTTCAGCGCGACGGCGACCTCGCGACTGAACAGTTCCAGGAACTCCTGGTCCTTCTCGTTGAAGGCGTTCTCCTGCGAGCTTTCGACATTGAACGTTCCCAGGATTCCGTCATGCCGCTTGAGTGGCACAGTCAGCGAACTGCGCGCGTCCGATTTGCCAACGAGATACAGCGGATCGTTCGCCGTATCCAGGCAGAGATAGCTGTTGCCGGTCGCCGCGACATAGCCGGTCACTCCGTTGCCGGTCAGCTCAGCGAACAGTTCCCGTTCGACGGCGGCTTTCTCCATGCCATAGACCAGCAACGGCACCAGCCGCTTCTTGTTCGCATGATCGAGCAGGCGAATCTCAACGGTTTCGAATTTCAGCAAGTCCTTCGTGAAATGCACAATCTTGGACTTGAGCAACTCTTTGCGTTCCTCCCAGCCCATCTCCAACACTTCTTGAGGCGTCAGGTCGCCCAACTCCAGGCCGGCCTGATGAATGGCCTTCATCCGATCGCGCTCATTGATTTCGGTGGTGACATCCTGCACGAAAGCGATCAAGCCGAGCAGAGACTCCGTGGCGTTTTCAAACACAGGCGTGATTTGCAAATCCAGCCAGCGTGAGCCAGCCACCTGCATTAAGCCGTGCGTCGGTTGATTTGTCGCCAAAGCCGTGTTGATCGGTGTGAAGTCCGGGCCTTGCAATTGAGCATTGTCAAAGAGATCGAAGAAGGGCAGCCCTTCGCCTCCGCCATTTCGGCCTGCCAGACGCCGCAATGATTCATTGCACCAGACAACACGCTCATTCGCGTCGAGCAGGACATAGCCATCGGGAAGTTGATCCAGCAATCCACCAGCTTGAATCATCGCACTCGCCGGCGAAGTCTCCTCGCCGCACAAGAAGACCCCCGAGACTTCGCCTTCTTGGAGCCGTTGCAATCCCGACTCGACCGAATCGGAAACGACGACTTCGAACTTCCCGCCGAGCTGCTCGGCCAACGCCGACATGCGATCTCGCCGTCGGCTAAACAACAGAATCTTCGGCATCGGAGCCATCGCCGCTCATACCCCCTCACGCTAATCCACAGCGTCAGAGCTATTTACCCCTCGCCACTCGGCGAAGCAACTCCGCCGATTCGTCAAGTCATGAGACGCTCAATGGTTGCTCGCCGGAGCGACCTCGTTCAAAAACCGCCGCGACTCGGACATGACGTACTGCTCGGCACCACCGAAGCCAATCAGGCGATAGCCTTGCTGAGCCGCTCGCCGACCTTCGTCAGCACTCCGAGCCGGATAACCGCAAGCAATGTTGTTCCGCTGGCAGGCGGCAAGAATTCGATCCGCCGCTTGCATCACCAAGGGATGATCGCGTTCGGCACCGACCCCGTATCCCAACGCCAAATCTCCGGTTCCGACCCATAACCCATCGAGACCTCCGGCGGCGATGGCCTCGACGTTTTCAACCCCTTCCGGGTCTTCGATCAGCGCCAGCAACAACACTTCGTCGTTCGCGGTTTTGACGTAGTCCGTGCCGCTGATCCGCCCCCACAGTGTGCTTCGGCCCGGACCGAAGCCGCGATTGCCTCGCGGCGGATACATTGCGGCGGACACCAACCGTTGCGCGTCCTGCACCGTTCGGCAATGCGGAATCAGAATTCCCTGCGCTCCGAGATCCAGTGCGTGCATGACCGCTTCCGGATCATTCGGCCGCAGCACTCGCACGATCGGCGTCGTGCCTCCGGCAAAACAACCTTGAACAAGCCGGTCGAGCGTCGTGGCATCCAATGCACCATGCTCGCCATCCAGCAACACGAAGTCCCACCCGGCGTAGCCTAAGACCTCGCACAGGCCCGGTTCTGGCAAGCGGAGCGAACTGGACCACACCGTTTCGCCCGCCTTCAGTTTCTGTTTGACTCGATTCTGACGAATTGTCATGAGCAAGACTTTCTGATGTCGGAATGGTGAGTGAGCTCAAAACACTGCGACGGAAAACTATCGCAACGAAACTGCGACCGACAGCAACTTGCCCCTCAAAACTCCGGCAGCTACACCTCGTGTGAGCATCAGTCGCTGCTCCAGACACCGCATCCATCCCCGCGAGAGACACCATGAACTTTCTGCTTGTTTCCCTCGGCATCGGCATCACCGCCGGAGTGCTGGCCGCGCTTTGCGGAGTCGGTGGCGGTGTCATCATGGTCCCGGCGTTCGGACTGCTGCTGGGTCTTGATCAAAAACATGCCCTGGCGACTTCGATGGCGGTCATCGTCCCGACGGCGATCGCGGCGACGGCTCAGCATGTGAAGAATGACCTGATCGACTGGCGAGTCGCGATCGCCACTGCCATCGCGGCGACCCTCACCAGCTATTTTGTCGCGGACACCGTCAAACAGTTTCGGAACGAGACGCTCACTCGGATCTTCGCGGTCGTGATCATTCTGTTCGGCGTGATGATGCTCGTGACGCCAACAACAAAGTCGGCGCAAAAACCGAGCCAACCGCCAACGCTTCCCTCGAATTCCACAGACGAGACTTCCTGATGCCTCCCGAAATGAATTCACTCCGCCTCGCAATGTGGTCGGGGCCGCGCAATATCTCGACGGCGATGATGCGTTCCTTCGGCAACCGCAACGACAGCGCTGTCTGCGACGAGCCGTTTTACGCGCACTACCTCCACGCCACGCAAAAAGATCATCCCGGCAAGGAAGAAGTCATCGCCGCCGGAGAGACCGACCGGCGAAAGGTCGTTGCCTGGCTGACCGGACCCATCCCCGATGGCAAGCGAGTGTTCTATCAGAAGCAGATGACGCATCACTTGCTGCCGCACATCGACCGAGATTGGCTGGCGAAAGTGACCAACTGTTTCTTGATCCGCCATCCGCGAGACGTGCTGACGTCGTACATCAAGATCGTCCCGAATCCCACCGATGAGGACACCGGGTTTCCTCAACAACTCGAAATCTTCAACTGGCTCCGCCAGAACAACGGCGTGACACCGCTCGTGATCGATTCGGTGGAAGTCCTCAATGAACCTCGCCGCACATTGGGTCTGTTGTGCGATGCGTTGAATCTCGACTTCCAAGAGTCGATGCTGGCGTGGGAACCTGGCTTGCGCCCCACGGACGGCGTTTGGGCCAAGCACTGGTACAAAGAAGTCGAGACCACAACCGGCTTTCGCCCCTACCGCCCCAAGCCTGATCAAGTCCCGGTTTCGCTCACCCCCCTGTTCGATCGTTGTCTCGAAAGTTACGAGACGTTATTCGAGTACCGGCTGAAATAATTCGGCTCTCCGCCATTCCTGTTGAAAACGGTTTTTTGAAGAGGACTCACGCAAAGACGCGAAGACGCAAAGTCTTGAAATTCTTGGGATTCGTTCTCTTTGCGACTTCGCGTCTTTGCGTGAGACCTCCGGCAAATCAACACAACTGGCGGAGAGCCAATAATTCTTTCGTCGAGTCCTCAGCGAGGCCACAACCGACGGTGCCAGTCGGCAGTGCCCGTCACGGCTGCGATGCGACGCTCGACATCGCATGGGCCGCAGCCACGAGTCCATCGACGTCGAGACCGACATCGGCCAGCAACTCCGCTCGTTCGCCGTGCTCGATGAAGCGGTCGGGGAGGCCGAGGCGTTTGATGTGATCGGTGCGGAAGCCGGCATCGTTGGCGGCTTCGAGAACCGCGCTGCCGAAGCCGCCGCAGAGCGTACCTTCTTCGACAGTGATGACGAAGCCACATTCCTCGACGGCCTTGAGAATCGTGTCGGTGTCGAGCGGCTTTGCGAAGCGAGCGTTGATGACGCCAACGTCGAGTCCTTCGGCCCGCAGATTCTCAGCAGCTCGGACACAATCACCGAACTGTGTGCCAAAGGCAACGAACATTCCGTCGTTGCCCCATTCGAACACTTCGGCTTTACCGAGTTCCACCGGTGTCATCGGGCGTTCAAGTCGCTCAACGTTGGCCTTGGGGTAACGGATCGACGTCGGGCCGTCGTAGCTCAGCGCGAAATCGAGCATCGGAGCGACGTCGGTCTCATCGCCGGGAGCCATCACCACCATGTTCGGGAAGCAGCGCAGGTACGAGTTGTCGAACGCTCCGTGATGCGTCGGGCCGTCCGGGCCGACGAGGCCAGCTCGATCCAGGCAAAACACGACGGGCAAGTTTTGCAGTGCGACCTCTTGGAAGATTTGGTCGAAGCCACGTTGCAGGAACGTGCTGTAAATATCGACGATCGGCCGCATCCCGCTCTTGGCCATGCCGGCGGCGAAGGCGACCGCGTGGCCTTCGCAGATGCCGGTGTCGAAGAAGCGGTCCGGAAGCTCCTGGCGAATCTTGTTGAGCGCGTTGCCAGCGCACATGGCGGCAGTCAGCACACCGGCGCGCGCGTCGCGCTTCATCGCCGAGTGAATCGCATCGCTCATCGCGTTCGTGTACGCGCGGCTGGACGAGACTTTGACCGGAACGATCTCGTTGTCTTCGGTGCGAGTGAACGGCGACGGCGAATGAAACTTGACCGGGTCTTGGCAAGCCGGCTCGAAGCCGTGCCCCTTTTCCGTGAAGACATGCAGCAGCACCGGACCGCGCACGTCCTTGACCATTTCGAGGTACCGCCGCATGGCGACAAGGTCATGTCCATCGACCGGGCCGATGTAGCGAAAGCCCATTTCCTCGAACAACATTCCGCCGTGCAAGAAGCCTTTGACCGCGTCTTTGAATTGAGCGAGCGCATGCTCCATCGTTTCGCCGACTACCGGCAATTTGTTGAGCAGCCAGGCGACGTCACGTTTCAGCCCGTTGTAAAACGGAGCGACGCGAGCTTTATCGAGCGTCTCGGCCAAACCGCCAACGCGCGGGCAGATCCCCATTTTGTTGTCGTTGAGAATGACCAGCAGATCTTTCTTCAACCCGGCCGCATTGTTGAACGCTTCAAAGATAATGCCTGATGGCAAGGCACCGTCGCCAACGACCGCCACCGCCTTGTGACCGTCGGCGTGCAACAAATCGTCAGCGACTTTCAGCCCCAGCATCGTCGAGACGCTCGCCCCCGCGTGGCCGGTCATGAACAGGTCGTAATCGCTCTCGGCCGGATTCGGATAGCCCATCAACCCACCCTTGCGGCGGATCGATTCAAACTCGGCGAAGCGGCCGGTGATCAGCTTGTGTGGATAGATTTGATGACCCGTATCCCAGATCAGCCGGTCCTTCGAGAAATCGAAGACCGAATGCAGGGCAATGCACAACTCCACGACGCCCAGGTTGCTGGCAAAGTGAGCGGTGCGGTCGGCACAGACCGAACAGAGAGCCTCACGGATTTCCGCAGCCAATTGCCGAAGCTGCTCTTCCGAAAATCCCCGCAAATCCTGCGGAGACTTAAGACGCGAAAGCAGATCGAATGTCATCAATGACCTCGTTTTCTCGAAGACGACGCGAGCGGATTCCTCCAACACGCTCACACATGGCCGAGCAAGATACCGTGATTTTCCTCCGGCGTGAAGTAGTTTGTTCTCAGAGGTGTGCCCAGAGGTTTTGGCGGTGTTAAGTTTTTGTGGTGTCGCAGTTTGACCAATAGGATTGCCATTGATTGTTGTCACGGAGGTTGGTGAGGGCGGAGACGGATTCGGCGTTGCGGGGATTCCAGCGCGCACTGGAGCGTTTCAAGCGAGTGGTTCCGAACATTTCCAACCTCATTCTGAATTTTGACAGCTCTTGATTCATCGCGCCAGTCAAAATTGGCACACCCGTTTCTTGCGGCGAATTGCTTCGGCTTCTGCGACTGCGCTATATTTCGCCGCTTTTCCGGGAAGCCGCGTCGCGCTAACGCCGGCTCTGATGCTTCTGGACCGCTGAAGGGAACTCATGTCGCAGAGTGACTGCCCACGAATGGCTGCTCGATGGTTGCAGGTTTTGGCCGCGAGTGTCGTGCTGTTGCTGGCGACGACGTCGGCGATGGCTCAAGAGGCTGCTGCCAAGCCACCACCGACACCTGTCGTTGCCGCACATGGCACTCTCGGCCAAGAGCTGAGCGTGTGGACTGTTCTGCCATTCGTGGCGCTGCTGCTGTGCATTGCGGTCCTACCTCTGGCGGCACCGCATTGGTGGGAGCACAACAAAAACAAGGGGGGCGTGGCCGCCGTTCTGGGAGTCCCGCTGGCCGCCTACTTGGCAATCAGTTTCGGCTCCAACGGGCAGGGCGAACTGCTGCACGCCGGCAAGGATTACGTTTCGTTCATTTGCTTGCTGGGGTCGCTGTACGTCATCAGCGGCGGAATTTTTGTGCGTGGCTCGCTGGATGGCACACCGTTGTTGAACACGGCGTTGCTCGCGCTGGGAGCAATTTTGGCGAGCTTCGTCGGCACGACAGGGGCCTCGGTGCTACTGATCCGACCGCTGTTGCGAGCGAATCAACCTCGGCTGCGGAAGGCGCACATCGTTGTATTCTTCATCTTCGTGGTCTCGAACTGCGGCGGGCTGTTGACTCCGCTGGGTGATCCGCCGTTGTTCATCGGGTTTCTCAAGGGGGTGCCGTTCCTGTGGACGCTGCGGCTGGTCGGGCAATGGGCGTTGGTCAATGGTCTGCTGCTGGTGATCTTCACGATTTGGGACCAAGCCGTTTTTAACCGCGAGGAACGCGAGCGAGCCGGTTCGCAGTTGGAAGCGGTCATGCAGCATCAGAAGTTCGGCATCGACGGCCGACTGAACTTTGTGTTTCTCGGTGGCATTCTCGCGACCGTGTATTTCTCCGGCAGCCAGCAATGGGCGTACGGAATTCAGGAAGGCTTGATGGTTGTGTTGCTACTGGCGTCGTACTTCACGACCTCGCGTGAGATTCACGGCAAGAACAAATTCACGTTCGGGCCGATCGTCGAAGTGGCCGTGCTGTTTGCGGGGATCTTCGTCACGATGATCCCCGCACTGCTGATTCTCAACGCCAATGGCAAGAGCATGGGGATCACGCAGCCGTGGCAGTTCTTCTGGGCGGCGGGGGCACTGTCGAGTTTCCTCGACAACGCGCCGACGTACCTGACCTTCGCCGCCACGGCCTGCGGCATTCAGAACATCAAGACGGACGGGCAATACCTCGCGGAGTTCCTGAAACTTCCGGCTGAGACGGGTGCCGTGCAAATTCTCGCCGCGGTCTCCTGCGGAGCGGTCTTCATGGGAGCCAACACCTACATCGGCAATGGTCCGAACTTCATGGTCAAAGCGATCGCCGAAGAGAACGGCGTCAAGATGCCCAGCTTCTTCGGCTACATGGCGTACTCCGGGGCGATCCTGATCCCGATCTTCGTGATTGTCACGTTTGTTTTCTTCCGTTAGCACGACGTGCCAGCGAGTGGTTAAGGCGTGTCGAGAACCACAACCACTCGCTGGCGCGTCGTGTTGGTTGGGAATTCCCGTCATCGTTCCGAGGCTGATTCGTGTCGATCTCGCCGTTCGCTCGCCCGCGTAGTTTGCTCGCTCGACGATTCTTCGTCCTGTCGTCGGGACTGCTGACGGTCGCCGTGTTGATCGCGATGAGTGGAATTCGCTGGTTGAACCGCACGCCGTCCAACTGCTCGATCATGCCGTCCGCGTTTTGGATCAGCACAGTGTTTCTGCTCGCGGGGAGCGTGACACTGCAACGAGCGGCGTGGTTGGTGCGTGTCCAACAACTCGAATCGTTTCGCCGTTGGCTGGTGGTGTCGCTGATCTCCGGGACGTTGTTCGTTGGCGTGCAAATCTGTGGGCTGTGGCGTCTGGCTCAGAATCAAACTCGGCCCGGCCAATCGCTGCCCGACTCGGCAGAAACCGGAGCGAACGCGCTCGTCGCGATGTTCGCCGGTCTGCACGGAGTCCACTTCGTCATCGCTCTGCTGTTCGTCGCCTGGATCACGGTCAACGCTTTCGCGAACCGCTACGACCACGAGTATTCCAGCGGAGTCACGTTCTGCGCCTGGTTCTGGCACACGTTGGGGATCGTCTGGCTGATGATCCTCGGCCTGTTCGCCGCTGGAGCGTTGACGGGCTTCGAGGCGATCTCGGTCTCCGACCCGCAGGTCAGTGTGCGACAGATCATCCCCTCTCCCCTTGGGAGAAGGTGTCCGAAGGCCGGATGAGGGACGCGAAGATCGGTAGGCTTATCGTTGCCAACCGATCGGTAATGAGAGTCTGTCGGCTCGTGGCTCCCCCCCCCCCGCCCTCAGCCCCAGGGGGAGGGGGAGGCCA
>SYJG01000262.1 GCA_005798445.1 Planctomyces sp.
CGCCGCGGCGGGCTGCCGCTTTGCCCTCAGCAGTCTGCTGCTGAGGAAGTGTTGATTTGAGAGAACGAGATTTGATTGAGAGACCAAACTCGTCTCACAGCAGGCTGTGAGACGGAAAGCGGCAGCAGGCCGCGGCGGGCCGCAGTCCAAAATGCCTCGCCGAGTCCAAGGGACTCTGGGACGTCACCTTCCCCAAGCTCAAACGCCTCAGCTTCAATCAAGCTCGACCCCACATCCCCGGCCAAACCGCCGCAGAGTTTTGGAAGGACTACAACGCGAAGAAGAAGTAGTCAGCGGCTGAGCACGACGCGCCAGCAAGTGGTTGCGGTTTGGGTTGGGCCATGTCTCGTGCAACCCTTGAAGCGACTCGCCGGGAGCTTCGTGCTCACATCGGCTTCCCTCAACGACAAAACCCATGGTCAGCAATCACCCGACCATGTTCTTCCGAGTAAACGAGCCACCACGGCCCGGTATGACGGGAGGTGAATTTTCTCAGGTTGTGCTCTGGTGTGTTGTGCTCGTGGAGACGTCGATTGAGGTCGTCGGTTTGGCCGATGTAACGACGGCCGGTCGACTCGCTGACGAGCACATAGACCCAGAATGGATCGGCTGACGATGTGCTCGCCACGCAGATTCCCCCCGCAGTGGAAACGCCAACGGGACCGAGCCTGATGGCTGGTCCCGTTGGGAAAGGCTCCTCGACTTGGACTCGAACCAAGAACCTAGCGGTTAACAGCCGCTCGCTCTACCGATTGAGCTATCGAGGAAAATTCTCTGACACAAGTTTTCAATGGACTTCGAACCGACAACCTAGCGGTTAATCCGCCAGGGGCGGACTCGCTCTACCGATTGAGCTATCGAGGAATACTCACAGACGCAGCGTCCATGAATGAGGCGGGGTGTGTACCGGATGATGCGGGGTGATGCAAGCCTTTCTGCGATTCGGTTTTGATACTCAAACAACAGCCGGTTCAGGTTTGAGGCAGCGGCCGATTTCTCGAACGGCTTGGCGGAGTCGTTGAGTGTTCTCGACGATCGCCAGACGCAAGAAACCTTCGCCGTCCTCTCCGAAACCTCGACCGGGGCTGACAGCGACACCCGCTTCATTGAGCAGTTTCATCGCGAAGGGAATCGAGCCCATCTCGGCCCACGGTTCGGGAATCTTAGCCCAGACGAACATGCCGGCCTTGGGAGCTTCGATGTCCCACCCTTGGCGATTGAGACCATCCACCAGCGAGTCGCGGCGATGTTGGTATTCGACGCAGAGTCGTTCAATGGCTTCATCGCCATGTCGCATGGCGACGATGGCGGAGATTTGAATTGCCTGGAAGATGCCGTAGTCGTAGTAGCCTTTGATCGTGCCGAGAGCACGGACCATTTCCGAGTTGCCGCAGCAGAAGCCGATGCGCCAGCCAGCCATGCTGTAGCCTTTGCTCATCGTCGTCAGTTCCACGCCGACGTCGATGGCTCCGGGAGTCGCCAAAAAACTGGGAGCTTGATAGCCGTCGTAGCAGATGTCGGCGTAGGCGAAGTCGCTGATGACCAGGAAGCCGTACTTCTTTGCCAGTGCGACCAGGTCCACATAAAAGTCTTGCTCGATACAGGTGCCGGACGGGTTGTGCGGGAAGTTGACGATGACTAGCTTCGGTTTGGGGAAGAGGTGCTCGCAGGTGTAGGAAATATTTGAGAGAAACTCGTCTGGGTTGCGGACGTCGAGCGCGATCACGTTGCCCGAGGCGAGCATCACGGAATACGAGTGAATCGGAAACGTCGGAGCCGGTACGATCGCCGTGTCACCCGGTCCCATCAGGGCCAAGCACATGTGGCTGAAGCCTTCCTTCGAACCGATGCAGGCAATGACCTCGGATTGCGGATTGAGCGACACGCCGTATTTGCGGTCGTAGCGTTTCGCGACTTCGCGGCGGAGGTTCTCGACGCCGTTGCTGACCGAGTAGCGGTGGTTACGGGCGTCGGACAGCGCCTCGATCATTTTGTCGATGACGAATTGCTCGGGCGGGTCGGTGGGGTTGCCCATGCCGAGGTCGATGACATCGACACCGTCTTGTCGCTTCTTGTGCTTGAGCTTGTTGATCTTGCCGAAGAGGTACGGTGGCAAACGCTTGACGCGGTCGGCAACCGGGATCTTGAAAGGCTCATCGGAAAATGACGATTCGGTTTCACTTCTCATAGTGGCAGGGAGCGCAAAGTGAGGCGAGGGGATGGAAGGAGCGACGGGCAGGCACGTCTCCGCAGGAATTGGGCGGCGCGCGGATTCTACCAACCCGTCGACTGATGAGAAGTTCGTCGTCGGTACCGAAGACATGCACGCCTCAAGATATCGGAAGTCGGCGATTCAAGAAAAAGGGGGCCGCAGCCCCCAAAAGATTGACCAGCGATGTTTCGCGACCGTTTGGGATCTGAGTCGTCTTACTTGGACGTGGGCGTTGATCGCTTCGGCGTCGAACGAGTTGCGGGCTGGACGACGTCGAGTTCGTCGTCGCTGTTCGCGGCGGCGGGCTTCACTGTTTTGTTGGTGACGGTCCCTTTTGCACTGGTTTGACGGATCGGGTTGGCATTGTTTTCAGCCGAGTTGACCTTCGCGGCTGGCCGCGTTCCGGTGGGCTTGGTGCCATCCGGTCGAGCGACGTTCGAGGGCTTTGACCCGCCGGTGGCCTCACCGGTGTAATAGTTATGGACCTGAGTCTCCTTCTTCAAATTGTCGAAGACAATCGCGACTTGCTCTTGGGTTTTTTGCCGCTTGATTTGATCTTCCAGTTCCGCTTGGATCTCTTGGTCGAGTTCTTCAACAACAGGTTTTGTGCGGCCTTCACACTTCAAAACGACGTATCGCTGTGCGGCGTCGTCAAGCTGCACGACGGCGGAGATCTCGCCTGGCTTCAGTTTGAAGGCAGCCGTTTCGATGTTTGGGCTGCCAGAGTGCCGCGGGATCGGCGGGACACTGCCGTCCAGTGATTTGCTGGATTGGTCGATGGAAAATTCTTGGACGTACTTTTCAAAGTTGTCCGGGTCTTCCTTGGCTTTTTGCCAAGCTGCCTGAGCACGCCGCAAATTGTCGCACAGGATCATGCGGACCTTAACGCGCGGGCCGTACTCGCGTTGGAA
Source organism: Planctomyces sp. (assembly GCA_005798445.1). Lineage (GTDB taxonomy): Bacteria > Planctomycetota > Planctomycetia > Planctomycetales > Planctomycetaceae > SXKJ01. The sequence goes on from SYJG01000262.1 coordinate 3,124, forward strand.
CGCTTTGTCGATTTCCGCTTTTGTCACTTGGATCTCAGCGCCCGCGAGCTTTCGCAAGGCGAGCATTGGCCAAATGACATCCCGTTGGTACTGCGTCGGGTTGATGTTCCGCTCGGCCTGGAGCATTTGCAGATATTGCTCGGTCGGAATCTTGAATTCGGCGGCGATACGCACGATCTCTTTGTTGACCTCGGCGGGGGTCACGTCGACTCCACGAGCCTGGCAGGCGAGTTGAATCGTCGCGCGATTGATCATGTTGTCGAGCACTTCTTTTCCCAACCGCTGCACGCATTCCTTCGCGACCTCTTCATCGGTGATCGTGAGAACCTTGCCGTCCAGGCTAATGCGAGCGGCAAAATTGCTCTTTTGCGTGGCGGCCGACGCGGCCGACGGCGCTCCCGTCTTGTTCAGCGAGACTTTGCCGGAGGTGCCGTCTTTCGCACTCGCGCGAGAACCTGGCTCTTCGGCGGCAGTGCCCGGCGATGCTCGGAAACACTGGAAAATGATCGCAGCCCCGAGCACAGCGGCTCCGGTTCCGGCGGCGACCCACAACATTTTGGACTGCGAACGATTCTGACCTGTCATGGCATTGCATCCCTGCCGCCATGTGCGGCGTCTGTGTACGAGACGATCAGCCGAACTCCCCCGGCCGATTTGAGGCGGCGGGTTATAGGCCAGCATCAAAAAACGGGTCAATGGGTGTTCGCGGTAGGGCAGAACGCTCTGGGTGCCTAACGGTTTTCATCAGGCCAGGCTGTGGCTGGCGACGATGTCCGCGGGCTGACGCCCTCCGGCTCACCAATTTGCAACATCGCCAAGGCGCGATGTCATTCCTGGTAGAAGTGCGATGCCGTTTCTACGATCCCCGCCCTTCTCGCCCGGCGTTGTGAGCGGTGGCGGAACCGAAGCATTCTCAATCGAAAGGTCTCTCTCGTGGCCAGTTCTGGAACCAATCGCCGAGCGGAAGTGGACGCAGCACTCAAAGACGTCGATCACTCGAAGAACACCTACCAAGTCGAGTTTGACACGACGATGGGCAAGATCCTGCTCGACGTCTATCCCGACGTCGCACCGGGCCATGCCAACAATCTGATCGGCCTGACGAAGATCGGCTACTACAACGGCATCATCTTCCACCGAGTCATCTCCGGCTTCGTGATCCAAGTCGGCTGCCCGCTCGGCACCGGCACCGGCGGCCCCGGCTACACGATCAAGCAAGAGTTCAACGCCAAGCTGCACGAGGCGGGCGTCCTCTCGATGGCTCGCACGAACGACCCGAATTCGGCTGGCTCACAATTCTTCGTCTGCCTCGGCCGAGTCCCGCATCTCGACCGCCAATACACCGTCTTTGGCAAGACCGCCGATCAACCGAGCCTCGACGTGGTGCTCAAGATCGGCAACGTCCCGACGGACTCCGGCGACCGACCGAAACAAGACGTGAAGATCACCTCCAGCCGAGTGATCGCGACTCCGAAGTAATTTGGTCGTGTCACTTCTTTGATTCGGATGTTTCGGAATCGCCGTCGGCCGGAGGCTGCTGGATGGTCCAACCCTCTTCCGAGTTGCTCGCGGAGCTACGCGATCTGCATGAGCGTGGTTTGAGTCTTCAGGCCTTCGAGCGTGCTCGCGAGTTGGGGCCGCTCACTAGTTGGAGGAGGACCGAGGCACGCGTCTTGGCGGGACGGTTGGCGGCGCAGTGGGGAGCGACGCGACTCACACGAATTTTGCATTCGAGAGCGTTTCGTGATGACCCTCAGTCTCCGGAAGCGAGGTACTACAACGGCTTCGACTTGCTCGCGAGCCGTGGGTGGTATCGTGCCTGGCAGTTCGTGCAAGAGACGCCCGATTTGACCGCTGCGAACGCGGACATTCGGTCGTCGTGGTTGTGTCTGCGAGCACGTCTGACAGCGTTGTTCCGCGATTTTGATGCCGCCGAGCAGTTGCTCGATCGCGCCGAGGAATTGCACCCGGAAAGCGTCTGGGTCTGGGCCGAACGGTCGGGCATCTTCGAGCAAGAGGACCGCTACGACGAGGCGTTGGCCGCCAGTCAGCGATCACTCGCGATGCGGCCGAGGTATCGGCCGGCGCTGCAACAGACCGCGCACCTGCTGACGCTGCAACAGCGGGACGCCGAGGCGATTGATCTCTTGCAAAACGCTCTGGATCACATCGAAGCCTCGCCGATCGCGGCGCAGTTGTCCCTCTACTTGATGGAGCTGGGCCGCTTCGAGGAATCGCGTCGCTGGCTCGAACGGTTCGCCGAACTGACGCCGCTGCGCGACAAGCCGACGGAGAAATGGCTGGCGGGACGACGTGGCGATTTGGCCTACGAACTGGGAGACATCGACGGCTGCGTGACCTGGTCGAAGCTGGCCGACACCAAGTTTCACAAGCATGTCGTCGAGCGGTTGGAGTCGCAGAGTTCAACGACCAACGATGCCAACAATGGTCTCGGCCGAGTCTTGTTGCCGGTGGGGTTTGTGCGACAGCATCAGTTGACCTGTGCTCCGGCGACGCTGACCACGATCAGCCGGTTTTGGCAACGGCCGGCCGAGCATCTCGCGATTGCCGAATTGATTTGCTACGACGGCACGCCGCGCATTCGAGGCCGCGAGTGGGCCGAGCAAAACGGTTACGTCCTGCGCGAGTTTCGCGTGACCTGGGACAGTGCGAAGGGGCTGCTGGATCGCGGCATCCCGTTCGCGCTCACGACGGTGGGGACGGGCAATGCCCACATGCAGGCGGTCGTCGGCTACGACGAGCGACGTGGCACGTTGTTGCTGCGAGATCCGTTCGTGAGATTGCTCAGTGAGGCGTTGGGAGACGAGTTGCTCAAGCAGCAACGTCCGTTCGGGCCGCGCGGCATGGCGTTTGTCCCGCACGATCGGCCCGAACTGGTTGCCGCACTGAACGAACTCGATCTGCCGGACACGGAACTCAACGAGCAGAACCATCGGCTCGAAGCGGCTTTGAAGGGGCATCGCCGCGACGAGGCTCAGCAAGCCTGTGACGAGATGCGGCGTTTGGCGGCCGACGATCCGATGACGATTCTCGCGCAACGCGAGCTGGCTCGATACGACGGCGACACGGCCGCGCTGCTCGGTTTCGACAACCAAATGCTCGCACAGTTCGAGGACCAGCCGGCGTTCGTGTTGTCGAAGCTCAGCCTGCTGCGCGATCTGGCACGGCGCGACGAACGGCTGGATCTCTGCCGGCGCATGATCGCGAAGGAAGCACCGCATCCCGAATTCTGGTCGCAGCTTGGACAGTTGCTCAGCGATGATGCGCGGCAGCACGACGAGGCTCAGTTCTGGTTGCGGCGAGCACTGCGAGCGAGTCCCTCCGACGCAGGCAACTACTTCATCCTGGCGAACATCCGCTGGACGCAACGGCGGTTCGAGGAAGCCTACGAGCTGTATCGTCAGGCGAGCGGGCTGAACGAACGGAGCGAGGCCCTGGCCGACTCGTCCTTTCGAGCCGCTCGGTTTCTGCGTCAGACGGACTCGGCTCTGGATTCGTTGCGGCGGCGATTCGATCGCTTCGGGAAGAAGAGTAGCCTGCCGGCTCAGACGCTCTTCTGGGCGTACTCGGCGCTGGAACGGACGGACGAGGCGTTCGGCCTGCTGCGCGAAGCGTTGGAACTTCGGCCAGAGGATGCGGAGCTGAAACTCTTCACCGCCGAAGTCGCATTGCAAGGGGGTCGCATCGAGTGGGCGGCGGAGTTGTTGGCTCAGACCGAGGGCAAAGCCGCGCGGCTGGCGTGGTTGATGGCCTCCGCGAGACAGGCGGAGTTTCACGGTGACCTGCCACGTGCTTTGGCCGCGTGGCGAGAGGTCGCTGCCGCCGATCCGCTGGCGGTCGGCACACAAATGCGAGTCGCCGATTTGCTGGCCGAAGTCGCAGGTCCGGCCGCCGCGCTGGCTCATTTCCGGCAACTGACCAAGCGATTCCCGTATCACCTCGGCTTGCATCAAGTGTACGTCTCGCGGCTTCGCAACGAGGCACCCGACCGAGTCGAACCGATCGTCCGGCATCTGGTCGAAGTGCATCCGTTCGATGCCTGGTCACATCGCGAGTTGGCGATCACACACAAAGATCGCCAGGACTTCGAGGCGGCGTTTCAAGAGCTGAACATCGCCGAGCAGTGCAACCCCCACGACGTGACGAACTTCGTCGTGCGCGGCGGCGTGCTGCAAGACGCGGGACGCCCGGAGGAGGCTCGCGAGGCATTTCGCCAAGCCATTCGCTTGAGCATCGACAACGACTACGCGATCGGGTCGCTGCTGTCGCTGTGTGACAGCACGGCACAGCGGCGCGAGGAACTGCAATTCATCTGGCAAGAGATGGTCGTTCAAGTCCTCTTCGGTGACGGATTGCTGGCCTTTGCCGAACAAGCTCACGGCACGTTCGAGCCAGCAGAGTTGCTGGTTATGCTGCGTGAAGCGCTGGCGGCTCGGCCCGATTTGTGGCACGCCTGGTCGGCCGTCATCGTGCAGCTCAGCGAGATGAATCGACTCGACGAGGCGCTCGAACTCGCGACGCAAGCGACCGAACGTTTCCCGTTGTTGCCAAAGTTGTGGCTCGACCTGGCGATGGTGCAACAACATCGCCACGACACCGGAGCCGAGCAAGCCGCGCTGCGACGGGCACTCGAGATCAATCCCAACTGGGCGCTCGCGGCGCGGCGTCTAGCGGAATCGTTTGAGCGTGGACATCAATTGAACGAGGCTCGCGAACTCCTGGAGGGGATGGCTCGCCGAGCACCGCTGGACGGCGGAGTGCTCATGGAGTTGACCGACTTGCTCTGGGTACAGGGCCAGCCGGAAGAGGCTGTCGCGCGACTGGAAACGTTGCTGCGGACTCAGCCCGGTTACGAAGCCGCTTGGGCGCGGCTTCACCAACGAACGGATGAACTCAAACAGCCGGAGCGATTCGAGAAACTCGTGCGCGAAATCGTCGCCGCTCGTCCGATGGAACCACGCACCTGGTTGATTGTGGCTCGGTATCTTTCCAAGCCCGAACAACTCACCGAGCGACTCGCCGCGCTCGATCGCGTCATCGAAATGCGGCCGCTGCTGACCGAAGCCTACGACTTGCGGGCCGAGTTGTTGGTCAGTGCGCATCGTTACGAGGAGGCGCTGGCCGCGTGCCGGCCGGCAGCCATTCCCGGTCGCCCGCCGTTCAATCTCCGTGGTCGAGCCGCTTGGGTGGAATGGTGCCGCGGCCGCGCCGATGAAGCCGTCCGCCTGATGCAAGACGTGCTGGTTGAGTACGGCGACTACTTGTGGGGCCGGCGGATTCTCGCGGACTGGGCGGTGGAAACGTCAAACTGGCCGCTGGCTCGCGAGACCGCCGAGAAGCTGCTGGCCATGTCGCCGCACGACAACGTCGCCTGGGGTTATCTCGGCGACGCGAAAGAACGGACCAACGACATCGACGGCGCGATCGAGTGCTACGAGAACGCCCTGTCGCTGTGTCCCGATTATTCCTTCGCCGGCAATCGGCTCTTCGAGCTGCGGCTTGGGAAAAAGCACTTCCATCAAGCCGAGAAAACGCTCGATCAAATGCGTCTGCACGTCGGCGGTCCGGCCATCGAAGCTCGCGCCGTGCAATTGGAGTTCGCTCGCGGCGAGCGTGCCGTTGCTCGCGAGAAGCTGACGGCACTCTGCCGACAGACCGACATCCCCGATTGGTCGTTCGACCCCGCCCTGCAGGCGCTGCGCGACTCCGAAGGACACGACAACGCCTGCTTGTTTCTGAAAAACCTCGTCTTGTCGGGACAGGCTCATCCAGCCATCGCCGGGACGTGGGTGCGCTGGTCCTTCGGCACGTCCCACGCCGCGACACCAAAATTCATCGGCGAACTCCTGGCGTTTGGTGAACTGGGAACCCGCGCGGTGCAAGGTTACTGCGAAGTCTTGAGCAACGCGTATCAACCGAAACGACTCAAAAAGTTCGCTCGGCAGTACCGCCCATCGCTTCGACAAGCCACTGCCACCTGGGCGTTCGTTGGCTGGGCCTTGGCGAAGGTCGAATGTTATGCGGACGCCGCCCACTGGTTGTCCGATTGGCGCGATCGCACAGAGTTGGAATCGTGGATGCTGGCCAACCTGGTGCAAAGCCTGCGCGGGATCGACCGCGACTCCGAGGCCGCAGAAGTCAGTCGGCACGCGCTCACGCTGCCCATCGACGTTGGCACGCGCATGCACGAAATGTGGCTGATTGCCGATGCGTACTGTGTCGGGGATGCGCTTGCCGCACGGGAGCTCCTCGCGCCAATGGATCCCCACGGTTTGCACACCGATGACCAATTCCTGTGGCACGTTCTGACGGCGGTGCTGTCCGCCGAACGATCCGACTCGACGATCAAGCCAGCCACGCTGTTCGAGATCCAGCAGAAGATCACCGCCGCACGTCTCCGATACCGACTCTCGCGACGCACGCCACCGTATCGCGCCGCGTACCGCCGTATACTCCGCCGCTTCGCTCAACGGCACACTGCGGCAAGTTGGTGGTGCCGCCTCCACATCGGACTCTGCCACCTCCACGAAGCGCTCGATGTCCTGCAACGCCCCTTCTCCATTCGCGCGCGACTGCTGGAATAGTCCCTACCATTCCCGATTGCGACGACATCACTGCCGCATTTCGGCATGCCAAGTTGAAGTTCAATTTGTGGATTTGTCTTCGTGCTCCGCCGAGATAGCCGATATCATCCCACTCCAGTTCAGATTGTTCCGAGAACGACACGGCTTGGGGGTTGGAATGGCACGCCAGTGTTTTCACGAGATTGATCGGGATCGTCGCGCGTTCTTGATTGCCGGTGGCGCTGGCTTTTGCGGAGTCAATCTGGCTCGTGCCGCCGAAAACGCCTCGCCGAAAGACACACCTCGACTCGGCAAACAGCCCGCGAAGTCCTGCATCATGATCTGGCTCAGCGGCGGCGTTTCGCACATCGACACCACGGACATGAAACCCGATGCGCCGTTGGAGTATCGCGGCGAGTTCAATCCCGTCGCGACAAGTGCTCCCGGCCTGGAACTGTGCGAGCACCTGCCATTCACCGCGAAGCAAGCTCATCACATTGCCGTCGTACGGTCGTTGGGGGACTTCGGCCGAGGGACCGGGGATCATCATCACGGCTACTATTACAACCTGACCGGCCACGCGGGCGATCCGTCGTTCCGGCAATTGCTGAATGCTCGCACGCCATACCCGACCGATTGGCCGTCGATGGCTTCGACCGTCGCGTACAAACGGCCGCCGCATCCGTACTTGCCGTCGGTCATTTCGCTGCCGCAGAAAGAGGGTGCTCCCGAATACACGCGGCCGGGACAGTTTGGTGCGCGACTCGGCTTGGAGTTCGATCCAGTCTTCGTGGATGGTTCGCGTGAGAAGCCGATGACGTTCACGGCTCCGGCGTTGCAGCTCCACGGTGACATTGGGCTTGGCCGTTTGCAGTCGCGGCGCGAATTGCTGTCGTCGCTCGATGGGACAACCCGATTGGTTGAGCATTCGCTCTCCTCCGGCGGTTACTCGAAGCAGCAAGAGAAGGCGTTCTCGTTGCTGACCGCACCGCAGACGAAGGCCGCGTTCGATCTCTCGGCCGAGCCGGAGTCGGTTCGCAATCAGTACGGCAACACGATCACCGCAACCAGCTTTTTGATGGCTCGGCGATTGGTTGAAGCGGGCGTGCCGTTCGTCACCGTCTTCTGGAAAGGGAGCGATCTCCTGAGCAAGCTCTGCAAGAGCGGCGGCGGCTGGGACACTCACGGCAACAATTTTGGTTGCCTGCGCGATCACCTGCTGCCGGAGTTCGATCGCCCCTTCGCCGCGCTGCTGGCTGACTTGCACGATCGCGGTTTGCTCGACACGACGCTGGTCCTCGTCAGCAGCGAGATGGGCCGTAAGCCAAAGATCGGCGACCCACGCTCCGGCGGCGTCAGCGGAGCCGGCCGCGATCACTGGACGGCGTGCCAATCCATACTGCTCGCTGGCGGCGGCATCCAAGGAGGCCAAGCCTACGGCACCACGGACAAGGTCGCCGAATACCCCGCCGACAATCCCGTCGGAGCCGAAGACATCGCCCACACCGTCTACCGCGCGATGGGCATCGACGACCTAAGTGCGATCGACGCTTTAGGCCGACCGTTTCGGTTGATGGAAGAAGGTCAGCCGATTGCCGCGCTGTTCTAATCCTACTGAGCGCGTTTCGGTTGGAGTTCCGCCTTGAGGCGGTAACGGAGCCGGCTAAAGCCGGGACTCCAACTTGAAGGAGCGCCGTCGTGGTCGTTTCTACCGTGTCACGGGATCGGCGATTGGTTCGAGGGATTGAGCCAGACTTCGGCGGGTTCGTCGAGGTTGCCGAAGATGACGTCGGCATCCCCGTCGCCGTCGAGATCGCCGACGGCCAGTGCCTGCGAACGGCCGGACTGGAGCGTTGTCGCCACTTTTTGGAAGCGGCCTTTGCCGTCGTTTCGCCACACAGACCTTGGTTTTGCGAACTCAAATCCACCACCGATGGAAATGGCATCCAGGTCGTGGTCGGCGTCGAGGTCCACCAGTTCGACTGCTTCACAGAGACCGTCACCGAACCGTTGCTCGCTGTTTTGGAAGCGGCCGCTGCCGTCGTTGAACCAGATCTGGTTGCCCTGATGTGCCGTGATGAACAGATCCAAGTTGCCGTCTTGATCGAGATCGCCCAACGCCACGGAAGTGCTTTTCGCGAGTTCGATCTGCTGGTCGCTGTCGGAGAAGTGACCCTGACCGTCATTGAACCAAACGCGGTTGTCGCCGCCAAAGCTGGTCATCACGAGATCGGCGTCGCCGTCGCCGTCGCCGTCCAAGTCCCCTAGCGCGACGCCGGTGTTCCCAATTCGTGCAATCGTTTGCTGGCTGGTGAAGTGTCCCGATCCATCGTTGATCCAAATTGTGGCGGGGCCTTGCCAGTTGGACACGACGACGTCGTGGTCGTTGTCACCATCGATATCCGTTAGCACGACATCGTTCGACATGCCGAGTGGAAACGATTGCGGCGAGCGTTGAAACATGCCGCGACCATCATTCAACCAGATTGCGTCTTCTTGCTCGTCAGAGTTGCAGACGAAGGCATCCAGATCGCCATCGCGATCCAAGTCACCCAATGCGACCGCGAAGCTGGCGTTGTCTCCCAGTTGCTGGCCGCTGTCGGTGAAATGGCCGCGGCCATCGTTGCGAAGCATCACGCAGGGAGCCTTCAGCATCGCCACGAATAGATCGAGATCGCCATCGCCGTCGAGATCACCCAGCTTGAGTCCGGTGGCTCTCGTCACAGAGGGCAACTGCAACGCGAGTTCTAGTTTGAGCGGTTCGGGACTCGGCGGCGACTGGTCTGGTGGCGAATTGGCTGGCTGGGCCTTGTCCGGCTGAGCGATTCGCCCACCGTCGCCGTTCGAGACAAGTACTTCCGGATTTGGCTTCGATAGACCGTCCACGATCGCCCACGCGACTCCGATCAGCAACAAACCCGCGAGCACGACTCGCGATTTGTCGCGCGACCCACCGCGCGATCCAGGCGAGCCGACGGGCGTTAGCCCCCGGACATTCGCACCAGTCCGGGGGCTAACGCCCACCGGCTCGCCTGAGCTTTGATAGGCGATCGTCTCCGCACTCGTGTCCGGCGGCAGCAGGTCAGTTCGATCCGAGTTGCCGTCTCGATGTCGAGAGGACGAGGCTCCCGCCGAGCCGTGCCTTTCGGCAGCTCGTCTTTCGCCCGTTCGAGGCTCGGCGGGAGCCTCGCCCTCCCACGGTCGCCCTTCGAGGAATCGCGCGAGTGCCTCCGCGAACTCCGCCGCAGTGGCGAACCGATCCTCGGGTTGCCGCGCGATCGCTTTCAGACAAATCTCTTCCAGTTTTCGATCGACATCGCCGTGAATCTTGCTCGGCAACGTCGGAGCTTCGTGCATCAGCTTGAACAACACGCGTGTCACGCTGCCGGTGTGAATCGGCCGACTGGCGAGCAGCTCGTAGAGGATGGCTCCCAAGCTGTAGATGTCGGACGCCGCGCCGATTTTTTCGGCAACCCCTTCGGCCTGCTCTGGAGCCATGTACGCCGGCGTTCCGACAATTGCCCCGGACTGCGTCACTCGCGAGTCTGTCTCGTGCGCCATCCAGGCGAGCCCGAAGTCCATCAAGATCGGCTCGCCACTGTGGTCGATCATCACGTTGGCTGGCTTCAGGTCGCGATGGATAACTCCCGCACGATGAGCTTCATCCAGAGCCAACGCCAATTTGCGAATCAATTCGGCGATCTGCCGCGTCGTGAATGATGATCCTATCTTGAGGACCTCCGCCAGCGTCTTGCCGTCGATGAAAGCCATCGTCAAGTAGTGCGTGCCGTCCTGTTCATCAACATCGAAGATCGGGCAGAGGTTCCGATGCAGGACCGACGCCATCGTTCGCGCTTCCCGACGAAACCGCTCGCTCAATTGGAACTTGCCATCAACGTCGAACTTGGGAATCTTCAAAGCCACGCGCCGCCCCAGCCGCGAATCTTCGGCCAGATACACGACTCCCATGCCTCCCGAACCCAGAACACGCTCGACGCGATACCGGCCGAACAGCGTGCCGAAGACATACGATGGCTCCGTCAATCCGCTCTGCGAAGTGGAAGCAACGCCGGGATTGGTGATCGAAGCTGCCGAGACCTCTGGATTCATAAGAACCGACTGCCCCGTGTCGTCCGATTTGCCGAGGATTGTCGGGGGATCGCCGCCGTCTGGCTGTGGCTCACTGGCTTCCGCGAGCAACCCCGCGTCCATGTCCGAACACAAATCCGCCGCCGGCTGTTCCAAAAAGTCGCCCGCCTGGGATTCGCGGTTCAGCAGCCGTTCAACCCGGACACGCAGAGCCGAGTCGCCCACACATGCCTCGTCGAGATACGCCTGCCGCGCCGTCTCGTCGTCGATTTCAAGGGCAACAATAAAAAGGTCGCGTTCACGCATGACTCATCGCAAATATTCGCGGGCGAGAATTCCACTCTGCTCAAGAGACTCATGCGTATTCCGCCAACAAACCCGGCCAAAAATCTGAAGAAAATTCGCTGAACCGCAGCCGCAAGCGAGCGCATCGGTGCGAGAGCGAGGCGAGTGCGTCGATCAGCGCGCTCGTCAGCGGCTTGCGGTTCAACGAGTTACGCCCCCGGTGACAACTCCTCCAACAAAAACGCACGCGCGTACGCCCACAAGCGGCGGGCCGACCGTTCGGACATTTCCAGCATCTCAGCCGCCTCAGGCAGCGGCAGACCCGTGAAGTACCGCAGCTTGACCAGTTCCGCCGCCTGAGCATCCTGCGCAGCCAATCGAGTCAACGCCTCGTCGATCTCCAGCACGTTAACGGCAGAACCCGCTTCGTAAAGATCGCTCAGCGGAAACTCGACTCGGTCCCAATCTCCGCCCCGTTTCACAGCCTCTTTGCGTCGAGCGATCTCAATCAAGATGCGACGCATCGCTTCGGCAGCGGCCGCAAAAAAGTACTTGCGACTGTGGCACTTCTGAACCGCCCGCGAATCAACCAACCGGAGATACGCCTCATGCACTAGCGCGGTCGCTTGCAACGTCTGCCCGGCCGACTCCTGGGTCATCTTCGCGCGAGCCATCTCACGCAATTGATTGTAGACCAGCGGCAACAAAGCATCCGCCGCGTGGGACTCTCCCCGTTGAATCGCACTCAGCAGCGCTGACACGTCGGATGACATGCCGCCAGCCTACGTTCGCCCAACTGGCCGAGCAACGCAGAACGTGGGCTTCCCTGCGTTTGTTGGACGCTGGGTGAGGGTTGTATCCCTCTCGCGGAGTGTGATGAGAGATTCGGCGAGCGGCAGGGCGTCAGCCCTCCGAGTCAATCCCGTTCGAATCGCTCGGAGGGCTGACGCCCTGCCG
>SYJG01000263.1 GCA_005798445.1 Planctomyces sp.
AGCGAGGGCGAACGCTTCACCGGGTTTCGATTTTCAGTTCGACGTCGGGGAAGCGTCCGCCCTCGCTGGCGCTTCGGGTTACATTGAAGATTAAGAAGGCTGGCGACAAGTTTCGCCGGCCTTCTTTCGTTTTCAGTTCGCCCCTAACATCCGCCTTGGCCGCTCGCAAACCGCTGAGCCGCCTTAGAAGGCTTCGCTCATGGCTCGGCAGTTTTTGAAAGAGTTGAAGGACGGAGATTCCGTCGAAGAGGTCTACTTACTCGCGGACAAGCAGCTTCGAGCCAACCGGCAAGCGAATCTTTTCTTGCTCGCATCCTTGCGCGACCGCACCGGAGCCATGTCCGGTCTGATGTGGAACGTCGTCGAGGAATCGCTCGCCAACGTCCACGCCGGCGACTTCGTCAAAGTCTGCGGCCGAGTGCAGCTCCATCAGGGCAACCTGCAGATGATCCTGACGCAGATCAGGGCCGTCCCCGCCAACATCCTCAACCCGGAAGACTTCGAGCAGCGTCCCAACGCCGACGTCGAAGCGTTGCTCCGCAAGCTGCGCGACTTGCTGCTGTCGATCGAGCACCCGCAGCTTCGAGCACTCATGGAATGTTTTCTGATCGACGACGAGCTGATGGACGACCTCTCCAAGGCCGCCGCCGGAGTCAAAACACATCACGCCTATCGCGGCGGACTCGTCGAACACATCGTCAACATGCTGGAGACCGCCAAGCGAATTCGCGACCTGTACCCGGCCGTCAACTTCGACGTGCTGTTGGCCGGCATCTTCCTGCACGATCTCGGCAAGGTCCGCGAGATGAGCCTCGACAACGCCTTCGTCTACACCGACGAGGGACAGTTGCTCGGCCACCTGATCATCGGCATCGAGATGCTCACCGAAAAAATCGCCGAGGTCGAACGACTGACCAACGAATCGTTCCCGACCGAGATCGCGTTGCGGCTCAAACACATGATCGCCAGCCATCACGGCTCGTACGAGCACGGAGCCGTCCGCCTGCCGATGACTCCCGAAGCGATCGCCCTGCATCACCTCGACAATCTCGACGCGAAGGTCCACGAGTTCGCCCGCACGATCGCCGACGACCCCAACACCGGCGCAAGCTGGACGCCGTTCCTGGCCCGCATCGACCGCAAACTGTTCAAGGGGCAGACGGCAAAGTAGTACGAAGCAATTGGTTATTGGCGATTGGTCATTGATGAATTTCGGATGACTTATCGCCAACAACCAATGACCAATTTCATGTCGCTACTTTTGCGAACCGCCCCAGCGCCATCAGCGGGAAATAGATCCGATAGAGGTGGTACTTCAGATAGAAGACCTTCGGAAAACCGGTGCCGGTCCAGGGAGCTTCGTCCCACGACCCGTCAGGCAGTTGCGTGCGGAGGAGATAGTCAACTCCGCGACGCGCTTCGTCCGAGTGACCCTCTCCCGCCGTGATCAAGCCGAGCAGCGCCCACGCGGATTGCGAGGCCGTCGTCTCACCCTGTCCGCGCAGGGCCGGTTCGTCGTAGCTGCGGATCGTTTCGCCCCAGCCGCCGTTGCGTTGTTGTTTGGCCTTGAGCCACTCGACGGCGCGGCGGATGCGAGGGTCGGTTGTCGGGATGCCGATTTGTGTCAGTCCGACAATCACCTGCCAAGTGCCGTAGAGGTAGTTGACTCCCCAGCGGCCGTACCAACAGTGATCGTGCTCTTGCTTCGACCAGACGAACTTCAGGCCGCGCTGAATCGCCGGATGGTCGATCGACACGCCTAGCCCGGCGAACATCTCGATCATGCGAGCGGTCAGGTCGGCGGTGCTGGGATCGATCATCGCGTTGTGGTCGGCGAACGGAACGCGCGTGAAAAGCTCGCGCGTGTTGTCTTTGTCGAAGGCTCCCCAGCCGCCGTCGCTGGATTGCATCGCCAGAATCCAGCGAGCACCGCGATGGACCGCGCTGAGGATCGGCCCCATCGACCGGACTTGAGCGACCGCGTCTCCCGCGTCCTCGGCCTTTCCGGCGACGACGGCGGCGACGTCTTTGTCTTCCGGATGCCAGCTCCAATCGTCGAGCAGGAAGTCGGCGGACCAATTCAGTTCCGGCAGGCAGCGACTCAGCGCGATGCAGACCATGCCTGTGTCATCGACGTCCGGGTAGAACGCATTGCGGAACTCGAACGCCCAGCCGGAGGGTTCGGTCTTCGAGTCACGCTCGGCCCAGTCGCCTCGTTGTCGAATCTCTTGCGACAACAGCCAGCGCACCGACTGCTGCAACGCGGGATGTTCGGGAGGCACGTCGGCATCACGCAAAGCGATCGTCGCAATCGCCGTGTCCCACACCGGCGACTTGCACGGCTGCAAGCGGTCGGTGTCGTCTTCGGAAATCGTCAGCCGCTCCAATTCGAGCAACTGCGACTGCACCTCTGGCGAGTCATCCGCATAACCGAGGCAACGCAGCGAGACGATGCTCCACACGATCGGCGGGAAGATCGCACCAAGTCCGTCGCTGTCGGCGAAGCGGTCGAGCATCCACTTCGTGGCTTTCGCGATCGCTCGCTTGCGGAGCGGCCGAATGCGCCAACGGTCGATCGTCTTCAGCGTCGTATCGACGCGGCGGAAGAATGCCTCCCAGTCGATCAACGTCTTTTTGGTCAGCTCGTCGAGTGCTTCGCATTTCGGCATCGACGCCGGCAGTTCTTCGGGCGAGCGGACGAACAATTCGCGAATGCCTTGTTCGGCCGGCAGCGCCGTGATGGGCCGGAACGCCCACATCAGACTGAGGGGCACGATGATCGTCCGCGACCAGGCCGACATCTCGGAGATGTTGAACGGCATCCATTTTGGCAGCAGCACCACTTCCGGCGGGACCGCCGGGCATTGCTCGTACGTGATCACACCGAGCAGCGCCAGATAAAACCGTGTGAAGCTGTTGACCTTCTCGGCCCCGCCCGCCGCGAGGATCGCGTTTCGCGCGCGAACCATGTGCTCGGCGTCCGGTGAGTCGCCGACAATCTTCAGCGCGAAGTACGATTTCACCGACGCACTGATCTCCAGCGGACCACCCGGATAAATGGCCCACGCTCCATCGGGAAGCTGCTGTTGCCGGATGTAATTCGCGCATCGCAACGACTGCTCGGACTGACCGCGACCCAGATGCGTCAGCAGCAGGATGTATTCGCTTTCGAGGATCGTGTCCCCTTCCAGCTCGCCGCACCAGAATCCGTCGTCGTGCTGGATCGAGAAGAGGTAGTCTCGGGTGCGACCAATCGCATCGTGCAAGCGTTTTCGTTCGGGACTCCTCGCCGCCAACGTCGCATCGAGTTCCGCGAGGGCATCCGCCGAGGTACCGTCTCGTGTTGGAGATGTCGGGAACGACGGACCACGTTCCAACCGATCGTGAGCCGGGTCAAACCGCCGACCACGAGATTCCAGCCAATCCGCACTCATTCCTTTGAAACTCCCAGAGGTGAGCCGGTCTGCCCTGACCGATTCCGATTGCCGATCCCTTCAAAAGCCGCGCGGATCGTAGGGTCGCGTTTGTTTCTGCCGCAAGTTCACTTGAGACCGTGTCACCTTCTGAAGCCGCATCGTTTTGTAACCCGACGCGTCAGCGAGGGCGAACGCTTCACCAGACACCATATCCTCGAGTTTTGAAGCGCCCGCCCTCGCTGACGCTTCGGGTTAAAATGGCCATGCAAGTTCCGATGAGACGTTTGCCGGACCCGTTGCGCGATGTTACATCACTGGCCATGATGAGCAACGACGTCCGAGCCGGTGAAGTTTTTGAGATTGAACCGACCACCAGCGGTCGGCAGTGGCATATTCCGTGGTGGCTGTTGCTGGCGGTGGCGATCGTCGTTGCGGAACTGACCGCTCATCCGGCCATCGGAGTCGCGGTGTTCTGTTTGAAGTTCGGGCTCAACGATTGGCGCACGGCGGCGTGGTTGTGCCGAGTCGATCCGCAGCCACGGCGGTCACACAGCATTTGGTGGTTTCTGGTCGGCAGCGGATTCATGAAGATCTTCCTGATGTCGTCGATCGCATTTCCGATCCTCGCCGGTTGGTGGAAAGCGATCACCAATCAAGACGTGATTGCCGAAGTGAAAGTCGCAATGACGATCGGCTTGTGTGGCATGTTCTTTTCGTTCGTCGTGAATCACATCGGACTGTATTTCGCCTCGCGCCGCCATGTGCGAGTCTGGCTGAATCGGCAACTGCATCTGTTTCGTGACGGCAACGTCTGGCCGGTACGGCTGACAGGAGCAAATCGGTTACGAGAAGTCCTCAACGGCAGCGCGTTCCCGGCGATCTTGGCATTCATGGTGGGGATTGTGTGTTTGATTCTCTTCGGAATGAACCAAGCCATTCGTCCGGCGATCACCAGCGGATTCGTCGCGTTGGTCTCCGGCTTGATTCTGCTGGGACACGGACTGTCCGTGAAGCGCATCGTCGCTCGGACATCCGAAGAGTGCTGGGGTGACTTGCCCGAATTGGAATTGGACGACTCCGAAATGTAGCCGAGTCACTCCGTGACTCGATTCGTTTTACGGAGTGACTCGACGACGTTTCTCGCGAACCACGACGCACTTGCCGCGGCCGACGTTGGTTTCCGAACTCGACTGCGGCCGTAGCCGAACGCCAGCAGCAACCAGCCCGCACACAACCAGCAGACTGCGCGGTCGCGAACCGGTAGACGATCGCGCCATTCCCAGTCGGGCTTGAGCGTGACGCTTCCCTTCATCCGCATCCGGTTCCCGGCGATGGGATGCTCGACTTTCAGGGACTGACCGGTCAGCAACGCTTGCGCTGTGGCGGAATAATCCAAGCCGCACATACGACCCAGCCGCTCCAGTTGAGCTTGCGGCTCAGCGACGAAGTCTTCGTACCGCATCCGCAGTGATTGCCGCCGTCGAAATAGGCAGGTCATCGCAGCCAGCACATTCATGAATGCCCAGAATGCGACGGAATACAACGCCGAACGTGGCTTGATCGCGAATTGAACTCCCGATTTCTGGTCGGCCTCCAGTGCCTTTTTGCGAGACCACACGACCGCGCGAGCGTCCCGCACCAGATGCACCAACCGCAGGTCGATCCCATGCAGGTGCGCGAGCAACGCGCCCCGAATCGGATGCTTCGACGAATCGACGATGATCGACTTGCCACTGACTTCGGCGATCGACTGATACAACGCCTCGGTCTGTCGCAGGTACGCCTGAAAATCAGCGGTCGGAGAAAAACGCTGCCGCAGCATCCGAGCCAACTGCATCAGGCCGAGTCCAGAAAACAACTCGAAGCGTTTTTGTAGAGCGACGTAGCCCTCGACGGTCGCCTCTTTCACGCGCCGTTGCCAGCCTTCGCGGACGCGCGTCCAAAAGTCGCACTCGGTCCCTAGCTTGCCGCACGCGCAGACTTCGTTCGATGTCCAACCCGCACTGTGCAGATTGACCAACTCTCCGACACCAACCACGTCGGGATGACTGGCCAATATCGTGTCGAGCAACGTCGAGCCGCTCCGGCCAGCTCCGATGATGTAAATGATTCGTACCGCTTCGGGCATGTTGCGTTCCTTCGCGCAGGCGAGCGGCAGGGCGTCAGCCCTCCGAGTCACACGAGGCAGCGGTCGATCCAGGACTCGGAGGGCTGACGTCCTACCGCTCGCTGGCCCGAGTACCTCTGTGAGTCCACTGAGTTTGTTCATCGGCGCGAAGCTGGCCGAACTGTGGCGATTGTGCGGCGCGTCACAAATTTCTCAACGTCGCCAAGCGGCGGAATTCGCCGGTCCAACTCACGGCAAGCCCGCGCCGCAGTTCCGACACTCCACCGCGTTCGCCGTCAGTCGGCTGCCACAATGCGAGCAGACGCCCGGATCCGGAGTTGCTTTGGTGGCGGAGGTCGGATTTGACAGCCCTTCGCGCAGTTTACGTTCCATCTCCTGCTCGGCCAGCGTGAAGACTTTGTTGGCCATCCCACGCATTCGCCAGAACCCGGAAATGATTGTGAAAAACACGACGACGAACAGGACCAGAAACACCACACCGAAAATCGGGATCATGGCGGCGGCCTCCGGAATCGAACGGGAGAATCTCCGCGAGCGGCGACTGCCCAAGGGCCGGTCCTGACTTTATTCTGCCCAGCCACTCGCCTCGATCCTGAGCGAACATTGTAAATGCGGGACTCGTTGCTGGCGACAAAGGACGGATGATGGTCAGGCCCTTTGGTCGTTCGTGTTGGTTTCTTGGAGGCAAAGAGTTCTCAATTGTGGCCGACAAAGCTGGGCAGTGAACTGAAAATGAAGAGACTTCCGTAGTCTCTGATGACTTCGCACGGCAAGGCTTCGACTGGATGTGGTTGCTGAGAGTCTGGCAGACTGGCCCGGCCGCGCAAGCGGTCTCGCGAACGAATCCCGAATGGCGGCACGAATTCGAGGAGACGCTGCCAGACCTCCAAGACGAAGATATCGCCGGTTCCGGGTTCGCCATTCAAAGCTACACCGTACATCACGACCTCGGCGGTGACGCGTTCGTCCCCGGCTACCGCGAAGCGAACAGCCCGCGGTTCAACGGCAACAGCCACGGCAATGGGCACTCTCATGCTGCCGTCGCTCCGACCGCGGAATCGGTCGCGAAAGAGATGACGACGATCATCGAGATGCACGTCAACGGAGTTGGCTCGACCGAATCGGGGTTGTCTCGCAACGGTCTCCCGGTCATCAGCGATCGCAACGACCAGTTCAAAGGCTTCCAGTGCGACGCGCCGGCCTGCGACAGTTGCGGAGCGATCACCGTCCGCAACGGCAACTGCTACCTCTGCCACAACTGCGGAGCCAGCATGGGCTGCTCGTACTTTCCGTTCCACGATACGCACGAGATGCTGCTGACGGAGCGGCTCGTCCTGGCATCGGGCACCCTGGTCCAAGTTGGAGGGACCGGGGTGCTTTCTTTTTTGGAACGATCTCTGAGATGGAGATTGAGCTGCCAACTCCGAAATCGTGAATCTGGAAATCACAAAAGAAAAGGTCACTTGGCAGAATGGCACTTAACGAGTTCTAGACCTTGAGTGGGACACGGTTTGGGAATGTTTGTCGTGGTTTGGTGAGGAACTTGTATTTGGGTCGGCGTTTGTTGGCGCGAGGTTCGTTGCGAGTGGGACGATTGCCGACTCGGTGTGTGTCGATGGCCGCGAGCAGCGTGGCGACGGTTTCCAATGCTGGAGC
>SYJG01000264.1 GCA_005798445.1 Planctomyces sp.
ACTTAATCTGCGCACACATCGCTGGGACTCCATTCCCAAAGGGCCTTTCCAAAACACACCCAATGAGAACGTCCCAGCGATCTTTTCCTCTACTTCTGCTTTGTTCAGAACCGTTGCGTTTGAGATGAGCGAGCGCCATTTTTTCCAGAAAAACCAAACACGTTTTCATGGAGGAGTCAAACCATGAGCTTCAATGATCGAACCCTTGCCGAGATGATCCACGATTTCCGCCGTTGGCTGCGAGGATGCAGCGCAGCAAGATCGTCCAGAGCCACTCGCCGTCGCAAGGAAGCCGATTCTCGAACGGCCGAAATTCTGGAGCAGCGGATTTGCCTGTTCCAGAACGATTGGTGGGGTGAACCAATTCACGAACAAATCACTGAAGATGGCCTCTCGTTCCTCAATTCGAGCGTGCTAGATCAAATCAAAGATGGCAACGTGGGCGTAGACGTTGGACTTGATTTCTTCCATCCGGAAAAGCATTTCGATGGCTGCTGGTTCGCGGAAGGCGTGGCGAACATCAACTCGCTTTACGAGCAAGCCTTGATGTATGCGAACCCGATGGAGTTCGATTCTGAGAACCTCGCGAAAGCCTTCGGCAAAATCCTTCATCCATCCCAGGATTTCTACGCTCATTCAAACTGGGTGAATCTGGGAAAAACCACGCTGATTGAAGATGGTTTAGGGCTTTGGGAGGCGTTCACCCCTTATTCGATTCGCGATGGCGTTGTCTTGGTTGAGGGGAAATTACCGTCCGGTGTTGCGCTTGGCGTGAACCGTGCGACGTTTGATGTCAGCGTTCATCGTTCTGGCCAACCGTTGAGACCTGGATTGATCTCTGGAGTTTATGACGCGGCTCAATCGCGATTTCCTCAAAATGGCCCGGCGTTCGTGCCTCACGACGAAGAGGGAGTCGGCAATGACATCAATGCGAATCACATCCCGAATGAGGCGGGCTTGAACAAGGACACGCCGGATCGGCCGCTGTTTTTTGAGGCTCGTTGTTTGGCGGTCGCTCAGACGACGCATGAGTTTGATCGGTTGTTTCATTTGGTACAGACCAAATACGGCGAGGCTGGAGCCGCGAAGCTGCGGTCGGAATGGACGACGAATTACCAATTCGTGGAGACGCCGCGCGATCGGACGTTTGGTTCGGAGTTTCTCGTCAACACGACGACTGACGGTGGCTCTGTGGGATTCTTTCATGGCGGACTTTATCCGACATCCGGGAGCCAATTTGCCGTTCAATTGGCTAGCGATGCCGATGGGAATTACGTCGCGGTATGGCAAGGTCCGAATCGAGAAGGGCGCGGGACGTTTGATGTGTTCGTGCAGCGATTCGACGCCAAGGGTCGGCAGCTTGGGACGGAATCCGTCGTGAACTCGGATTGGTCGGGGGAGCAAACGAATCCGGATGTCGCGATGGCTCCGGGCGGTCACTTCGTCGTGGTTTACGAGCAGACCGCTGACGATCAGGCGGCAGCGCAGTTTGACT
Source organism: Planctomyces sp. (assembly GCA_005798445.1). GTDB lineage: Bacteria > Planctomycetota > Planctomycetia > Planctomycetales > Planctomycetaceae > SXKJ01. The sequence goes on from SYJG01000264.1 coordinate 1,496, forward strand.
CGTTGACGAGTATTTACGCTCGACTGTTCAACTCGGATGGGACGCCAATGGGCGATCCGTTTCCACTCGCCACTGCTCCGTCACGGCGCTGGGCACCGGGTGTTGGCGTTGCAAACGATGGGTCGTTTGTGGTGACGTGGACCAGCCAATCATCCAATGGATTGGTGGCTGGGATGTACGCTCGGCGGTTTGATGCGTCGGGCACCGCGATGGGGAACGAGTTCAAGGTCAATACGACTCCGCTCAACAGCCAAGTGCTTCAGGTCTCCAACGCGATGGCCATGAATGGCGCGGGGGCGTTCGTGGTCGTCTGGTCCAACTTTGGTCCCGATGGCAGCGATCAGGGCGTGTTTGGGCAGCGGTTCAATGCACTCGGCGAACGGGCTGGCGGTGAATTCCGCGTCAACACGACAACCTTTGATTCCCAACTGTCGCCCCATATCGCGATGGATGACCTGGGTCGATTCATGGCTGCCTGGACCAGTCGTTTGCAAGATGACGGAACCGGCTGGGGCATTTATGCGCAGCGGTTTGATGCCGACGGAACTCCAGTTGGACCTGAATTCCTCGTCACCAATACGACACAGGGGGAGCAGGGAGTGTCGGATATCACGGTGGATGGCGACGGCCAGTACATCATCGCATGGAACGGGACTCCGTTCGACAATGCCCACAATGGAACCGATCTCGACGTTTACGTTCGGCAATTCACGACTGATGGAACGCCCCTCGGCGATGAAGTTCGAGTGAATCAAACAACAACGTCCACGCAACTTCTGCCAGCGGTCGCTTTTGGCAAGGATGGTCGGTATTTCGTGGCCTGGAGTAGCTTCGATCAAGACGGCGCGGGCTACGGAATCTATGGACGTATAAATGGAGCGAACGTCCGCAAGCTCATGTTCAAGTCGGATGCGACAGTCGATATCCCCGAAAACGCTCGCGAACTCATCCGCGTCACGGCCACGGATGCCGACCAGCCAGAGCAGTCGTTGAGTTTGAGTTATTCGATCATCGGCGGCGCGGATCGCACACGCTTTGGGATCACGACGGACGGCACGCTGGCGTTTCTCGCGGCACCAGACTTCGAGAATCCAGCAGATAACAACGCAGACAACATTTATGTGGTTGAAGTCCAAGCCAATGACAATGACGGCGGTGTCGCGACGCAAATAATTTGCGTCAAAGTCAGCAACGTCGCCGAAACCAACGTGGAGATATCACTGCCAGCGTTTGGCGGTTTCTACACAGTGATGAAGGTCGGTGAGAATCTCCACGTCATTCGGCCAAGTCTCAGCGACGTGATTGCTCCGGTTCGCTTCGATGATGTCGCGAGTTTGCTGATCAACGGCAGTTCGTGGAAAGACACCGTGCAGTTGGATTCGTCGCTCGCCGGCTATGGTGGAAGATTCCGGTTCAACGGCAGCAGCGGTGCGGACAAGTTGGATGCGAGCCGCATTGACTTCGCAGTCAAAATGGACGGCGCAGCGGGCAGTGACACGTTGTTGGGCGGCAGCGGGAATGATGTTTTTCTCGGCGGGTCCAACAACGATCGTGCGATTGGCGGCGTCGGTGACGATGAACTCACGGGCGACGCGGGCAACGACTACTTGGACGGTGGACTGGGTGACGACACGCTCATCGACGTCACCCGCGGCAATTCCACGCTGACAAATTCGCTGTTGAACGGCAATGGACTGGACACACTTCGTAACATTGAGCATGCGGTGCTCACGGGCAGCGACGGTGACAATGTTTTGGTCGCATCGGGATTCAAGTTTGGCAGCGTCACGCTGTATGGCAGCGGCGGAAACGACACGCTGATCGGCACGTCGTTCAGCGATTCACTCGACGGCGACGACGGGATCGACACCGTCAAGCAATGGGCGGCGGGCAATCTGACGCTGACCGATTCGTGGCTGCTCGGAGTGGGCAACGATTCGTTGAGTGCGATCGAGTGCGCTGTGCTGACCGTCACCGGAACCGTCGGGCGGGTAGCGGATGCTTCGGAATTCAGCGGAGCCGTGACGATCAGCGGCGGGAGTGGCGCGGATACGATTCTCGGCAGTGTTGGTGGCGGGGCGCTGAGCGGGAGCGGCGGGGATGATTCGATCACGGGCGGCGACTCGGCGGAAGTGATCAGTGGCGGAGCGGGCAACGATGCGCTGTTCGGAGCCGCCGGGAACGACACGCTGACTGGTGGCGACGGCAACGACATTCTGGCTGGCGGCAATGATTCCGATTCGCTGCTGGGCAATCGAGGCCGAGACTTGCTGATCGGCGGCCTCGGTGCCGACAGTTTGAGCGGTAATGTTGGAGACGACCTCCTGATCGGCGGCACCAGCTCTCTCACCAGCAATGTCGCTGCCTTGAATGCAGTCATGGCCGAGTGGACCAGTGCCAATAGCTATGCAACTCGTGTGGGCAATCTCCGCAATGGCGGCGGTGCGAACGGCTCAACGAAGCTCAATAGCCTGACCATTCAAAACGATTCGTCCTCCGCAGACCGGGTGACCGGCGGCAGCGAACTCGACTGGTTCTTCCAATCCAGCGCCGACGTGCTCGTGGACTTTAAAGCTGGTGTTGGTGAGCTCAAGACCGCAATCTGACTTTTCATTTCAGACTCGCATCGTGACAGCAGAGTCGAGTTCTATTGAGGCTTAAACCGTGGAGAGCAGATTCTGGTCACGGACTGGTATGCTCAGTCCGTGCTGTTTCAAATCTCTTCCATCGCCGACAACGACCGAGGTCCGCGATATGCCGAGGCGGTGTTGAACTCGCTTCACGAAACCAATCGAGACCGGCAATCCGTTTGTTTGGAACTCGGCTCGCATCAAGGCACGGTTGGACTTTTCGTACGAGTGCCAGCGGGATTGGTCGCGACATTCACGCACGACTTCGCAGATGCCTATCCCGGTTGCACGCTCACGGCTTTGCCCGATGAAATACCGGACAACGCAGGACACGTCTGGTCGGCGACTCTGCGGCTTTCGCCGGACGTGTTTCCGTTGAAGACCCATCGGCAGTTTGAAGATTTGCTGCATCGGGAATTGACTGATCCGCTGGCTGGTTTGCTCTCGGCGTTGCGAGCAAGATCGAAGGGTTGTGTGGATGCCAGAATTGCTCTCGTCATTCGGCCTTGCCGAGCGAGTTGGTATCGCTCGGCCAACCGAGTCGTCGCTCGGATTGAGCGAGGTTTCCGTTGGGATCGGCTGGGGCCCTGGTACGCGAAGCGGGCGCGTAGTCGGAATTGGTATGTTCGAAACGTCGCACGGATCGTCGGCCGCTTGGTTCGTCACGCTGAATTGTTCCATGACGCGGCTGAAGCCCACGATAAGTTGAGCAAGCATCTCTTCGAGACACAGCTTGTTCTGACAGTCTGCTGTACCCAGAGCGAAGAGTCAGTGGCTCGCGACGCTCTGAATCAAATGGCTGGCGCGTTCGGGCGGTTCACGTCTCACCGAGTCGCCTTTGGAATGTCCAAGCTGGGACGCGGAATCCCGAAGCGGAGCGGACGCGGCTTTCTGCTGTCGGCTGAGGAACTTGCCACGCTCTGGCATCCGCCGACCGCGAATGTCCGCACCGCAAAACTGCGAACGGCACCGTTCCGAGAGTTGGAACCTCCGGTCATGCTCCCCGCAAAGGAAAGGGAGCCGGGCATCACGCTGCTGGGGCGTGTGAAGTTCCGGGGCGAGCGGCAGCGGTTCGGTATTCGCCTCGATGACCGGCGACGACATCTCTACATCGTCGGCAAGACCGGCATGGGCAAGAGCACGCTGTTGCTCAATATGCTGGTGGATGACATCCAATCTCGACGTGGCGTTTGTCTGGTCGATCCGCATGGCGACTTGTCCGAAGCACTGCTGGAACTGATCCCGAAGCACCGCACGAATGACGTGATCCTGTTCGACGCCGCCGATCGTGAGCACCCGGTCGCGTTCAACCCGCTCTCGTGCCGTGACCCGACGCAGCGACCGCTGGTGGCAGACGGTGTGCTAACCGTGCTCAAGCGGCAATTCGGCGAGTTCTTTGGGCCTCGCATGGAAGACATATTGCGAAACAGTCTGCTCGCGCTTCTGGAATCGCCGGGATCAACACTCGTCAGCCTGCAACGATTGCTGACCGACGCAGGCTTTCGGAAGACCATCACCGGCCGAGTCACCGATCCCGCCGTGCGGGATTTCTGGCTGAGCACCTTCGCCAGTTGGAACGCTCGCTACCGCGTTGAAGCCATCGCCCCGGTCGAGAACAAGATTCGCCAATTCCTCAGCAATCCAATTCTGCGTGCGATCATCGGCCAAAGCCGCTCCACGGTTGACCTGCGTGACATCATGGATTGTGGCGACGCGATCCTGATCGTGAACCTGTCGAAGGGCCGTCTTGGCGACGAGACCTCGCGGCTGCTCGGTTCACTGCTCGTCAGCAGCCTACAGCTCGCGGCGATGAGCCGAGCGGAAGTGCCCGAAGCAGAGCGTCCCGACTTTTGCATCACCATCGACGAGTTTCAGAACTTTGTCTGTGATGGCAACGGCACGTTTGCAACGATCCTCTCCGAGAGTCGCAAGTACCGCACACCGTTCGTGCTCTCGCATCAGTTTCTGGAGCAACTCGACGAGACCACGCTCGCGGCCGTGTTCGGCAACGTCGGCTCCATGCTCTGCTTTCAAGTCGGTGCGGAGGATTCCGAAATGCTCGCCAAACAACTCGGCGGCGACGTGACCGAAAGCGACCTGATGAACCTGCCAAAGTTCACTGCCTACCTGCGGCTCCTGATCGACGGCCTGCCCTCGCGCCCGTTTTCCATGACGACGCTGGAGCCAGCGAAGGTTCGCCAGCAACGAGCCGACGCCATCCGCCGCGCATCTCGCCAGCACTTTGGCCGTCCCCCTTCGGTTCCGTAGGCCAATTCTCTCATCGCACGGCTATGCGAAACACGGGACTACAAGCACAGGCACGGCAGGCGTTTACAGAAGACAGCCCAAACCGACAGGGCCACGGATTTCATCTCAATTCTCTCAGGAGTTGACCAGAATCGACTCGATTCTGTACCGGATTCTGTACCAAAACCGATGCGGACTCAGCAAGTCCAAGCAGGTTTTTCATGCACTTGAAGACCGACTTTTGGCATCGCAACGAGGCTGCCATCCTCCATTAAGCCGCAATGCGGACACTCCAGCAGTTCACGATCTCCGGGGAAAACTCCAAGTGAGTGAGCACGGTCCTGAAGTTCTGCCAAGCGTGCCGCCAGTTTTCGCATCGACTGTATGAAGCGTTTCTCGCCGGGCATTTCAGCTCGCGTCAATTTCATCGCAATTTGACAGCTCTTTTCACACATGGATTCAGGCGTAAGGTTTTGTCGATCTCAGCCGCGACCGTCTTCGCTTCGATCATCAATCCGATGGAATAGACACCTGCGATGTCGGCCGGCAAGCCGTCATGGTGCCAAACACGCGACGGCCTTCGGACGGGGCGGGGATGCAGCCTGGCGGTGGTACGATCCACACGTCCTTTTGTTGATCCTCGTCCGGGCATGGGCCGAACACCGCTGGGTTGCGTGTTGCGGGCACCACTTCGATGGCGAAGATTTCTTCGACGCCGGTTTGGAACTCAAACTTCGCCACCGCTTGACCGGAGACGAGATCAACCACCGCGACACCGCAGCGCAGATCGTCGCGCCGTTCGGCGATGGGCAGTCCGCCGAAGATGGATGTCTCGCGGATGCGAGACAATCCCATGAATGCGAACTGACCGGCGAAGGCCAATCCGCGCGTATAGCCGGGCACCTCGACCACGTTTTCCGTTCGTCCTGTCGCGGGATCGACCGTCACGAACCGGCCCTTGCCGGAATCGAGCAGCCACACCTTCCCGTTGTACAGTCGCGGAGAGTGGGGCATCGCGAAATCGCGCGCGACGGTTTCGCCACTGGGGACATCGACCAGACAACCGCTGGTCGCTTTGGTTGGACGCCATCCGGCCGGCTCGTTCGATTCGGCCATCAGCGTGACGTATTTGGGTTCGCCATTCTGTAACGCCAGACCGTTGAGATGGCAGCGATCCTGATCGATCAATTCCGAGATGAACTTCGGCCGCCAGCGCGGGACAAAACTGTATCCCTCGTGCAGCGTGCAGAGACATGAGAACAAAGTGTTGACGACCCAAAGTCCGTCGCGTCCCCAGACCAACTCATGTCCGTGAATGTTTCCTGTGTAAAACGAAGTCCGAGGAATCCAACAGCGATCAAAGCTTCCGACCGGATCGAGACTGGCCGTCAATTCGTGAGCGGGCTGCAAGCAGTGAATCTGTCGCCGAGCGCCGACGGCGATCGCGTGTTCGGCGACGGCGACTCCCATCGCGCGATCAAAATTCCGCACGGCGATTGTCAGTTGACCGGACAGAGTCCCCAAGACCACCAGCTTTCCCGCCTGATAGGTGGAGATCAGCAGCGACACACCTAGATGTTCGAGGATCCGAGGCAGTGTCGGAGTGTATTCAAATTTCACTTCGCGAAGTTTTGCGTCGTCGCGAGTCACGGCGGGCGAATCGGTCGCGGCATCCTTGCCGACGTTCTCCGTGAGTTCCCGTGTCGAGTCCTTGGCCATCGTTGTCTCCGAGATTCCGGACCACCTTGATTTCGGTTCCCCAGCGGAATCTGTGAGTGAACAGCGTGTGAACGAAGGAGAGAAGCATCCTGGAGTGATCTCTGATAGGAATGATGTTGTTGACGACAATCATTTCGACCGGGGAGTTCCAGGATGCGACTGCAGACATTG
>SYJG01000265.1 GCA_005798445.1 Planctomyces sp.
CGTAGCCCGACCCCTTGTGGGTCGGAGGATTTTGAATGAGCGTCAATTCCTCAGGAAAATCAAATCCTCCGACCCACAAGGGGTCGGGCTACAGAAGAAAGAACCACTTTTCGGAGAGCCTCTCAAAATCAATCAGCGCGCAATTTCAAAACTGACGCTTCGAGTTTCGACCTGATCGCGGCGGTTACTCAAAACTAAACACCTCCGCGAACGCCTCGTTGATCGTTTCGATGGTGGCGAGGACATCGCCGGAGTCTTTCACGCCGGCGCCGCCGCGGGCGGCTCCGCCTCGGCCGCCCAGGCCGAAGTCGGTGTCTTCGTCGCCGAAGAGTTGGTCCGCTCCAAGGCCGCCGATCAACGTGTCGTTTCCGTCGTTGCCGTGGATCGTGTCGTTGCCCGCTTCGCCGACGAGGGTGTCGCTGCCGGTGCCGCCGTTGATGATGTCGTTGCCTCCGTTGCCTCGGATCACGTCGTCGTTGTCGCCGCCGTTGAGGAGGTCGTTGCCGGAGTCGCCGTCGAGGCTGTCGTTACCGCTGCCACCATTGAGTGTGTTGGCTGCGAGATTGCCGAGGATTTCGTCGTCGCCGCTGCCGCCGATGACGTTCTCGAAGTTGCCGGAGAGTTTCGTCGTGCCGGTCGCGCTGGTGTTGACCGTGCGGTTCGTGTGCGTCGCCAGGTTGACTTCGAGGATCAGGTCCACCTTCAGGTCGCTCGTCACGCTGCTGAAGTCGAGCGTGTCGATGCCGGTGCCCGATCCAGACAGCTCCGTGAGCGTGTCGGTTTCGACGGTGCTGGTGTCGGCGAAGATGTAGACGTCGTTGCCGAGGCCACCGAGCTGGCGGTCGTTGCCTCTTCCGCCGGTGAGCGAATCGTCCCCCGCGTTGCCGGTGAGCGAGTCATCGCCGTCGTCGCCGTTGAGCCGGTCGTGGCCGGAGCCGCCGAGGGCCGTGTCGTTCCCTGATCCGCCGTGGAAGGTGATGCCGATCGTGGTGACGGTGATCTTGCTGGCGTCGAGCTTGTCGTCACCCTCGTTGCCGTTGACGACGATTTGGCCGGTGAACTTTTTCGTGGTGGGAGTTCCGGCGGTGTTGAGCGACGGATCGAGGATGACGGTGTCCTTCGCTGTGCCACCGTTGATGGTCAGCGTGCCGACTTCTTCGACAGCGGTGGAGAAGAGTTCCGTGGTTCCTCTTCGAGCGACGAGGTTGTTGCCGACTCGGAGCACCGTGACGGTGTTGTCCGAGTTGACCGCGTCGATCGTGCGATCGACGAACTCGTTGGTCACGTTGATGGTGATCGGGCCGGTTTGGGCGGCGGTGCTGCTGAAGCCGCCGTTGGCGTCGGTCGCTTTGATCGTCAGCGTGTATTTGGCGAGCGTCTCGAAGTCGATCTTCGAGGCGTCGTTGACTCGAATGACGCCGCTGTTGTCGATCTTGAAGGCGTTGTTCGTGTTGCCGCCGAGGATTGAGTACGCGGTGATCAAGGCTCCTTCGGGATCGGCGGCGGTGACGGTGCCGACTTCAAAATCGTTCGACGTGATTTCCGAGACGCTGAAAGTCGCGGCGGTGACTCGCGGGACGTCGTTCACCGGGTTGACCGTCAGCGTGAAGGTTCTCGACGTGGAGACATTGTCGCTGTCAGTCGCGGTGACGGTGATGTCCGTCGTGCCGTTCTTATCGAGGGCCGGTTTGAGCTGGATCGTCCGGGCACCGAGGCTGCCGCCGAGCACGATGCTGCTCGGTGAGTTCGGGGGCGGCGACGAACAGTGCAACGTTGAAATTGTTCGTGATCGTGGCCGCCTCAGCATTGTCCGGGGCATCGAAGTCGGCGGTGAAGTTCGACGCGGAGCAGTTCGTCTTTTGCAATCAATCGTTGCTTCAACTCGTGCGACATGAATGATGGGTTGAAGTTGAACACAAGAAAAGGGATTCTCGTGAGATGCCGAGCCACACGTTTCAGAGCCTATCCGATGCTGACTTTGAGGAGCTTTGTCGCGATCTCATGCAGGTCCGATTGGGATTGCGATTGCAGTCCTTCACGAAGGGCCGCGATGGCGGTATCGATTTGTTGCATGCGTCACGCGATGGCGACACGATCGTGCAATGCAAACATTACTGTGGATCGAAGTTCTCAAACCTCAAGTCGAGACTCAAACGCGAAGAGTTACCAAAGCTGAAGAAGCTCAAACCAAAGCGATACATCGTTTGTACTTCGCTCGGACTGTCACCTGACAATAAGAAGGCTCTGGTGGAAGTCCTCGATCCTTTCTGTGGTTCGACGGATGATGTCTATGGCTGTGACGATTTGAACGGTTTGTTGCGGGATTTTCCAAAGATTGAGACGGCGCATCACAAACTTTGGCTGACGAGTTCCGCCGTTCTACAACGGATACTAAAAAATGGGGCAGCCGTTTGGAACGAGATGGAGGAGGAGGCCATTTCCCACAAGTTGTCGCTTTACGTTCAGACATCCGCTTTCGATGACGCAATGGAGAAACTGTCGAAATTCCGTTACTGTGTCATTTCGGGAAACCCAGGTATCGGAAAGACGACGCTCGCCCAAATCTTGGTCACACGTTTTTTGGACGATGGCTACGAGCTTGTCTCGGCCCGCGAGGATGTTCGGGAAGCCCTTGATCAACTCAACTCAAAGAAGAAGCAAGTCATCTACTTTGATGATTTCTTGGGACGATCCAGTTTCGGCGAACGGCTTTCAAAGAATGAGGACGAGGGCATCCTGCGATTGCTGAAGTCCGCCTCCAGTGGCAGCAACAAACGAGTGATTCTGACCACGCGTGAATACATCCTGACCGAAGCCAAACAGCGGTACGAACGGCTCAATACCCCCGATTTGGACCTTGCCAAGTGCATTGTCGAGTTGGCGAAGTACACACGCGGCAATCGAGCGAAGATTCTCTACAACCACCTCTATTTCTCGGACGTCCCAAAGGCTTCTGTCGCGTCGTTGTTGAGTGAGCAGCGCTATCGTCGTGTCATCGATCACCCTAGTTTCAGCCCACGAATCATTGAGTGGATGACCTCAGAAATGGGACGAGCGAGTGCTGCTCCCGCCAAATTCGCCGAGGAGTTCCTTGCCAACCTTGATAACCCAAGTCGCATCTGGCAACACGCCTTTGAATCACATTTGACTGCCGAATCCCGATGTTTGCTTCACGTTCTGGCCACGATGCCTCAGCGAGTTGACCTCAATGACCTGGAAATTGCTTGGAATGCGTGCTTGCCATTGTCCGAGCAAACTACAGCGCCGGGCGAGACTCGTTTGAAATATGAGCAAACCTTGAAACAGCTCGATGGTTCGTTCATCAGCACCGAGCGGATTGATTCGAAGATCGCTGTCAGCTTCCACAATCCATCCGTTCGCGATTTCGTCGCTGCTCGAATCGGCAGCAAGTCTCATATTGCACGTCAGTTGTTGGAGGCCGCTCAATTCTTCGCTCAGGTTGAAGGCTTGATACATCTCAAATCCGACGGCAAGCGATCACCAACAGCCACTGGTTTGATTCGCGATTCCGACAGCCTCCGGCAAGCAATCAAGCAAACCATCACGCAGCGGTGTCCGAGCCTTCGACACGTCAAGTATCGCAACGCTGGTGAAAGTCTAGAACGAGAACCGCTGGACTACGGCAATCGTTTCTCCGCGATTGCCGATTGGTCGGTTGAACTCGGTAGCGAACCACTCCTTGATGATTGCTGCCGGTTATTCGAGGAACTCGCGGAGAGAATCAAGGTTCCAGTGACCGTCACAATGACTGGTCTGATGACCGCAATCATTATGTCAGGAGTGGACTCCCCACAAAACGAAGCGCTCCTTCAGAAACTGGTGACTCGCATCAACGAAACATTGGAGGACATTGATGACTGGCGACGTTGGGGACGATTTGTCACACAACACGGGAACGCTATCGACGTCGGCGATTACTCCGAACTTTTGTCTCGTGCGGCGGCGTTCTGTGAAGAAGAAGCCGACGTGATCATATCCAATGCAGACTCGGCGGATGACATCGGCGGTTGGGCCAGCGAGCTTGAAGATGTTGGCAAGGCTTGGCAAATCGACATTTTCAGAACCTTGCAGTACCTGCACAACGCGGCCAACGAACGCCGCAGTGAAGAGCGCTCAGGGCCGGACGAAGGTGACTACGAGCGTCCTAGTTTTCGGTCAGGCGAATCGGATTCCGACGATGTAATCGGAAGACTCTTTGAGTCTTTACGTTTCAGTCGGCGTTAAGCGAGGTGTTCAGCGTCGGTGAAGCATGCAGAGAGTTTTGGCCTTGCGTGCTGGCTCCGTTTTCGGACACACAACCATATGCCTGCCGACAATTTTAGGACTGCGAGAATGTCAAATCGAATGGAATGCTGTTGGTCAAAGATGGCATCAATGTTGGTCGTTCGAAAAATCGAAACTTCGGCAGCTCGGCCCTGCAACTCAATGAGCTGATGATCCTGCTCTCATCATTCGCCCCCGATGCATTGCTCCGACCACCAGGTCGGTCGCGCCGTTCCCGTCCAGATCACCGATCGCCGTCACTGACGAACCGAATTGGACATCGTTGCTCAAAGCCAGCCGTTCGTCCCGCTGGCGAACCTCACCGAACTGGCCACTACAACGGTCATCGGCTTCGTGATCGTGAACCGGTAATCCTCCACCTCCCCATTGCTGGCCGCACCGGTCGAGTTCCCCGCCGCCACATCCGTGCTCAACCGAAACCGAGCGTACGTCTCCCCCGCCGCCCCGCTCGGAATTGTCGGGAACGTCAGCGTGAATCGCCCGTCCGTCGTCCCGTTCGGAACCGACACTGACACCCGCTCCGTGGCGTTCTCAAACAGCCCGTCCTGGTCGTAATCAATCCAACCAAACAACGTCGCCACGCTCCCGCTCGTGTTCGTCGCCAGCAACGTGACCGTCGGAGCGGCTCCCACCGTCCCCAACAAATCGACCGGGCTGAGCACCCCGTCCTCATCATCCGACCCCGGCAACACGAACCGGTCATCCGTTTCCGCATGATTGACGAAGTTCAGATCCGCCCCGGTGTCCCCATCGACTCGATCTCCCAAGAACAACCCGGAGACAACCGTGTGCCTCGGCCCGTTGTCGCTCAAACTTGTCTTGTACGAGACAAACCCACCGGCCCCCTGCACGCTGTCCGGCGCGTCGCCGAAATCGACCGGAGCCGGCGGAGCGGAAACCGTCCACCCAAGGTCATCCAACCCCGCAAAGTCGATCGCCGTCAACAAATGCCGCTCCCCCTGCGTCAGCGTCGGCCGCATCGTCGCCAACTCACCATCGGAAGTGACGCTGAGCGCCCAGTGCGACGAGTCTCCACCCGCTGCATTCAGCGGCACGTTTGCGTTGCCGTTCAGCGCCTTGGACGCCGCCCCCGTGAACGTCTTCTCGGCGACGTTCACCAAACTGTTCCACGAGTCGGCAGTCCCGAACCCAAACAAGTGCGCGAGTTCGTGCTGCGCGACCGTCAGGAAATCGACCTCGCTGCTGTCCAGCCCGGTCGCGGTCGCCCCGAAATGCCAAGTCGTCCCCACCGTGTCAAACGAGACCACTCCGCCCCACGGCCCAAAGTCGCTGGGCGTCCCCGCCAGTGCCCCCGTCTGCCCACGAGCTTCGACAATGTTCTGAAACG
>SYJG01000266.1 GCA_005798445.1 Planctomyces sp.
GCGCCCGCCCTCGCTGGCGCTTCGGGTTAGTGTAGGCGGCTACTTCGGCACGACCCCTTTGACGATCTCCGCTTCCCATTCGTCGAGCAGGGGCCAGTCGATGGCGCAGGTGCCGAAGTCGGCCATGTGCTGGTACTGATCGAGCCGGTCGATGGCCGTTTGCAGTAGCTTGGAGTCCTTGCGGAACGCGGGGCCGTGGCTGGGCAACAGCCATTCGATGTTGCTGGCTTGGATGCGTTTCAGCGAGCCGATGAAGTCTGGGATGTCACTGCCGTGATGCGCGTCGATGTGGCCAACGCAGCCGTCTCGGTAGATGTTGTCGCCCGAGAAGAGGAGATTCCCCAGCCGAAACGACAACTGGCTATTGGTGTGACCGGGGGTGTGCCAGACCTCCAACTTCAGGTCGCCGACGGTCAGGACGTCCCCCTCGTTGATGGCTCGGTCGATGGTGATGGTGGGCAGGTCGATTGAAATGCCTTGGGCGCTGACCTCGGCGTAGGTGCGGACTCGGTCACCGGCCGCGAGTAGTTGTTGGCATTCGGGATGTCCGACCGTCTCGGCGTTCGGGAACAGCTCGCGAGCACGGGCCAGTCCCTGGATGTGGTCGACGTCCGCGTGAGTCGCGATCAGCGTTTTGCAGTTGGCCAGCGGGAAATCCAACTGGCGGATCAACTCGACAATCTCGTCCGTGGTGTCGGCGTAGCCGATGTCGATCAGCAGCCACTCGCGCGTGTCGCCGACCAAGTAGACGCAGCACCCCAGCCGCCGACGGGCTTGGTGATTCATTTCGATGACGTGCGGAAACAGCTCTCGCCGAGGCAACATGTCGGCGTTCTCCTTGTATTCTGACGACGATTGAGCGGCACGGCGCTAGCCGCCGGTGGCGATGGTTGGGAATCACGGAACCGGCGGCTAGCGCCGTGCCGCTCAGTATCGATGTCGTGGGACGTCTTCCCTCTGGTGCCACCGGTAAGCTAGCGGCTGCTCCGTTCGGGCTACAGGGTTCGCCGCGAGAAACGTCGTGGCACGCGGCAATTGAGAGGCAGTTTCAACGCTTTCCGTCCCTTGCGAGCCACCGCCGCGCCGGTACCATGACGCCCCAACGGAGTGGCCACGAATGTCCGGGACGACAAAAACATTGCTGATCGACGAGCAGGCTCAATTTGACGACCTGTGCGAACACATTCGCTCGGTCGGCATCGTCGCCTACGACACCGAATTCGTCTCCGAGCACACTTACCTGCCGGAGCTTTGCCTGCTGCAACTGGCGACTCCCGAACGAGCCGCCGCAGTCGATCCCTTCCGTGTGAATGACTTGTCGGCGTGGTGGCAGATCATGGCCGACGACTCGACGACGGTCATCGTCCACGCTGGCCGCGAGGAAATCCGCTTCTGTCTGCACCTCAGCCAGCTTCGGCCGCAAAAAATCTTCGACACGCAGCTTGCTGAGGGCCTGCGATCGACGACGTATCCCGTCGGATACGAATCGCTGGTGTCGCGAATCCTCGGCGAGAAATTGGGGCACCATCAAACCCGCACTGATTGGCGACGGCGACCGCTTTCGACCGAGCAGTTGGAGTACGCCGTCGACGACGTGAGATACCTGATCGACGTCTGGAAGAAGCAGCAGGCATCGCTCAAACGGCTCAAGCGTTTCGATTGGGCCGAGTCGGAGTTCACTCGCTTGATCGACGATTTGGAACACGAACACAACGAAGACAGTTGGCGAAAGCTCGGCGGCATCCAAAAGATGAAACCGAGACAACTGGCGGTCGCGCGCGAGTTGTTTCAGTGGCGAGAAAAATTGGCGACCGACCGGAACCAACCGATTCGCCGCATCCTGCGAGATGACTTGATCGTGGACCTCGCGTTGCGGCAGCCGAAGACTGCCGAAGCGGTGCTGGCGACGCGCGACATGAATCGCCCCGGCTACAAAAAACACGCGGCCGAACTGGCGGAGTGCATCACCCGCGGCATCTCGCTCCCGGAATCGCAGTGGCCCAAGCCGACACCGATCCCCGACTCGAATTCCGAAGACCACATTCTCAGCAAGCTGCTGCAAATCGTCTTGGCCAATCGCTGCGCCGAGATGAAAGTCGCGCTCGGCCTCGTCGGCACGACCGCTGATCTGAAGAACCTCGTCCGCTGGCACAGCAAGAAGAACTCGAAACAACCGCCGCCGCGATTGGCTCAAGGCTGGCGAGCGGAAGTCTGCGGCGACTTGCTCGCCGATGTGCTCGATGGCAAAGTCCGCTTCCGAGTCGGCGATCGCGACAGCGAACATCCGCTGGTCTTCGAGGCGATGGGCGAAGAATCGAAGTCCGAATCATCGTAGACGCGTCACTCCGTGACTCGAATCTTTCGGTCACGGAGTGACCGGTCTACTTTGGAGTCTGCCATGCCTGCCAAACGCTTCCGAGTGGCTGTCATCGGCTCGACCGGCAAAGGGGACTACGGCCACAGCATCGACACGGCGTTTCGCGGCGTCGAACGAGCCGAGATCGTCGCCGTCGCCGACGACCACGCCGCCGGATTGAAGCTCGCCGCTCAGCGATTGAGCGTCGAAGCGACGTTCGCCGACTACCGCGAGATGCTCGATCGTGTGAAGCCGGATGTTGTCTGCGTCGGTCCACGCTGGATCACGGATCGCGTCGTCGTCCTGCAAGCCGTGGCCCAAGCCGGATGTCACGTTTATTGCGAGAAGCCGTTCGTCGCGGACCTCGCATCGGCCGACGTGATTCAATCGGCGTTCACGACACATCGTGTTCGACTGGCGATGGCTCATCAGTGGCGAGCGATGCCGCCGGTCCAACGAGCCTTGGCCGAGATGCGATCAGGGAAGTACGGCCGAGTGCTGCGCATGCGAGCGAGACCGAAAGACGACGCTCGCGGCGGCGGCGAAGAACTACTCGTTCACGGCACGCACTGGTTCGACCTGATGATCGCGATCGCCGGAGCACCCCGCTGGGTCAGCGGACATCTGCGAGTCAAAGGCCGCGAGGTGACAAAAGGGGATCGTCGAGAAGGTTCGGAGCCGGTCGGCCCGATCTGTGGCGACTCCGTGATGGCGGTGTTCGGTTTCGAGGACGGCGTCATCGGCTCGTTCGATTCGACCGCGAACACGTCACCTAGTTCACGTCGGTCGACCAACAGCGACCAACCGAAGCCGATCTGGGACAGCGTCTACGGCCTGACCATCGAATGTGAAGATGCGGTCCTGCAACTCCGTCAGCCGGGGGATGTCTTCGTCTATCCGGCCAACGGAGTGCTCCCTGACTTCGAGCCGCTTCAGTGGAAGAAGCTGTGGGTCGAGGACTGGCACTTCACTCCAGAGCATCAGCCTCGACCGATCCGCCAGGAATGGCTGTCGCTCGGCAACCGCGCGCTGGCGAACGATCTGCTGGACGCGATCGAAATGAATCGCGAACCGCTGTCGCCGATTCGGCACGCCATGCTCATCACCGAGATGGTCCAAGGGGTTTACGCCTCGCACTTCGGCGACGGCCGCCGAGTCTTAATCCCGCTGGTCGAGCGACAACATCCGCTGACCTGACGTGAGGCAATCGGTGTTCTCAGGGTTCGTCGAATTGGTCTACAACCCCTCCAGGACTATTTGGCGAGCCGGAGGGCGTCAGCCCCCGGACGTGTTTGTCCGGGGGCTAACGCCTCCCGGCTCGCATGTGATTTCGGGGAATGGAATCCATGTGGCGTCGTGTGCCGTGGTTGGTCGTCGTCTGTTCGATGTTGCTGATGGCCTTGGGCCTGACCGGCATCGCGCGCGGTGATGAACTGTTTGGACGTGGCGTCTTCTTTTGTTTCCCTCGGCAGTTGCTGTGGGTCGGCTTGTCACTGCCGGCGATGGGACTGGCGATGCTGGTGCCATATCGGTCCCTGCGATCACTGAGCTATCCGGCGTTTGCGGGCAGCTTGCTGCTGTTGGTCGTCGTGCTGTTGATGCCGAGCGTCAACGGCGCTCGCTGCTGGATTCCGCTGGGCTTCATGAACTTTCAGCCGTCCGAGTTAGCGAAGTTGGTTTATGTGCTGGCGCTCGCGCACTATTTGATGTACCGCGACAACTTTCGCCGGCTGACGGGACTGCTCGTGCCGTTCGTGCTGACGCTCATTCCCGTTGCCCTGATTCTGCGTGAGCCGGACTTGGGGACCGCTCTGCTTTTCATCCCGACGCTGTTCGCAATGCTCTTCGCGGCCGGAGCACGGCCTCGGCATCTGGCGATGATCGTCGCGCTGGGAATGCTTGCGTCGCCGTTGTTGTGGATCGCGATGAACTCCGAACAGAAGTCACGCATCGTGTCGCTGTTCCAGCAGCGAGACAGCGGCGAAGCTCCGCGCGGCGACGCCTACCAACAACATCAAGCCAAGAGAGTGCTCGCACGCGGCGGCATCTGGGGCACGGAATTGACCGGAGAGACGTTCGAGATCGTGACCTGTCCGAATTGCACGAGCCGCTTCGGCGTGAAGAGCGACCTGAGCTTCGGCCACTCGGCGACTTGCCCTCGCTGCGAGAAGGTCTCGCCACTGCCCGAACATACCGAGTTGTCACTGCCGGAGTCACGCACGGACTTCATCTTCTGTCTGATCGGCGAGCGCTGGGGCTTCGTCGGTTGCGGAGTGACGCTGCTGCTGTATGTGCTGCTAGTCGCTCGCGGCCTGATGATCGCCAACGCGACACGCGAACCGTTCGGCCGGTTGCTGGCGGTGGGCATCGTCACGCTGCTGGCCTCGCAGGCGATCATCAACACCGGCATGACTTGCGGCCTGATGCCGGTGACGGGGATCACGCTGCCGCTGGCGAGCTACGGCGGATCGAGTTTGCTGATGACGGCAGTCGGCATTGGCATGTTGCTGAACGTCGGGATGCGTCCCGGCTACGAAGTCACCGGCGAACCCTTTCGTTGGCGGGCAGCCTGACTTGGATTCCAACAAAAAGCTGCGCTCAATGGGGAGGGCGAGGCTACTGCCGAGCCGGTGCGTGAATCACGCGTGCTCTCCGCACCGGCTCGGCAGGAGCCTCGCCCTCCCGAACAATGCTGCGGGTTTCAATTGGAAATCAACTCATTCCTTCGAAATCGTCTCGTCCAAATTCAGCAGCAACGACGCGACGCTGGTGAACGCCGCGAGGTCCACCGGGTTGAGTTTGTCGCTGGCCTTCGATTCACCGACGGCGATCAGCTTTTTGGCAGCCGCTTCGTCCTGGGCGAAAGCTGCTCGCAGAGTCTGCAAACGCTTCGTGAGCACGGCGAGTTCGTTGGGCTTCAGCGATCGCGACGTGCAGCGTCGGAAAGCATCGGTCAAACGGGAAGCGTCATCGGTCGCGGGGCCGAGCAGCACTCGTTGGGCCAGAGCACGGGCGGCTTCGACGAACGTGACGTCGTTGAGCGTCACCAGCGCGTGCAACGGTGTGTTGGTGCGAGCGACCTTGACCTGGCAGGTCTGCCGCGTCGCGACATCAAAAAAGATCGTCGGGCCGACGATGCGTCGCCAGAACTGATACAGGCTGCGGCGATACAACGCCTCGCCGCTCTCTTGCTGATAGCCGATGCGGCCGAACGTCGCTTCCTCCCAAATGCCGGGAGGCTGATAACCCTTCACCGGCGGGCCACCTTGTTTCTCGATGAGCAGGCCGCTGATCGCGAGTGCTTGATCGCGAATCATCCAGCTTGGCAGGCGGTAACGCGATCCGCGCGTGAGCAGGCGGTTGTCGGGATCTTCCGACAACAGGCGAGCGGGGAGCGGCGTCAGCCCCCCGGGGTTTCCGGTGTCGCCAACGCCACCGGGGGGCTGACGCCCACCGCTCGCCTGCACGCTGGACTGCCGGTACGTCGCGCTCGTCACGATCAGGCGGATCAGCCGTTTCACATTCCAGCGCGGGTTTGTCAGTTGAGCATTCAGGAAAGGATCACGGCTTTCGGCCATCGGCTCTCGGCCTTCGGCAAACTCAGCGGCGAGCCAGTCGAGCAATTCGGGGTGCGACGGCTTTTCGCCCTGCACACCGAAGTCCTCAGTGGTCTTCACGAGTCCGGTGCCGAAAAACGTCTGCCAGTAGCGATTGACGGTGACGCGCGCGGTCAGCGGGTGTTCGGGGGACATCAACCAGCGAGCAAGAGCCAAGCGGTTCGTCGCCGGTTCGGCCGGCTGCGGCAGGACAGACGGCAAGCCGTGCGAAACCTTGTCGGCGAATTTGTCGTACGCGCCACGCACGAGAATGAACGTGTCGCGAGGCTGCGGTCGCTCTCGCATCACCATCGTGCGCGGCAGCGATTTCTCAAATCCCTCACGGGACTTCTTGGCATCGTCGGCCGCTCGACGAGCGGTCAGTAGCGTCGGCTCGCTGTTGAGGAAATGCTCGGTGAGTGCTTTCTTCTGCGCGTCGTTGCGTTTGTCGGCGGCGATCGCGAGCGCTTCGCGCACTGCGGCTGGCATCGGACGGAGCGAAGCGACGGGCGAGTTCGTCAGGGACAACCGGAAGCGGCCGAGAACGTGTGCGACGTGAATCGTTTGGAATTCCAAGCGGACGCGGATCGTCGTCTCGCCGTCGGTGGCCGTGAGCGGAGTGCGCGGCTCGAAGATCGCAACGTGAGGTTTGCCAAACTCGTTGGCGATGGCCCAGCCGGAGTCGCTGCGGCCATCGACGGCATTCGCGGGCGGGAAGCTCGGTTGCTCGTAGTCGGCTCGGATGGCGGACAGTTCGACCGGCTTGTCGTTGAGGAACAGCTTCAGTTCAGACAAAACAAAATTGCCGTTGTCGGCTCGGCCAGGGCCTTTGTTGACCAGCGAGTCGTCCGGCAATGCTTCGAGCTGGATGCCAGTCAGTCTGCCGAGCTTCGTCTTCACGACCAACTCGAACGAATCCTTCGCGGGATTGTCGCCGGTGGCGAGGATGCTGTGGTCGTCGAGCTTCTTCAGCGTTGCGCCCAATTCGGATTTCAACCCGTCGAAGGTCAGCACCGACCATTGTGGCTCGGCAGCGCTGCCGGAAGCGACGAGCGACTTCTCCCACTCCGCTTGCGAGTCGCGCAGCTTGCGGTCTAATTCGTCGCGCGACTTGTTCGCGGCGTTCTCGATTGCACGCAGGTCGTCGATCCTCTTTTGCTGTTCGGGGCCGGCAAACGTGATGATCGGATTCGCGAGTCCTCCGGCGTCGTTCGCGCCAGTCTCTTCGATCGAATTGAAGAACGCCGAGAGTTGGTAGTACTCCTTCTGAGCGAGCGGATCGAATTTGTGATCGTGGCAGCGGCAGCAGTTGAAGGTCAGACCCATCCAGACGGTGCCGGTGGTTTCGACGCGGTCCTGGACGTAATCGACGCGCGACTCCTCGGCGATGCGGCCTCCCTCGCCGTTGATCATGTGGTTGCGATGAAAGCCGGTCGCGATGAGCTGCTCCTGTGTCGGGTTCGGCAGTTGATCGCCGGCGAGTTGCTCAATCGTGAACTGGTCGAACGGCAGGTTGTTGTTGAGCGCGTCGATGACCCAGTCACGCCAGAAATACATCGTGCGAGTCGGGTCGCCTTGATAGCCGTTCGTGTCGGCGTATCGCGCGGCGTCGAGCCACTCCCAGACCATCCGCTCACCAAACCTCGACGACTTGAGCAGCCGATCGACGACCTTTTCGTAGGCTTCCGGCGACTGATCGGCGAGGAAGGCGTCGAGTTCTTCCAGCGATGGCGGCAGGCCGGTCAGGTCGAGTGTCACGCGGCGGAGCAGCGTGTGTTTCGGAGCTTCCGGCGACGGCGACAGACCTTCACGTTCCAGTCGTGCGCAGATGAAGGCATCGATGGGATTTTTGATTTTCGTTTTTTGATTTTGGATTGTGGGCACCGGTGGTCGTTGGATCGGCTCGAAGGCCCAGTGCTTGCCCCATTTCGCTCCGCTGTCAATCCAAGCCTTGAGCAACTTGATCTGTGTGGCGGTGAGTTTGCGTCCCGACTTCGGCGGCGGCATGACAGTGTCCGCGCCCGTCGAAAGGATGCGTTTCATCAGCTCGCTGTCGCCGCTCTTGCCGGGGACGATGATTGGCTTCTCGGTGCGGAGCGCGCTCTCCTGTTGGTCGAGCCGCAGGTCGGCTTCGCGTGACTTGGCGTCCGGGCCGTGGCAGGAAAAGCAGTTGTCCGACAGAATCGGCAGAATGTCTCGCGAGAAGTTCGGCGGCTCGGCGCCGGAGGCCATTGCCAGATTCAGTATGACGGCCGTGAACGAGACTCGGCTTAGCAAAGTGTGTGACATGATTGACGTCGGTGGGCGAACGAAGGAGGTCAGTCGGAGGCATCAAGGGGGACAGAATCATGTTTCACAGAATCATAAAAGGCAAAGCCGATCTGGAGGGGATTGCCTTCGGATTTGGACTCAGCCTGACTTCATCATCATTTTGTAAACCATGATTCTGTCTCACTTCTTCGTCTCAAACGACAGCCGATGCAACTCGCGTTCGATTTGGACGTCGATGGTTTTGTCGGCGACGTTCGGCCGAAGTTCCGCCAGGTTGTTTTGATCGGGACGCAGGTCAGTGGCAAGCGGCAAGAGGCTTCCGTCGCGTTTGTCGAGCAGGGTGACTCGGAACTTGGCGGCAGTCGCGATGCGCGGTGGTTGTGTGCCGATGGTTTGAAAACGGGACGCCAGCAGCAGCACGGGTGAGTCGGCGGGGTGAGCGGCTTGCAGGCCATGCCAATCCAGAGTCGTGGCCCACAGTTGTTGGCCGGTGACTCGGTCGAATCCGAAGGCGGGGCCATGCACGCGCCAGTTGTCGAAGTTCAGCGGAGTGACGCGCGGGCGAGGCTGATCGGCGGCGATCGGAGTTTCGACGTTGGTCAGCAACAGCCAGCGTTCACGGTCGCGGAGGAGGACGAAATGTGTGACGTGCTCGATCGGAGTCAGCTTCTGTTCGAGCAATCGGTGTCCGTCGCGCAGCGACCAGATGGTGAATCGTCCGGTTGGTTCCAGCATCGCCACGGAGTCTCCCGTCGAGACGCACGGCAGCGTCCCCATCGGAAATCGTTCGCGCAGCAAATCGGTGTTCGTGGCGGCGTCGAAGAGTCGCAGTTCGGATTCTGACCACGTCAGCAGGTTGCGGCCGAGCGTCGCGAGTCGAGTTGCGGAACCGAACTCCGCGCGCCGCACCAAACGACCGTCGAGCGTGCTGAGTACGAACAGTTGGCGACCGTCGATGCTCGTGACCACCACGAAACGCTCGTCGCCGGAAAGTTCGCAGCCCAGCTGCAGGCCGTCGAAGGTCCACAACGGCTCACCGGTGGCGAGTGCCGAGGCGATCAAACGATGTCCCGCTTGATGGCAGATCACGTCATGTCCGATGAATGCGACTCGACCCAAGAGTCGGCTAGACGAATCCTGCATTCCGAAGCGATCGGGCGATCCGACGACGGGATTCGGCAAGCGAGCGGGGAGCGGCGTGACTTGCGGCTCGATTCGGCGATCGAACAGCAGGTGTTGCCACATCAATCGCGGTTCGGGAATCGAGTTCGCATCCGGCTTTGGGGCGGTGCCGGACTTCTCGTCGGTCTCAGGCTTCGCCGGGGTCGGCGGAAACGTGTCGAAGACCAAGAATCGCTCACCCAAATTGAGCACCAACCAGCGAGCATGCCAGGTCGCCGACAGCCCCACGACGCTGGAGGACGTGTAGCCCTCAAATGGAATCCTCGACCGCCACTGCTCGCGGCCGAAGCTGTCGCGAGCGACGACCGCTCGGCCGACGGCATCGCGCCACAACTGCCAGTTCTGATGGAACCGATCCGGCGGAGCGGACCAGACGAAGTGATGCCATTGATTCAGCGACTCGCTGTTGCCAACGACTTGGGATTTGAGCTTCCCCTCGGCGAGGGTCGGCCAGTTCGATGCCGACAGTTCCGCGAATTCCGCTCGCCAGCGGGTGGCCCATTCGCGTCCCGTTTTGCCTTCGAGACATGGCTCATCGGCGAATCGGGTTGCCAAGTCGTCGATCAGCGGCCGGGTCAGCTCGACCTGTCCCAGCGACAGCCATTGCTGCGCGAGTCGCGCCGTCGCGAAGGCTCCCCCCTCGGCAAGCAACAGGGTTTCAAACTCATGCCGCTGTTTCCGCGAGTCGAGCCGTTCGATCAACCCGCGACGTGCCGCACTGGCCGAATTGTTCCAACCGAACAGCGCGAGGAAATCGCGCAGCCGCGCCGGTCCCGAACCCTCCAGCGCGGTGCGCAATCGTGCCGCGACTTCGTCGTCGAGAACGCGGCGGTCGTCGGCCGACATCGTCGAATGCAATTCGAGCAGTTCGGCCGCGATCCAACGATCCTGCCGCGCGGCGGTTGTGCCGGTCACGATTTCCAATTCGATGGACGGCTCCCACGCATCCGCCAGCTTCAACAGCTCGCGAGCCGCCCCCAGCAGTTCGCCGCGCCGCTGCGAACTGGCCGCTCGCAACCGAGCGAACAACAACCGCTGCTTCGGATCGTCCAGCAGCGTTTCGAGTTCGCGGATCGTCGCTTCAAGGTCGGTCGCTTGTCCCAGCCGCACCTCGTCGAGCAGCAATCCGGCTAGCAGTTGCTTGGTCTCGGCTGTCGATCGCAGCGCGATCGCTCGCCGCAGATCTTCGAGTCCCTGTTCGCGGCGTCCCAAATGCAGGTTCATCCGGCCCCGTTCTTCAAGTGCTCGTCCGTTGTCGGCGTTCTGCTGCAACGCCTTGGCGATGGCTTGTTGATGCTCCTGCAATTGCGGAAACGCCGCGATGTGCGACGCCGACTGCGACACCAGTCGTCCATCGGCCGCGATCAGATTGCCGAGCAACTCTTTGGCCGCAATTGCCGTTCGAGCCAGTACTCGCCCCGACCGCGTCTCGATGCTGACGACTTCGCCGGAGATCAACGGCAAGTGCAGCACACCATCCGACAAGACTCCGTGGCCGGCGAGCGGAGCGATCGGTACGGCTCGCGGCCAGGCCGGTTTGCCGTCCGACAGTTGTACCGCACGAACCTCGTTGGCGGTGACGACCAGAACGTTGGGGGTAGCCACGCTCGCCAGAGCGTGG
Organism: Planctomyces sp.; assembly: GCA_005798445.1. Taxonomy (GTDB): domain Bacteria; phylum Planctomycetota; class Planctomycetia; order Planctomycetales; family Planctomycetaceae; genus SXKJ01. The sequence goes on from SYJG01000266.1 coordinate 11,027, forward strand.
GAGTCGTCCGATTTGCCCCACGCTCTGGCGAGCGTGGCTACATCTTCCGTGACCCCTGCCAGGAGCAAGCCCTCGTTGCGGGGTTGCTTCCAGAGGAGTCGGCCATCGCGTGCGTCGAGGCACAGCAGTTCGCCGTGATCCGGCGGCGCGACGAGGACGCGATCGCGCGCTGCGACCAACACGTTCTGTCGCCACGACGACTCAATGCCTGACGTCGGAGGATGAAAATCAAATCGTCGCATCGGGAGCCGCTCCAACGGCTCGCGGTAGGCGTGTTGCCAACGCAATTCGCGCCGCACCGGATCGACGGCCACGATGGATCCCGCGCCGGTCGGACAGACGATGCACTCCCCCACGATCGTCGGACTCAGACCGTTGTCGCGCGCCATCCCCGACCAGAGCGGATCGCACGGCGCGAGCGTTTGCGTCCACAGCAGCTTGCCGTCGCGCGGGTCGAGCACCACCAGCCGCAGATCAATGCCATCATCCGTCAATGCGAAGAGTTGCCCTCGCCACGGCAACGGCGGGCCGAGAAAGTACGCACCGGCTCCCGACAATTCGTAATCGCCACGCGGCCCACCGAGTTCCCAGCGCAGCCGCCCGGTCGCCACTTCCGTCGCGACCAATTTGTTGAACTCGCGAACGATGAACATCCCCCGCCAGGCGATCTGCGGATTCCGCAAGTTCCCCTCGCGATCTTGCAACGAGAAGACCAGTTCGCCATCGCTGCTGAGCGACCCCTGAGTCACATCCTCCCAGATGCGCTGCTGCAACCAGCCTTCCAATTCCGGTGACAGCCGACTCGGTCGGCGACCGCGACGGACATCTCCAAGCATCTCGGCCAATTGCGGATCGACCATCGCCGAATGCCACAACGGCTGGCCGTCCGAAAGTCGAAATGCTCGCAACTGTGACAACGTGCGAATGACCACCACATCCCCGACGACGATCGGTTGCGATGCGATGACCGCCGGCTGATCGGTCTGCCGGCGCTGTTCGAGATTCGTTTTCACTTCGACTCGCACGCGCCCCCACGTTCCGCGCAGCACGGTCGGCGAGCGATCTGATTTCTCGTTGCCGACAGAATCTGGCTCGTCTGACGAGCCGTCTGCCGGCGCTTCCGCATCGTCGTCATCGAGCAACGAATGTGACCAAGCGACGTGCTCGGTCGGAACTGCCGGGGCCGAGAAAGCGTTTCGAGCCGCATTGCCTGCTTGAATCGGCCACTCGGCGCGGCGTTCGCCAGTCATTTGCAGCGGACGCAACGAGATGCCCGCCCAGCGGTCCTGCCAGTGGAGTGCCTCGGCATCATCCATGAACCACGGGAGTTCGCCGCCGCCGTTGCGCGCGATCGGTTTGTCCCCGGAGGATTTCTTCAACTCGATCAGCACCTCGCGACAACGTTCGTCGCGTCCGGCGAGTCGCCAAGCCAGAGCCAATCGCAACGACAACAGCGGCTCGCGCGACGCGCGAGCTTGCGGCCAATCGCGTACCTCCTCGAAGCGCCGCGCCGCGGCCAGTGGCTCGCCGAGGTCGAGTTCGCGCAGTCCCAAAGCCATCGTCGCGTCGTACCCGGCCGACGTGTGCAACGATTGCCGAGCGACCTCTTCGATCGCTCGCCAGTTGCCAACCGCCAGCGCGGCATCGAGTTGCACTCGCCCCGCTTTGCCGACCAGCAGCTCGTAGGCTTGCCGTCCCTGCGCAGACATCCCGCCGATCAACCGCCGAGCTTCCGACTTCAAGCTGCGAATGGCGACACGCCGCTCGCCATCGGGAGCCGGGTCCAGCAAGACGTCATCCGCACCGGGTCCGTCGTCTGTCTCGGAACTGTCCTCCAACAACGTTTGCAGTAGCCGCAGAGCCTGCGATTCTTCCGGCTTCTCGTTGGGTTCGCGCGGAGCCAGCATCTGCCGAGCCTGCTCCAACCGCTGCACCAACCGCCGCTCGCGCATCGGCCCCGCGTTGTCGGGATCGTTCGCCTGGGGCACGGGGACTTGAGCCAGCACGGCGAGAGCCAAACTCAGCGCCGCGACGAATCCGATCAAGCTCGGCATCCGGGCTGATGAGGACTGTCGCATGTGTTCGCTCCTTGCCAGTTCGTTGAGACCACGAATCTTACGAACCGTCATGCGATTGGGGACAGCCGAAAACGACGGTCAGTCCGATAGCGCATTTGTTCTCCGCCACCTGGCTTGCCCAGGTGGTTTAACGGCCTTTGCGCTAGTCCGGTGCGATGCGAGTAGCGCAAAAGCCGTTAAACCACCGGGGCAGGCCCGGTGGCGTGAAAGTGCGCAGCCGGGTCAGTCGGCCATGCCCTCTTTGGGGGGCTCCGGCAACCATTGCGTCAGAATCGTTCCAATCAAGGCGTAGGCACCGGCGACGTACGCCCCCATCAGCGCGATCTTGGCCGGATCGGGCGGTTTGGATTCGGAGAGCGTGATCGTCAGGAACGCCGCAGCCGTGCCGATGACTCGGCCACCGATGTTCGCGGCGAAGCTCTCGCCCGTGCCGCGCAAGTGCATCGGGAAGACCAGCGGGATGTAGTTTCCCCAGAAGCTGAACTGCGCCACGGTCAGCAGCCCTGCGACGAACACCGCGACTTGAATTCCTCCCAGCGAACCGGCCTCGTTCAGGTGCGTCGAGATGTACCAGAACAGTCCCGTGATCATGACCAGCGAGGGAATTTGGAAGATTCGCAACAGCGTGCGGCGGCTGACGACATACAGAGCCAACACCGCCAGCAGAATACGACCGACCATGCCGCCGATTTCTTGATACGACTGCACGTTGGCCACGATGTTCTCGGTCGCTCCGGCTCCTGCCAGTTTCAGCTCGCGGGGAGTCACCGGCTTTTCGCCCGCCGCTTCTTTGACTTTCGCTTGAGCCTTTTCGGCGACCGCTTTCACGTCGACATGTCCGGGAAGAATCTGAGGCAACTGCTGCAATGCACCGAACGCGATCCCATAGCTGCTGGCAAAGACGAGCGTGGTAAAAATCGTCGCGCGACGCAATTCAGGACTGAAGAGCTGCATGATGCTCGCGCGTTTCAAGGTTCCCGACTCGCGCTTCTTTTGCCAGACGGGAGATTCCGGCAAGAACGGACGAATGAGGATCAGCGGAATCGCCGGCAGCAGGCCAGAGATCAACGTGTATCGCCACGGTTCATGTCCTCCTTGAATCGCCGGCAACAACGCTGCCCACGCGATCGCCCCCTTGTTGGCCAGCGCGACCAGCAATCCGCCGATCGACGAAAACGCTTGCGTGTAGCCCAGCACTTTCTCGCGCTGATGCGGATCGGGGAACAACTCCGCCAGCCAGGCGACGGCCGCGACGAACTCCACGCAGACGCCGATGAAGACCAGGCACCGCATCACCAGCAGATAACTCAGTGACGTCGCGAAACCCGCCGCGAAGGCCGACCCCGCGTACAACAAGATGCTGAAGGTCAACACGCGCCGGCGGCCCAGGCGATCAGTGAGATAGCCCCCGATCAATCCGAACACGCCACCCGCCAACGCGGGGACGAAGAACAGAGTTCGTGCCCAGCGAATGTATTCCTTGCCGCCGGGACTCCAGAGAGCCACCGCGTCCGCCTTCTCCATGCCACCAGCGACAAGTTGCTCAACAAGTTGGGTGCTGAGTGTCGCCAGCGCCGGCTTGACGATTAGCGGCAGCATCAGCAGTTCGTAGATGTCGAAGGCAAAGCCGATCGACGCGATGACACAGATCAGCCATTGGGTCGAGGTGAGCTTGAACGAGGCGGGCGGGGCGGAGGTATCCGACATGAGGATTCCTTGAGGCTGGAGTGGTCGATGCGGGGCCAAGATTCTATCCCGAAGTTTGCCGATTCAAACCCAACGCGGCAGAACTCAGCACACCGCGCGAGCGAGTGGTTGAAACTCCAGAAAAAGTGACCACTCGCTCGCGCGTCGTACTGGGTTTGAGTTACCGAAATCCACGGCGGCGTTTGTCCGTGTAGCGTTCCAACGCTTCGAGGATGACTCTGGAAGAGGCTTCCGCGGGTTGAAACTCGTCGACCTCGACCGACTTCCCCTCCAGCGTCTTGTAGTCCTGGAAAAAGCGGCGGACCATCGACAGCCGATGCACCGGCAATTCCTCGGCTTCTTGGAAACTCGCGTATTCGGGATCGTCCATCGCGACAGCGATGACTTTGTGATCCTTCTTGCCGCTATCGACCATTGTCATCAGCCCGATCGCTCGCGAGCGGACCAGAGTCAGAGGCGCAACCGGCTCCTGGCAAAGCACCAGCACATCGAGCGGGTCGTCATCCTCGGCCAGCGTCTGTGGGATGAAGCCGTAACTCGCCGGGTAGTACACGGCTGAGTACAAGATTCGGTCGAGCTTGAGCAGCCCGGTGACTTTATCGAGCTCGTATTTCACGCTCGACCCCATCGGGATTTCGATGACAGTGATGAATTCGCGAGGCAGGTTTGCGCCGGGTGTCACGTCGTGCCAGCAGTGCATGTCTTTTCTCCAAGAAATCTGCGTTGTCCGCCGTCAGTCCAGCGGGACGGGACTTGTAGTGCCTGCCTTGGCGCGGTGAAAGCGTTGGATTTGAACTGACGAAATCCGTGCTGCAAAGAGATTCGACAGAATCATGTTTTACAGAATGATGAGGACAGGCGGATCAATTTCAGACGACGAACACCATCGAGAGTCACTTGGGCTTTCATGATTCTGTGCAACCTGATTTTGTTCACACTGCGCATTTCACTCTCAGGCACCTACGAGGTTTCAATTATGCAAGTTCAATTTGGTTCGTGTCGCATTGAACTCACGCACGGGGACATCACGACTCAGCAAGTTGATGCGGTCGTCAATGCGGCGAACTCGCGATTGGCGGGTGGCGGCGGCGTGGACGGAGCGATTCACCGCGTGGGAGGAAAATCGGTGATGGAAGAGACTCGCAGCAAATTTCCGGAAGGCTGCCCGACCGGTTCGGCCGTCGCAACATCAGCGGGGCGATTGCCGGCGAAGTTCGTCTTTCACGCTGTTGGCCCAATTTGGCGTGGTGGAGTCGCGGGTGAGGCCGACTTGTTGGCTTCGGCTTATCGCCGTTGCTTGGAGTTGGCGGTCGAACACTCCTGTCACCGCATCGCCTTTCCCGCGCTCAGCACGGGAGCCTACGGCTATCCGATGGACCTTGCCGCCGAGCGATCGCTGGCAACGGTGCGAGATTTCTTGCTGGAGCACCAGCAACCGGAACTCGTCCGCTTCGTTCTGTTCGATGGCGGAAGCTTCGGAGCGTTCGCTCGCGCGCTGGAAGCGATGTCGGAGTAACAAGTGGAACACGTTTCCAAACTGCTCGTTGCGGCACGGGCACGTTGAAAACGTGCCCCACGTTTATGCCGCTCCGCTTTGATCCAGAATCTCGGCGATGTGCAGCACGCGGATCGGTTTCTGCTGGCGGCGGATTAGCCCGTCGAGATGCATCAGGCAGGACATGTCGTTAGCGGTCAGCACTTCGGTGCCCGCCTGCTCGTGATCGTGCAGGCGGTCGAGGCCCATCATCGTTGAGACTGCTTCCTCGGCTACCGCAAACGTGCCGCCGAAACCGCAACACTCGTCGGGGCGAGTCAGTTCGGAGAACGTGATGCCGTCCAAGCCTTCCAGCAGTTGCTTGGCTTTGTTGAACGGAGTGCCGACTCGCTCGCTGCAACTGCCGAGTCGAAGTTCGCGCAGGCCGTGACAGCTTTGATGCAGGCCGACTTTGTGTGGAAAGCTCCCGCGCGGGCGATCGACCTTCAGCACGTCGGTCAGGAATTCGGTCAGCTCGAATGTCTTGAGTTTGAGTTGCTCGAAGCCGGAGCGGCCGGAGAGGTAATCGTCGTAGTGATGCCGCACCATCGCGGTACAGCTTCCCGACGGACAGACGACGTATTCGTACGGCGCGAAAATGTCGAAAAACCGCTCGGCCAACGGACGAGCCTGCTCGCACAGACCGGTGTTCGCCATCGGCTGACCACAGCAAGTTTGAGCTTCCGGGAAATCGACCTCGACTCCGAAGCGTTCCAGCACGGAGACGGTCGCCATCGCGACCTGCGGAAAGAATTGATCGACGTAGCACGGGATAAACAGACCGACTCGCATGTCGCCTCCTGGTTGAGAGGGTGGATTGTAGTCGTCGGCGGATTCGGAAGCAGGTTGCAAACCTGGCCGGAAGCGGTTGTTGTCGGCAATTCCAGGAAGTCTGGGAGTTTTGCGGTCTCTGCAAAACAAGGAGGGTTAACGTAGTTTCGGAAGACCTGCCGTCAACTCGCCATTTCCTTCCGCCGCATGAAGCTGACGGACCGATCTTCGGGAGTGGACTGAAATTCCGGGATGGAGCCTGCAGATGTCAGCGCGACCGCAGCGACAAATTTCGGCAATTTCGTGGCTGGCTGTTGGGCTGCTCGGTATTGCGATGATGGGTTGTCAGTCCGCGACGCTGCGAGAGGCAGACCATTTCTCAACGTCCAAACGGGAAGTGCCGAGCCAATTGGTCTCCGAGGTGGAGCGGACCCCCGAAGCTGCTGAAACGTCAAACGGATGGCAGTTGCAACAGACTCGGTGCGACGTGGGAGTGAGGCCGGCTGTTGTCGATTCGAAATCCGATGGCCCAGTGAGTTTGGCGTCGCTCGAGCCCAAATTATGGCAAAGCGAGGAACTGCCTCCACTCGTTTCACAGGAAATTCGTTTGGTCAGCGTGGATTCGAGTGCCGAGAGCGAGTTCGAGTTCAATGGCCATTGCAACGAATTGTGTTTTCGCTGCGACCTCGACCACGCTCTGCCAACACTGTGTTCTGATGCGAAAGGGGTTCTGAATTGGAACAACGCCCTCATTCTGACAGCCGCCGGAGGTGTTGCGTACGCGTTCCGAGAAGGGGGCGTCGATCAAGAAGTGCGAGAGTGGGTCGCCGATCATCCGAATCGTTGGGGGAACGGCGGCCAATTGCTCGGCAAGCTTGGAGCGGCGGAGTATCAGGTTCCCATCTTGCTGGGAGCTTACGGCTATTCGCTCTGGTCGCAGGACGAGGATCTTCATGAGGTAATGGGCTCGATGCTCAGCGCCGTCACCATCACGGGTGTCAGCGTGACGGCATTAAAACTCGCGACAAATACCGATCGGCCTTCGACAAATTGGGAGAACGGTCACTATGGCTTTCCTTCGTACCATACGGCGAGCACCTTCACGATCGCGGCGGTGTTGGACGAATACTACGGCTGCAAGGTCGGCTTGCCAGCCTACTTGTTGGCCGGAGCCGTCGGGTTCAGCCGGATCGACGAACAGGACCACGACTTGTCGGACGTCGTCTTCGGAGGAGTATTCGGCTTCGTCGTCGGCAAAGCCGTTGCCGGTCGGCATCTGTGCGGCAACTCGAAGATTCAATTCCTACCGTACTTGCACCCGACGGACGGTTCACCCGGTGTCGGTGGCGAAGTGAAGTTCTGAAGCAGGTCAGTCGCGCCGCAGATAACCGGCAGAGGACTCGAAGTATTTGCGGCGTCGGCGTTGTTTTTCTGGAGCCGACGCGCTGGCCTGTTGCAGGTCGGCGAGATTCGCGTTGCAGACTCGGCAGCCGACGGTTTGCAAATGAAAGTCGATGTACTCGCGCGGGCCTTCATCGAGGGCTTGCAGCAAGTAGGCTCCGAGTTGGCCGCGCGTTGGACAACTCAAGCGGCCGCGTCGCCAGACTTCGCCGACGGAGAAGCCCCCTTGATCGTTGTCGCGGGTGATGGTCACCAACTGCCGGCGCAGCGGTTCGGAGTCTCGCAGCGACTGCTCGATCAACGCCATGCGCGGGGCCGGCAAGTGTTCGGCGAGATACGCCCGCAGGTCTTCGTCGGTGATGGTGTTTCGAGACATCGGGACACTCACTTCTTCTGCCAGCGCTGCCACGCGAGGCCGGGGCGATCGACTCGGAACTTCACCAGCCGCGTGTGTTCAACTTCGGTGACGTAGACCGTGCGGCCGTCGGGACCGCCGAAACAGAGGTTGCTGGGCATCTTGCCGAGTACATCGATTTCACGCAGGACTTCGCCCTTCGGCGAGACAATCGCGACCGTCCCTTTGCCGTGCCGAGTGACGTACAAGTTGCCGTTCACATCGCAACGCATGCCGTCGAAACCGTGATCGGGAAATTGTTTCAGCAGACGTTTGTCTTTCAGGCCGTCGGTAGTGATCGTGAAGGCCCAGATGCCGCGCTGAACGCTTTCGTTGACGTACAGCGTCTTGCCGTCCGGGCTGACCTCGATGCCGTGGGTGGTCCCCAGCTCGCTGGCGACTTTTGTGACTTTGCCTTGCCGGTCGATCCGCCAGAGTTGGCCAGTGTTGTTCCCCCAGTTCGGGTCGCTGGCCCAGAGCACGTCATCGGGGCCGATTGCCAAATCGTTGGGTTGATTCATGCCGTCGTTGTGGGCGAAGGCTGAAATCTTCTTCGTGGCCATGTCCACTTTGAGCACGTTGTGGTTGACGTAGTCGGCGATGAACATGGCTCCTGACAGGTCGAAGACGATGCCATTCCCGACGCTCTTGTTGGGGAGTTCGACGAAGACTTCCCCTTTCCCTTGCGGCGTGACTTTGCCGATGGTCCCGTCGGATTTGAAATTGACCGCGTAGATGTTTCCGGCTCCGTCGCACTGCGGGCCTTCGATGCCGCCGGTGAATTCCTTCGGCTGGGTGAGCGGCTCGGCGACGAACAGTTTCTCGTCAGCGGCGATGGCTCCGGAGGACAGGACAAGGCAGAAGGCGACCGACAAGACTCCTGTCAGCCAGCAAGACAGAGCAGATCTCAGCATGGATAAATCCTCGTTCAATGACTCCTGGGGGATGCGATTGGTGGTGCATTCTGCCAGTCTGACGACCGCCGAGCAATCGCCGCGATTTTCGATGGATGATTTTTGATTTTCGCTTGAAATCACAGTTTGCAGCTCAATCGAAAATCAAAAATCGAAAATCAAAAATCCTCCGCCATTTGGATGCGGCACAGCCGGACTATATGCTGTCCTCACATCGCACGGATTGGACTGACGCGATGCCTGCCTTCTCCCGCCCTAGTCGTGAGGATTTTCCGATGCCTTCCGAGCCTGCCGTCCCGAGTCCTGTCGAGTTGTCACCGTCGCCGCCTCGTCGGTCACCGCGAGCCACGATCATTGGCTCCCTGCTGTTGGTCGCTGCGGCGATCATCACGATATTCTCCGCGAACAGCACGCGACTCCCGTCGTTGCCGCTGACCTCGACCGTTCAGGCCGCCGATCCGCAGAACGATGAGCCAACCGAGAAGCCCGCCAAGAAAGCGGCGGAGAAGAGCACCAAAAAAGCAGCCGAGAAAAAGAAAGACGACAAGGCCGACGATGAGGCTCCGAACGGAATCGAAAATCCGTTCCCACGGCGGTTCAAGATGGAGGGGACGGAACTCGATGGCGGCGTCGAGTGGCTGAACACGTCGGGCGAGATCTCGCTCAAGGACTTGCGAGGCAAAGTGGTGCTGGTCGATTTTTGGACCTACTGCTGCATCAACTGCATGCACATCCTGCCGGACTTGAAATTCCTCGAACACAAATACCCGAAGGAGTTGGTCGTCATCGGCGTCCATTCGGCGAAGTTCGACAACGAGAAGGAAACCGAAAACATCCGGCGGGCTGCGCTGCGGTACGAGATCGAACATCCGATCGTCAACGATGCCGAAATGAAGATCTGGCGTGGCTTTGGCGTGCGTGCCTGGCCGACGCTCGTGCTGCTCGACCCGGAGGGCTACTACTGCGGCTTCATTTCCGGCGAGGGGAACCGCGAACCGCTCGATGCGATCATCGCCAAGGTCATCGCGTACCACAAAGCGAAAGGAACGCTCGACGAAACTCCGGTGCGGTTCGATCTCGAACGGCAGCGCGTGAAACCGGGAGCGTTGCGATTCCCCGGCAAAGTCTTGGCGGACGAAGCCTCCAATCGGCTGTTCATCAGCGACAGTAATCACAACCGGCTTGTTGTGACGTCGCTCGACGGCAAACTGCAAGAGGTGATCGGCAGCGGATCGGCCGGTGCCGAGGACGGTGACTACAAGTCCGCAAGCTTCTTCCGCCCGCAAGGGACGGCGCTCGTTGGCGACACGCTGTACGTCGCCGACACGGAAAATCACTTGCTGCGCATGGTCGATCTCAAATCAAAGAAAGTGACAACGCTGGCGGGGACCGGCGTGCAGGCTCAGTTCCGAGCGAATGGCGGAGCGCTGCGCAAGACCGCGCTCAACAGTCCGTGGGCGATCTCGCATGTTGACGGCACGTTGTACATCGCGATGGCCGGGCCGCATCAACTTTGGTCGCATGAGCTGGGCTCGGATTCGATCGGCGTGTTTTCCGGCAGCGGCCGCGAAGACATTTTGAACGGCCCTCACGGCGAAGCCGCGTATGCTCAACCGTCCGGGATCAGCAGTGATGGCAAGTTTTTGTACGTCGCCGATAGCGAAGGCTCGTCGATTCGAAAAGTGCCGATCAGCTCGAAAGGCGAAGTCACGACCGTTGCTGGTACGTCCGACTTGCCGAGCGGTCAATCGTTGTTCGCGTTCGGCGACGTGGACGGCGTCGGCAAAGAGGCTCGGCTTCAGCATCCGCTGGATGTGCTGTACCACGACGGTCGCCTGTTCGTGGCCGACAGCTACAACCACAAGATCAAGCGGGTGGACGCCGCAAAACGCGACGTCAAAACGTTTGTGGGCACCGGCAAAGCGGGAGCTGAGCTTTCCCCCGCGCAGCTTTCCGAGCCGGCTGGCCTCTCGATCGCCAAAGGGAGGCTGTTTGTCGCCGACACGAACAATCACCGCATTTGCGTGGTCGATTTAGAATCGGGAGAAATGACGGAACTGAACATCAACGGCCTGCAACCGCCGCCACCTCCGAAAGACGAGGAGTCGATGGTCGATGCGAAGGGCGTCATTGATCTTGCCGTGCAGAACATCGCGACTGGCGACGCATTGAAGCTGGAGTTCCGCTTCAAACTGCCGGAGGACTACAAGCTCAACAAGCTGGCCAAGGTGTATTTCAAGCTGGAGGCCATGGGCGATCAAAACCTGATCGCCGCCGAACAACTCAAAGGTCGTCATCCCGCCGAGGTCAAAGACGAGGTCGTAACCGCCTCAATCCCGCTAGCTGCTCAAACAGGCGAAGCGAAATTGGCGTTATCGCTGTCGTTCTCGTATTGCCGAGATGGCGTCGGCGGGCTGTGCAAGCTGAAGACGTCGAAGTGGAACATCCCGATCAAGGTCTCCGCCGACGGCAAGTCGACAACGATCAAACTGGAAGCGGTTGCCGAATAAATTTTGGAGTGCGACGACCTGAGTCGTCGCTTTTCAAAGCGGGTCGTGCAAGCAAGTCTTTGGTCTTCTGTGTCCCAACGTGTTTTGAAAAGCGGTGGCTTTGGCCGCCGCACTCCAAATGATGGAACTGACGCACTTCGACGAAGCCGGCGCGAGCCGTATGGTGGATGTCAGCTCGAAAGAGGTGACGCTCCGGCAAGCTCGCGCAGTCGGTTTCGTGCGGATGCAGCCAGCGACGCTGGAGTTGATCCGCAACAAACAGGTTGCGAAGGGCGACGTCTTCGAGGTCGCTCGGCTGGCGGGCATCATGGCCGCGAAGCGCACGGCCGAGCTAATCCCGCTGTGTCACTCACTGGGGCTCGACAGTGCCGAAGTCGCGTTCGAAATCGCTGACGCGAACACCGTCCGCATCGAAGCGACCGTCCGAGTGCATGGCCGAACCGGCGTCGAGATGGAAGCGC
>SYJG01000267.1 GCA_005798445.1 Planctomyces sp.
ATGCAACAGCTTTCGTTTTTGCCTTGGTCGCAGAGCGACCGCCAGGTGTATTGGTCGCGGAGCGACCGCCGAAGGTAGCCGTGGGTTTCAACCCACGGTCAGTGAATCGGCAAAACGATGTCGTCGCGGAGCGACGATTGAACCATCGTCATGCCCCCAACCGCCAATTGGATGTGTGTCATCGCCCACGATTCATTCGTCGCTCCGCGACGAAATGTGCATCACGTCATCCGAACCCGTGGGTTGAAACCCACGGCTACCATCGGATGTCGCTCCGCGACAAAACGACCAACGGATGTCGCTCCGCGACGAAGACGGCACGACCTACCAGCAACCGGTGCTTTGCGACAAAATGCCCTCGGACAAATCGCGCGATCTTGTTGGCCGGCATCATGTGGTTGTTTGGGAATGACCACTCGCTGGCGCGTCGTGCTATACCTTGCGCTGCCCGCTGTTGTGGCACGGTCTCCCGACCGTGCCACTCGGTGGGCCGCAGGAGCGCCTACATTCCTGAAGGCCCGCAAGGCATCACGGCACCGTCGATTCCTCGGTGAACCACGCAGGGAATTTGCCGCTGAGCGTCAGCGCTTCTTCGCCTCGACGAACCGTCAGCCGGATTTCATCGCCGGGGGCAAAGCGGCGGAGCATGTCGGAGCGGAGTCGGTCGAGCGTGCGTTCGCGTGTGTCATCCACCAGCGCGGTGATGATGTCACCTTTCTGAAGGTCGAGTGCTTTCGCGAGTCCGCGCGGCTTGATCGAGAGAACACGAATCGCCAAGCCCGACTCCGGCAGTCCCGCTTCGCGACGCTCGAACTTGGCGAGGGCCGCGGCGCGAAAGCCCCAATCGGACGGCATGCTGCGCGACGACTTACGCCAGCTCAATTCGCTCTGCCGCCAACCGGCTGGCAGCAACAACTGGACTTCAGCAGTGCGTGTGGTCGAAGCGTTGGTGAGGTGCCGTTCCACGAGCAGCATCACTCGGTCGCTGGTCAGTGGCAGACGATGCAACGCCCAACGCAGATCGAGGTCAGAACGGATCGGCACATCCGCGCAGCGAATCACGATGTCTCCGGCACTCAACTTGGCATCGGCGGCAGGGGAACCGTCGCGAACTTTCGCCACGCGATGTCCGTGAGCACGATCGATCTCGATGCCGAGCGATTCGGGCAGCGGAAACGTGAACAGCAACTCTCGCTGGAAACGATTGTCGTGATACGCCTGCAACAGGCTGTATTCACGAATTTGGTGACAGTGGACGCAGCCGTTGTGGCTCTTCTTCAGCAGCGGGATGTCGAGCGGAGTCGTGGACGACTTCGGCTCTGGATGCCAGATCGGTATCTCGTGCAGTTTGGTGAGCGGGGTGCTGTCAGGCCCCCGATCGCGCAGCGAATGTACCGGGGGGCTGACGCCGCCCCGCTCGCCAGCAGGAATTGTTGAGGCCGCCTTGTGAGCTTCCAGCGACTCACGCATGGTTTGCAGCAACGACGATTTGCTGAGCCGCGACTCGGGTTCATGCTCGTCGCGGCCGCCGTAGCGGCTGTAAATCCGCAGTTTTGAATCCGTGAAGAACGCGGCCCAAGTCGTGTCGTAGTCGAACTCGAAGCGCGCAATGTCCACCCGGTTCATCGAGGTCACGCGGACGCAAATGTAGTCCGCACGAGCCAGACGGATCTCGGGATCTTCCTGAGCAACCTGCCCATCCCACAACCAGCACTCCGGTCAACGGACGCAGCGAAACGTGATGAACAGCGGCTTGCCGGTCGATTCCGCCAGCTTGCGAGCGTCCTCAAGGTTTGAATGCCAGCCAGGGATGGCGTCTTGCGCCACACACCGTTGACTGTGCATCACAACGCTGACGATCAAGATTGCGATCCAAGCCGGTCCACGCATCATTCGCCTCCCACATCCACGGATTGAGCCACCTCGGCCGCAGGCGACAACGGTGGCTCAGTGCGAGCCAGCAAATGTTTCAGGCTTTTCAGACGCCCGTCATACAGCAGCACCAGAAAAGCCGGGACGAGAATCGGCCGCACGACGAACGTATCCAACAGCACGCCGAAGGCCAGCGCGAAACCCAATTGGTGCATTCCGACCAGCGATCCGGCCATCAATGAGCAGAACGTTCCGGCCATGATGATCCCGCAGCTCGAAATGATGCTGCCGGTCTTCTGCAACGCGGCGATGACTCCCGCGACCGGGCCATGCTGCCGCTGTTCCTCGTCGATGCGAGTCATCAGGAAGATGTTGTAGTCTTCGCCGACTGCGATCAGGATCGTGAACAGGAACATTGGCACCTTCCAGTCTAAGCCGACGAAACCGGAAGGGTCCATCGCCCAAAATACGGCGAAGGTCATGCCCAGCGTTACCAGATAGCTGAAGAACACGCTGACGATCAGGTACAGCGAGATCGTGAGCCGTCGCAACAGCACCATCAAAATCAGAAACACTCCACCGAGGACAAGAATATCGATTCGGATTTGATCGCGATCGGTCACCGCTTTGAGATCCCGAATGCTCGCCGTCGGGCCGAGTGTGAAGACTTTCAATCCTGTCGGGATCGACGCCTCGATCGAACGGCGGATCGACTCGAACTGCGCGATGCTGTTGCGTGCGAACGGATCATCTTGCAAGACCAGATCGACTCGCAGTACCCGGCCTTGCAGGTCGCCGTTGGAGCTGACGTAATGCTGCGTCATGCGTTGAGTTTCCAGCTTATGAGCCAGACCGCTCAGCAGCTTCGATCCGCCGGTCAGTTGGATTTCCGAATCGGTGCTTTGACGAGCGGCATCATCGTGAGCGACGTTGGAAAGACCGCCACCAAACGGATGCAACATCGTGCGGACATCGGCCAGTTGCAGTTTTTCTTGGTGTTCTCGAAGTTGATCGGTCAGCGTTTCGATGATGGCTTTGGCCTGGTCGGTCAATTTGCCGTCATCCTCGTTGAGAAACGACCCCGCCTCCGTCCGAATAAGCACCGTGATCGGTCCGGCAATTCCGGGTGGATAATGCCCAGCGACCGCCTCGGCTCCAACGACGCTGGTGGTCTCCTGCGGCAATTCACTGAGCAGCCCATAACTGAGGTGTGCATGAAACTGCACACCGACCCAGGCGAACGGTGCCATGATCAGGACACTGGTCAGCAGCACGGTTCCGGGACGGCATCGCACCAATTCGCTGACATTCGTCCATGCCAGTTGCCCCCAATTCCGCTCGAAGAGCCGTGACCACAGCGATGTCGCCGAGACCCATCCTGCGGTCTGCGAGAGACTTTGGCCCGTGGCTCGTGGCCAGAATGCCCAACTCCGAGCCAGCCGCAACAGCGCGGGAGAGAACGTCAGTGCCGCCATCAAGACAATGACCAAGCCAACGGTGATGGCGATTCCTGCCTGACTGAACTTCCCAAACTCGGCAAAGTACATCATGAAGATGCCACAAATGACTGTCCCGGCACTCGCGATCAAGGCATGGCCGACTTTGGCCAGCGAGTTCTCTACCGCTTGATCGAGCGTCGCGCCCTCGTCCAATTCCTCTTTGTACCGAGCAATCAGAAACAGGCAGTAATCGACGCCGGCCCCGTAACTCAGCACCTTGACATAGACCTCGATGCCGGAGAAGAGGTTGACGAAGCCCGCCTGAGCGAGGCACGCCAACAGCGCCAGCGAAATTTCCGTGGCGACCGCGACGGTCATCAGCGGAATAATCGCCATCAGGGGGGCCTGGTAGATCAGAATCAGCAGGAACAAGACCAGCAGGACCGTCCAGTGCTCCGTGTCCCGCGAGCTTTCACGCGCGGCACGCATCATGTCACGGCCAACGGTTGCTGATCCGCTCAATGCCAAGTCCAGGCCACTCGGAACAAGCCCATCGGATTGCAGTTTCCCATTGCGCTCGATCAGTTTTTCGATCCGCTCGATCAGTCGAGCGTTGCGGGAATCCAAGAATTCGGTCGGCAGTTCCATCAAAACCAGCGACGCCTGCTTGTCTTCGCTGTTGAGAAGCCGGCCCACCGATTTATCCGAGAGGGTCCGAACGACGATGGTTTTCAGTTCGTCGGCGGAGCCGGCCTCCTCACCCTCGCCCTGTTGCGCAATGCTCGCGGGCTGCGGAGTCTGCGGCTGAAGCGAAGCCGTTTCCTCGTCGGCAATTTTCTCCAATCGCTCTCGTAACACATCGTTGATAAAGGCTTTGTCGCCGTCGAGCAGCCCGGTCGGTGAGCTTTCACGCCGCACGACAATCACCAGGTTGCTGGCGAGCGGTGCTCCCCAGGACTTTTGAAACAGTTCTTCGGCAGCAAGACTGGGAGAATCCTTCGGCAAAAACGCAAATTCGCCGGAGCGGGCCACGCTTCCCCAAGGTGGAGCCACCAATTTCAGGCCGATCAAAACGACCAGCCAAGCGACCAGCAACAGCGGCCACGTCCGTGATACGAGCTTGCCAAATTTCTGAAACATCCGAGGAGTTCTACCGGTGTGATGAATTTCGCCGGGAATGAAAAACGAAATTAACGGCGAAGCGACTGGCTCTACGCCAATCATACGGGCCGGATGATACGGCTGTTGATTTTCCAACGTCAACGACCCCGAATCGGCTTGCCGGGGATTGCCTGTTCATGACCTGCCGGCCAATCAACCTGGATGATGGCGAACTTGGTTGATAGTCTCCCGACCCATCCAGTTGCTGATCGCGTTTCTCCAGTGTTCCAATTAGGAGTTTGCCATGCTCTCTTCCCGAGTTCGCTGGGCTTTGGGTTTTGTCGTCGCGTGTGTCGCGATGGCACTGTGCTCCGACCGACTGGCTGCTCAAACGGTGGCTCGCTGTGGAAAGGGCTGGCTGGAACGGATCGACGGTTACGACGTGCTGCACCTCAAAGGGACGCCGCGCGAGATGGGCTTTCAGCACGGAGCACTGCTCCGCGACAAAGTCCGCTCGAACATGCACAACATTCTGGACGTGAAAGGCGAGACAACGCTCGTCGAGGTCGCCGGCCTCAAAGTCAAACCCCGGCAAGGCATCGAGCTGATTATTTCCATCCAGAAACCAAACGTTCCCAAGAAATATTTTGAGGAACTCGACGGCCTCGCCGAGGGATCGGGCCTGAAGGCGGCCGATGCGCGAGCCGGCAATTTCATCCCGGAACTGTTCCACTGCAGTGGCTTCGCGATCGCGAACTCGGCCACGAAAGACGGCACGCTGTATCACGGCCGAGTGCTCGACTACGCCATCGACTGGGGTCTGCAAGAGCACGCCGTGCTCGTCGTCGCTGAACCGGACGGCGGCATCCCGTTCATCAACGTGACCTACGCTGGCTTCATCGGCTCGGTGACGGGCATGAACGCCGAACACGTCAGCGTCGGCGAGATGGGGGGCGGCGGCCTCGGCTTCTGGACCGGAGTGCCGATGGCATTCCTCGTGCGCGAGGTGCTCGAAAAAGGCAAAGACCTCGATACCGCCATCAACATCTTCCGAGACAACCGCCGCACCTGCCAGTACTTCTATGTCGTCGCCGACGGCAAGACGAACACCGCCGTCGGCATGGAAGCCTCTGCCGGTGTCTTCTCGCTCGTCAAACAGGGCGAGTCGCACCCACTGCTGCCAACTGCCGTGAAAGATTGCGTCCTGCTCTCCGCCGGGGACCGCTACAAGCTGCTCACCGAACGCGCCCAAAACGGCCACGGCCACTTCACCGCCGCGTCCGCGATCGAACTGATGTCGCGACCCGTCGCGATGAAGTCCAACCTGCACAACGTTCTCTTCGAGCCAAAGTCCACTAAGCTCTGGGTCGCAAACGCCTCGCCCGACAAGAAGCCGGCTGCCGAACAAAAATACTTCACGTTCCAACTCAGCGAGTTGCTCAAGCGGCATCCGGAAGCGACCAGCCCGGAAATCCCCCTGGCTGCGAAGTGACGCTCGAAGGTAGTTCGGACGCCTACGTCCGAACTAATGACTGACCGGACGTAGGCGTGAGGTCTACGGAGAGATTGACTCCAACTTTCGCCACGCTTGAGTCAAAAACCTCGGCAAGTCCGATGCGATCATCCCTGGCTGAGACAACTCCGCCGCCGCGAGATCGCCCGCCAGTCCGTGCAAATGCGCTCCGAGTTGTGCCGCTTCAAATGCCGGCATCCCTTGAGCCAACAGGGCGGCGATCAAGCCCGTCAGCACATCGCCACTGCCGCCAGTCGCCATCCCCGGATTGCCGGTGCGGTTGATCGCTACTCGATCGCCGTCGGTGATCACGGTGCCGTGGCCTTTGAGCACGACAATCACGCCACTGTCTTTCGCAAATTCAGCAGCCATCTCAACACGACGGCTTTGCACGGTCGCGATATCGCTGCCGATCAGTTTCGCAAACTCGCCAGGGTGTGGCGTAAAAATACGCGGACCGAGAGCGTCCGAAATCCAGAGGTCTCGGTCGCGGCCGGATGGCTCAGCGGCGAGTACGTTCAGAGCATCGGCATCGATGACCATCGGCTGGGTCAGCCCCAAGAACAACTGTTTGACGATCCCGAACATCCCGTGTGCCGTGCCCAGACCGGGGCCGAGTGCCACGCAATCCTTCCCTTTGCACGCGCCCCACAATCCCGTGAGTCCATCTGCCGAAAAGCAGCCATGTTCCTCGTCGGTCGCCAGCGGGATCGTCAAGTAGGACGGCTCGATCGCGGCGACGATCGGCAGGATCTCGCTGGGCACGGCGACGTCGACTAAGCCGGCTCCGCCGCGCAACGCTCCCAAGCCAGCAAGGCTCGGCGCACCGGACATGCCACGGCTGCCGCCAATCACGAGCACTCGCCCGAATGTCCCCTTGTGAGCGTCCACCGGTCGAGCCGGTGCCTCCGGAAGTGTGTCGATCATCCGCATGAATCTGCCTACTGCTTTCTGCCTTCTGACTTCTGCTTCGCGATCATTCCCGCCACGTAGCCCGCCTTGAATCCCGCGTCGATGTTCACGACCGTCACATTCGCCGCGCAGCTATTCAACATCCCCAGCAGCGCGGCGATCCCGCCGAACGCCGCGCCGTAGCCAACACTCGTCGGCACCGCGATCACCGGACAAGCAACGTGACCGCCCACAACTGACGGCAACGCACCTTCCATTCCGGCGACCACAACCACCACATCGCAATCCTGAAGCTGCGGCACAACCGCCAAGAGCCGCTGCGGCCCGGCGACTCCGACATCTTCGATCCGCTCAACCGCGCAGCCCATCCAGCGCAGAGTTTCGAGTGCTTCCTCCGCGACTGGGCGATCCGCCGTGCCCGCCGTCACGACCGCGACTTTGCCAATCGGCGGATGCTCGCCAGCCAACGGCACTCGAATCGTCCGAGCCACCAAATTGAGCATCGCCTGCGGAAATCGTCGCTGAATCGCGGCCGATTGCTCGGCCGAGGCACGAGTCGCGAAGGCATCCTGGCCGGCGGCGACGAGTGCCTCGAAAATCTGCTCGACGGCCTCGACGCTCTTCCCTTCGCAGTACACGACCTCCGGAAAACCGCAGCGACGTTGGCGATCCAGATCGACTCGCGCGGAGTCCGTGATGGCAGTAGCGGGCGTGGTCACGAGGTGGCGGCCTGTTGAGGAAAATGAAAATCAGGTCCCCAGTCTATCGACCGCTTGCGACTCATGCAGCCGCGCAGCACAGATCGGCTTGCTCGTGCCACTCGTGAGCGATGTTCCGCATCAGCAAGGCGCAGTCGAATTCGATCGAGCCTTTCGGAAATAGCGATGCGTTCTCGAAGAAGTTCGAGCGGACTTCCTCGACCTCCAACGGATCGACGTGCCAATGGTTGCAGCGCAGTTCGAGCCCTTGAAGCCGCGAAGCCACCGGGGTCGCCGAATAGCCCATCGCCCCCGCCTCGAAGAACGCCGACGCCTCGGCCAGCGACGGGAACACCGACGTCGGTGACCATTGCGGGGTGAGGTGTCCGCGAACGCTCAGACTGGTCTCGTCATCGTCGCTGCGCATCGTGACGCCCAGTTCCTCGGCCGATTCGCGAACGTCGAAGTTGGCGTGATGGTGAAATCCGGGAAACAGCCGACCGCCGGCCAGAGTGTTGAGCCACGAGTTCGTGTCGCGACGCCGGACGTAGACTCCGCCGCGAGTCGTTCCATCCTCGTCCCATTCCACCGCAGTTCGATGCGCGGCGTTCTCGGACGACACACCCAGCCACGACGGCAGAAACGACGGACGAAGTTGTTTGAGCCGGATCAAGCAAATCCCCACCAGCCCGAAGCCTCGGACCTGTTTCGGCCGAAAAGGGGCCGGCAAAAGCGGAGCCAGCACCTCTGGATCAACTCGATAATTGACCAGAATCCGGCGGTCGATGACGCCACGCATGACAGGCAATCGCATGATCGGTCTCGTGTTGAAATCGGACGGTTGAACAGAAACCGAGATTTGTTGGAGATCGTAACCGATTGGTCTACGATCCGTGCCCACTCCCAGAGGAAAACCATGTCACCCGAACGATTCCTGGCTCGACAAGACAAACTACGGTCACTGCTTCGCGAGGCCGAAGTCGATGCGATGCTCGTCACTGGCGTATCAAACGTCAGCTACCTCACCGGCTTTTCGGGGGACAGCAGCGCACTTCTCATCGGGACAAGCGTCCGCGTGCTGATCTCCGACAGCCGGTATCAGACGCAGATCGCCGAGGAATGCCCGGGACTGGAAGCGGACATTCGGACTCAAAAGACGAAACCACACGACCAAACCGCTGCCGTGATCGCGCAGGCTCGGCCGGGAAAACTGGCGGTCGAGTCGCACATTCTGACCGTCAGCGAACGAACTCGAATCCAAGAGGCGATCGACAAGACCGACGCCGGCAAGGGAATCGAAATCAAACCGCTGGCCGACACCGTCGAAAAGCTCCGCCAAATCAAAGACGACGACGAGATCGCGGCCACTCGGCTCGCCATCCGCATCGCCGAGCGAGCGTTCGTCGCGATGAAGGCCACGCTCACCGACGACCTGACCGAGCGGCAAGTCGCTCACGAGTTGGAACACGCCATGCGGCGGCTCGGAGCGGATCGCGCCGCGTTTGAACCGATCATCGCCGTCGGCGACCACTCGGCCATGCCTCACTACCGGCCCGGAGAGCGCCGAATCGGTGAGTCGTCGTTCCTGCTCGTGGACTGGGGAGCGGCACTTCCCAGCGGCTATCGGTCTGACTTGACCCGTGTTTTTGCCACCGGTACCGTCCCCAGCCAACTTCAGGAACTTCATGGAGTTGTGCTCAAAGCTCAGCTTGCCGGCATCGCCGCGATCCGCCCCGGAGCCAAGCTCAAGGATGTGGACTCGGCCGCCCGCAGGGTGATCGAAGAGGCTGGCTACGGCGAGTTCTTCGGCCACGGGTTAGGGCACGGCATCGGCCTGCACATTCACGAGGAACCCCGGCTCAGCAGCATCGCCGAGGGTGAACTGCAACCCGGTAACATCGTGACCGTCGAACCAGGGATTTATCTGCCTGACTTCGGAGGCGTGCGGATCGAAGACGACGTGCTTGTCACGCCGGATGGTCATGAAGTTCTGTCGTCATTACCGAAAGACCTCGTTTGACGGCGGCAAATAGGACGGATAGGACCAATGGGACAAATAAGTCCTATCAGTCCCATTCCTCCTATCGCCAAAATCAAACGATTCACAAGTGAAATCCAATGCCTATCAAACCACGAGGCAAACCGCGTATGGCTGACAAATCCCCATCGACGGGTTCGTTCGATCTCGACCGGGTTCGCGAACTCATCGAGATGATGGAAACACACGGCGTCACCGAGGTGAACCTTCGCAAAGCCGACGAACGCTGGGTGCTCCGGCGCGGCCCGGCCGAGGTCATCAACATGATGGCTCCCGGCGGTTATGCCCCGCCGCCGAATTACGCTCCGGCTCCGCAGGCTCATCACGCCCCCGCGCCGCAGGCGGCGGCTCCGAGTGCTCCGGCGGCAGCCCCGGCTGCGGTGGAC
Source organism: Planctomyces sp. (assembly GCA_005798445.1). GTDB lineage: Bacteria > Planctomycetota > Planctomycetia > Planctomycetales > Planctomycetaceae > SXKJ01. The sequence goes on from SYJG01000267.1 coordinate 9,960, forward strand.
GGCCCGGTGATCAAAAGCCCGACGGTCGGCACGTTCTATGGTGCTCCGTCGCCGGGCGAGCCGGCGTTCGTGAAAGTCGGCTCGACGGTGAAGGCCGACACGGTCGTCTGCATCATCGAGGCGATG
>SYJG01000268.1 GCA_005798445.1 Planctomyces sp.
GGCGTGCATCTTGCCGGGATTCTTCGAGCGATGCGGGACGTCGTTGAGTTCTTCGATGTCGAGCGCGTCGATGTCCGCTCGCAGGCCGATGCTCCGCAGTCGCGCGTCGCCGGATTGCTTGCCTCGAATCACGCCGACCACGCCGGTCTTCGCGAGTCCGCGATGCGTTTCGATGCCCCACGCCTGCAGCTTCGAGGCGATCAGTTCCGACGCGAACGTTTCCTCGAACGCGGTTTGCGGGTGCGCGTGTAGTTCTCGCCGCACTGCGGTCAGTTCGGGATGCCATTCGGTCAGTCGCGAGAGAACGTTCATGTCGGCTCCTGTAGGTCAGCCTTTCCCGGCTGACTCGAATTGGGATCAGTCGTCGATGGCGCGTTCGGGTCAGCCTGGAAAGGCTGACCTACTTCGGGGGGCACAATCCAAATCTCGCCGAAGGCATCCGCCTGGTCGGCTCGGAAACCATGATGGCGCAAGAGTTCGAGAATCGCCAGAAAGATGCTGATGATTCGGCTCCGCTGCGAGGCGTTGTCGAACAGCGTGGTGAAGCCGACACGGCCCAACTCGCGGACTCGCGCCCCGATCTGCTCGACGTAGACCGAGATCGGCGTGTCGTCGTAGCGGATTTTCGATTCTTCGTCGATGACTCGGCGTTCGAGCACTCGGCTGAGCGCGCTGACCAAGTCCCACAACTCGACACCTTTGATGCGATCCGCGCTGGGATCGCGCACGACGTCGGGGCGTTCGTCGCTGAGTCGCGGGTATCGTTCGAGCGACTCGGCCGCACGCTCTTCCAAGGCTTTGGCCGCCTCTTTGAATTTCTTGTATTCGAGCAACTGCTGGATCAGGCCGCTGCGTGGATCATCCGTCACCTCCACGGGGACTTCTTCTTCCTCCGGATTCGGCAACGCTTGCCGGCTTTTGATTTCCAGCAGCGTGCTGGCCATCACCACGAAGTCCCCCGCCTGGTCGAGGTCCAAGAACTGCAACGCCGTCAGATATCGCTGAAACTGCGACGTGATCTCGGCGATCGGCAGGTCGATCAAATCTAATTCGTTCCGCCGGACCAGGAACAGCAACAGGTCCAGCGGCCCGGAGAAGCGATCAAGTTCGACTCGGTAATCCACAGTCATATCGGCACTGTAACAGCGTGGCGGAGTTCGTCGAATCTCGCCCGGTCACTTCATACAATCTTGCTCCCTTTCGGGCTGTGAGTGACGGCCCGTCTCCCCTGTTACCGTTCAACTTTCGAGAGCCTGCTCCCATGAAAGCGATTGCCGTCAAGCCGCGAAACCCGAACAGCGTCCACTTGGCTGACTTGCCCAAGCCGCGAGTGACCGATGTCCCCAACGGTCGCGGCGTGCTAGTCAAAGTTTTGAAGGTCGGCGTCGATGCGACCGACCGCGAGATCAACGACGGCCTGTACGGCAATCCGCCGCCGGGCTACGACTTTTTGGTGCTCGGCCACGAGTCGTTCGGCATCGTCGAGGAAGTCGGCCCCAGCGTGCGGCACGTCAAGCCGGGCGATTACGTCACCTGCACCGTGCGCCGGCCGGGCACGTCGATCTTCGACCGGATCGGACGCTCGGACATCACCAGTGAGGAGACCTACTTCGAGCGGGGCATCAACCTGCTACACGGGTACTTGACCGAGTACTACGTCGATGACGCCGAGTTCGTCGTCCGTGTCCCGCCGGCGCTCAAGCATCTCGGCGTGCTGTCCGAACCGATGAGCGTTGCGGACAAAGCGATCCAGCAAGTCTACGAGGCCCAGAAGCGGCTGCTCGTGTGGGAGCCGAAGATCGCCTACGTCACCGGAGCCGGCCAGATCGGCTTGCTGGTGACGCTGATCCTGCGACTGCGCGGCGTCGAGGTTTTCACGATCGCTCGCGGAGCAAAGCCGAGCCTCAAGGCCGAGATCGCGGAAGCCTACGGCGCGACCTACGTCAGCACTCAAAGCATGTCACTGACGGAACTCGCCAAGCACACCGGCAAGCCGGACCTGATCATCGAAGCGACCGGCAACAGCGCGATCGCGTTCGAGGCGATGAGCGTGCTCGGTCACAATGGCGCGATCGTCTGGACCAGCATCACCGGCGGCCAACGCAAAGTGGAAGTCGCGACCGACAGCATCAATCTCAATTGGGTGCTCGGCAACAAGCTGCTGCTGGGCTCGGTGAATGCCAACTACCGACACTTCGAGTCCGGCATCAGCGACCTCGCCCAGGGCGAGATTTTCTATCCGGGCGTCACGCAGCGGATTCTCACGACCCCGGTCAACGGCCTCGACAACTACCAAGAGATGATGCGGCAGCTCGTCGATTCGAAGGAGGCGTTGAAGGTGTACGTCAACGTCGCGGAGGGATAGGTCAACAACCTGTCTTCCGCGAATTTGCGAGAGTCAGTCAAATCCGTCGTCTGAACTCCATTTGCAAACCTCCTCCAGAAACGACGACATGCCTGAACTCCGCAAGGATCCGATCACCGGCCGCTGGGTCATCATCGCACCCGATCGAGCCAAACGGCCGACCGACTTTCAGTCCTCACCGAAACCCGCCGCCGAAGAATTCTGCCCGTTCTGCGAGGGGAATGAATCCGCCTGCCCCAACGAAATCCTGACCTATCGCAATCACGGCTCGGTGCCAAACCAGCGCGGCTGGCGAGTTCGCTGTGTTCCGAACAAGTTTCCGGCGCTCAAGATCGAGGGACAATTCGAGAGCCGTGGCATCGGCATGTACGACGTCATGCACGGCATCGGCGCTCACGAAGTCATCATCGACTGCCCGCAGCACGAGACTCGGTTCGCCAACCTCCCGCCAAACAACATCCGTGAAGTGCTCTGGATGTATCACGACCGGCTCGTGGACCTCAAACGAGACAAGCGGCTGGTGCATCCGATGGTCTTCAAGAACGAAGGCTCGGCGGCCGGAGCTTCCCTGGAGCACGCGCACTCGCAGTTGATCGTGACGCCTGTGGTGCCGATTACGGTTGCGGAAGAGATGCGGGGTGCCAAGGAGTTTTTCGGTTGGCGAGGCCGGTGCATCTACTGCGACATGATCCGCCAGGAACTCGATGACCAGCATCGAATCGTGCTCGACTCGCCGAACTTCGTGGTATTCTGCCCCTTCGCCAGCCGGTTCCCGTTCGAAACTTGGATCCTTCCGAAGCGGCACTCCAGCCACTTCGAAACGGTTCAGGAAGCGGACGTGGACGAGTTGGCTCACGTCCTGAAGACCACACTCCAAAAGCTGGAAGTCGCGCTCGACAACCCGCCGTACAACTACATCCTGCACACCGCACCGTTTCACGCCGACAACTTTGATTTGAAGTCGTACCACTGGCACCTCGAAATCATTCCGCGTCTGACCGGCGTGGCCGGCTTCGAGTGGGGCAGCGGCTTCTACATCAACTCGGTCCTACCGGAAGAGGCGGGGGAGTTTTTGCGGAAGACGGAAATTTAGCCGGACACAATTTGCAATCGTCGGAGGTCCGCTTTGAAATGCGCTGCATCCGATTTTGTTACTCGATTCGCGAGAGACGTCCATGACCACTGAAACTCTCACCAAACCGGCAACTACGGCTCGTTCGGAATCGCCGCCGAAACCGGTGCGCTATGACACCGGCTATCTGCCGCAACCCATTGTTTACCCCGATTCGGACGGACAGCCTATGGCCGAAAGCGATTTTCAATTTGAACCGCTCGCCTATGCGGTTGAGTCCCTGAAGCAATACTTCCACGACCGCTCCGACGTGTATGTCGCCGGCAACATTTTCCTGTATTACAAGGAGGGTACCCCCTCCGAAGTCGTCGCCCCGGATGTGCTGGTCATCATCGGTGCGGAGAATCGCAAGCATCACTCGGTCAAACTTTGGGAAGAACCCAAAGCGCCCGATTTCGTTCTGGAAATCACCTCCAAGAGCACTCGCAGCGCGGACCAAGGTTCCAAGAAGGGGACGTACGAGTTCCTCGGCGTGACCGAATACTTCTGCTACGACCCGACGGGGGACTATCTCAAGCCCCCGCTGCGTGGCTTTCGGTTGATCGACGGCTTGTTTTCACCCATCCAGCCGACGGAAGAATCCGATTCGCGGGTTGTTTTGCGGAGCGAAACACTCGGCCTTGATCTGCAAGTGATCGGTTCGGAGTTTCGTTTTGTCGATCCCACGGCCAGTCGCATTCTCCCGAATCTGGCGGAATCGGAACGGCTACGCATCGACGCGGAACGGAAGCACGCCGACGCCGAAACCCGCGTCCGTGAACTCGAAGCTCAACTCGCCGCCCTGCAAAAATCGAATTGAGCGGACGCCTCGCCGCTGATTGTTTCTCGAATGGATTCCTCAATGCCCAATCCTGTCCGTCTCTCTCTCGTCTTTCACAACCATCAGCCAATCGGCAACTTCGAGGGAGTCTTCGAGGCTGCCTATCAGGACAGCTACGCGCCGTTTCTCGAAGTGCTACGCGAGTATCCCGACATCAAGGTTGTGATCCATAACTCCGGCAGCTTGTTGGAGTGGCTCGTCACTGCGCACCCGGAATACATCGACGGGCTGCGAGAACTTGCCCAGCGCGGCCAAATCGAAATCCTCGGCGGGCCGTTCTACGAGCCGATCCTGGCGTGCATCCCGCGTCGCGATCGAGTCGGACAGATGAAGTTGTACGCCGATTACCTCGAAGGACTCTTTGGCCAGCCGATCCGAGGCATGTGGGTGCCGGAGCGTGTTTGGGAACAGAGCTTCGCGTCGGACATCGCGTCGGCCGGGATCGAATTCACGGTGCTCGACGACACGCACTTCCGCAACGCGGGGCTGTCGCCAGAGAAGCTCTTCGGGCATTACCTCACCGAAGACGAGGGCCAACTGCTGACGATCTTCCCGATCGCCGAACGGCTGCGATACACGATCCCGTGGGAAGACCCCGAAGCGAGCATCGCCTTCCTGCGAGACCTCGCGGCCAAGAATCCGAACGCGATCGCCGTCTGCGGCGACGACGGCGAAAAGTTCGGTGTCTGGCCCGGCACGCACGATCTCGTGTTCAATCGCGGTTGGCTGCGACGATTCTTCGACACGCTGCGAGCGAACAGCGATTGGGTGAAGACGACGACGCTCAGCGAGTGCATCGACAGCGTTCCGCCGGTCGGCCGCTGCTTCCTGCCCGACAGCAGCTACCGTGAGATGACCGAATGGGTGCTTCCGCCAGAACGTCAATTGTCGCTCGCGTCGCTCAACAAAAAGCACGTCGCCGACCCCGAATGGCCGGAGATCAAGCAGTTCATGCGCGGCGGCTTCTGGCGCAACTTCCGCTCGAAGTACTCCGAGTCCAACGAAATGTACGCGCGAGCGTTGCAGGTCAGCAGCCGGCTCGAAGAACTGACGCGGCTCGACTCACACGGCGATCACCGTGACCGCTTGGCAGAAGCTCGTTCGGAGCTGTATCGCGGACAATGCAACTGCCCGTACTGGCACGGCTCGTTCGGCGGGCTGTACCTGCCGCACCTGCGGAACGCGATTTATCAGCACCTCATCGCCGCCGACAACATCCTCGAAGAAGTCGCCGGCCAACTCGGTTCGGCCAATCACAACGGCAGCGGCCCGTGGGTGCGCATCGACTCGGACGACTTCGATTTCGACGCTCGCAAAGAAATTCGTCTCGCCAGCGACCGCCTCGTCGCGTTCGTCGCGCCCGCTCGCGGCGGGCATTTGTACGAACTCGACCTGCGCAGCATCCGCCACAACTTGCTGGCGACGCTCGATCGACGTGTCGAGCCGTATCACGAGAAGATCAAACAAGCCGCACTCGACCGGTCGCTGCAATCCGGAACCGGCGGAGTCGATCCCAGTGGCGGCGTGAAATTCAAACAGCCCGACCTCGATCAAAAGCTGATCTACGACACGACACCGCGCAAGAGCCTCGTCGATCACTTCCTCGCCGAGGGGACATCGCTCGACGATTTCCAACGCGGTCACGGCGAGATCGGTGACTTCGCAACCGGCGCGTTCCAATCCCTGCTGCGACGCTCAACGGAACGAGTCGAAGCCGTCCTCACTCGAGTCGGACGAGTCGGCCCGTATCAGATCAAGCTGACGAAGCGAATCGCCATCAACGCGAGCGGTGGCACGGCTCTCGAAGTCCTGTACTTCCTCGAAGGCTTGCCGCCGAACGAACCGCTGAATTTCGCTGTCGAACTCAACTTCGCTGGCATGGCCGCCGAGGCCAATGACCGCTATTTCTACGACGCTGCCGGCCGCCGGCTCGGTCAACTGCAATCTGTTCTCGATTTGCCGGCGACCAACCGTCTCGGCCTCGTCGATGAGTGGCTCGGGCTCGACGCCGCGATTGAACTTTCGGAACCAGCCGCGCTGTGGGCCTTCCCGATTCAAACGGTGAGCAACTCCGAAGGAGGCTTCGAGACCGTCCATCAAAGCTGTGCCGTCGTTCCACATTGGCGAGTGCTCGCTGACCATGACGGCACCTGGGGCGTGGAGATCACGCTGTCGCTCGACACGTCCGCGGCACAAGCCCGTGTGCTCGCCAAGGCCGCTGTTGCCACGGTGTAGTCCGATCGGCATTCGCGAGATTGGCAATTGAGGAAGTCGCAATGATTCTAAATTCCGGCTGAGACTCGCCAGATGCCGTCCGTGTCGTTCAAAATGCCTGCCCGCGTGTGAGAACCATCCAAACTTTGGAGCCCGCCGTGTGCTGTCCATTTCCACGAGCCTGTGGCCTCTTCCTGCTGGTCGCATTGTGTGCCCTGCCGAACAGCTTCGCCGCTGAACCGATCGCGTTCGATGTCATCGGCACCGAATACGTTCGCGACATCAAGCCGATCCTCAAGCAGTTCTGCCTGAATTGCCATTCGACGCAGACGCAAGAAGGCGAACTCGATCTCGAACGTTTCGCGGGACTCGCAGACGTGCGAACGGGGACGCGCGTCTGGCTGAAGGTTGTCGAGATGCTCGACACCAACGAGATGCCGCCCAAGGACGCGAAGCCGCAGCTATCTGCTGAACAAAAGAAGCAACTGCGTGCCTGGGTCGAGCGATATCTCAACGCCGAAGCGCATGCCAGTGCCGGAGATCCCGGCCCGGTAGTGCTGCGACGGCTGAGCAACGCCGAGTACACCTACACGATCCGCGATCTCACTGGTGTCGAACTGAATCCCGCCAAAGAATTCCCGGCCGACAGCGCGGCCGGAGAAGGATTCACGAACGCGGGCAACGCGATGGTCATGTCCCCTGCCCTGCTGACGAAGTACTTCGACGCCGGCAAAGACATCGCTCGGTACGCCGTGCTACTGCCGGACGGCATTCGTTTCTCTCCGTCGCAGAACCGCAGTGATTGGACGAACGACACAGTCGATCGGATTCGTCGCTTCTACGCCGAGTTCTCGGCCGAAACCGGCGGGACGAAGGTCAACCTGCAAGGGATCGTATTCGACACGAACAGCGGCGGGCGGCTGGCAGTCGAAAAGTATTTGGCGGCGACGCTTGCAGAACGTGAAGCGTTGCAGACTCGGAAGAAGTCCATCGTGGAGGTGGCGATGGCTCACGGGTTGAACGCGAAGTATCTCGGCCTGCTCTGGCAGACGCTCAGCGATTCGAGACTCAACGAACGCGAACCGTCGCTGCTGCTCGATTCGATTCGCAGCCAATGGCAAACCGCCAAGGCAGACGATGTTCCGAAGCTCGCGGCCGTGATCGCGCAGTGGCAGCAAGCGTTGTGGCGGTTCACGAGCGTCGGGCACATCGGCAAAGTCGGCGGCCCGAAGGGTTGGCAGGAACCGGTGCTGCCGCTGGTCGCTCGGCACGAGATCAAAGTGAAGCCGGTCGCCCCGAATCCGGCAGGCGAGCCGAGGAGCGTTAGCCCTCGGACAGACGGGGCCACTCGCGCGGATCGTCCGGGGGCTGACGCACCCCGGCTCGCGGAGAACTTGTTGTCGTTGTTCCTCGTCACGAGCGACGCAGGAGACGGCAGCGACCACGACTTCGTCGTTTGGGAGCGTCCGCGATTCGTCGCTCCGGGTCGGCCGGAGTTGCTGCTGCGGGACGTGCGTGACCTCAGCCGCGAGCTGACTGCTCGTCGCGACAAGCTGTTCGCCAGCGCGGCGAAGTCGCTCGGAGCGGCGGCCGAAGCGGCGGCCTCGACCGAGAAGCTTGACCTCAAGCCGCTCGCCGAGAAGCACGGCGTTGAGCCGGAGGCACTCGCGACCTGGCTCGATTACCTCGGCATCGGGACCGGCAGTGAAATCAAAATCGACTCGCTCATCAAGCAGAAGGCGGAGAGCGGCGCGGGCTACGATTTCGTGAAGGGCTGGGTCGGCGAGAACGCTCTGAGCGTCGTCGCGAACTCGTCCGACAATCACGTCCGCATCCCCGGCAACATGAAGCCCCACGGAGTCGCCGTGCATCCGACGCCGAACTTGCAAGTCGTCGTTGGCTGGAAGAGTCCGGTTGCGGCGGCGATGAAGATTGCGGCGAAGGTGCAACACGCTCACCCGGAGTGCGGCAACGGCGTCGCGTGGTCTCTCGAAGTGCGACGCGGCAACACGCGGCAGCGGCTCGCGACGGGGAACTCGCAAGGGGCGAAGGTGATCGACGTCGGCCCCTTCGAAAACGTCTCGGTCAAGCCGGGCGATCTGGTCTCGCTGGTGATCGCCCCGCGCGACGGCAATCACTCGTGCGACCTCACGGCGATTGATCTGACTCTCTCGGCCAACGATCGGCAGTGGGATCTCGCTCGCGACATCTCGCCGAACATTCTCGCCGGGAACCCGCACGCGGACAGCCTTGGCAACGCGAACGTCTGGCATTTTTACAGCGAGCCGACCACGGCCACCGCCGAAGTCGTCGTCCCGGCGGGTTCGCTGTTGGCGAAGTGGCAATCGGCACCAGCGGCGGAGAAATCGCAACTCGCGACCGACGTGCAAAAGCTGTTGCAATCAGGCCCGCCCGCCGCAGCGGACAGCCCCGACGCAGCGCTGTTCCGGCAACTCGCGTCGCTCGGCGGACCGCTCGTGCGTAGCTCGACTCTCCGAGTCGAGCCTGCTCCCGACAAGACAGCGCCGGAATCGAAAGCTCCCGACTCGGAGAGTCGGGCTACGGGCCTCGACCCCGCGCTCTTCGGCAAGCATCCGAACGGTTCGGCCGTCGAAGCGGCGAGCTTGTGCGTGAGGGCTCCGGCGGTGATCGAAGTGCGCATCCCGGCGGACCTCATCGAAGGCTACGAGTTCGTCGCGACCGGATCGCTGCATCGCGAGACAGGGGCCGAGGGGAGCGTCCAGCTTCAAGTCCTCCCCGCCAAACCGGAACGAACCGTGGGGCTGTTGCCGACAACCGCCACCGAAACGAACGCTGGCGGCTTGTGGACGTCGAACAATCGCGGCGTCTCGCACGCGACGCCGATCGTCGTGAACGACGGCAGCGAATCGCGACGTCGCATCGAAGCGTCGCTCGCGGCGTTTCGATCGCTGTTCCCGATCGCCCTCTGCTACACGAAGATCGTGCCGGTCGATGAGGTCGTCACGCTGGCTCACTTCTACCGCGAGGACATCGAACTTCAGCGGCTGATGCTTGATGACGCTCAGACCGCGCGGCTCAACAAGCTCTGGGACGAGCTGCTGTTCGTCAGCCTCGATGCCCTGACGCAGGTCGATGCGCTCGAACAGTTGATCCAGTACGCGACGCAGGACGCCGATCCGAAAGTCTTCGAGCCGCTCCGAAAACCGTTCGCCGAACGAGCGGCCGCGTTCCGCAAGTCGCTCGTCGATGCCGAGCCGAAGCATCTCGACGCGCTGATCGCATTCGCCTCGCAAGCCTACCGCCGTCCGCTGAAAGACTCGGAAGTCACCGAGCTGCGCGGTTTGTACCGCAAGCTCCGCGATCAAGAACTGCCGCACGACGAGGCGTTCCAATTCACGCTCGCACGGGTCTTCGTCTCCCCCGCGTTTTTGTACCGCCTCGAAAAAACCACCCCCGGCACGACGGCAGGGCCGATCTCCGATTGGGAACTCGCCAGCCGGCTGAGTTACCTCTTGTGGTCCTCGCAACCGGACGACGAGCTGCGCCGCGTCGCCGCCTCCGGCAAGCTGCGCGATCCGAACGTGCTCACCGAGCAGGCTCGGCGAATGCTCAAGGACGCTCGCGTCCGACGGCTCGCGACCGAGTTCGCTTGCCAATGGCTGCACATTTACGACTTCGACTCGCTCGACGAAAAAAGCGAAAAGCACTTCCCGGAATTCCGCGACCTGCGCGGCGACATGTACGAGGAGTCAATCCGCTTCTTCACCGACGCCTTCCAACAGGACGCCTCGGTGCTGAGCTTCTTCGATGCCGACCACACGTTCGTCAACGAACGGCTCGCGAAGTTTTACGGAGTCTCCCGTAGCTCGACTCTCCGAGTCGAGCCGAGCGGTGCCAAAGTGCTCGACTCAGAGAGTCGAGCTACGGATTGGCAGCGCATCGACAACCTCAAGCAACAAGGTCGCGGCGGTTTGCTCGGCATGTCCGCGACGCTCACGAAGCAATCGGGAGCCTCCCGCACCAGCCCGATCCTGCGCGGCAACTGGGTCAGCGAAGTGCTGCTCGGCGAGAAGCTGCCCAAGCCACCCAAGGGAGTTCCGCAGCTCCCCGAAGACGAAGCGGCCCTCGAAGGGAAGACGGTGCGGCAACTCGTCGAACTGCACAGCATCGACGAGAAGTGCATCAACTGCCATCAGCGAATCGACCCGTTCGGCTTCGCGCTGGAGGGCTTCGACACGATCGGCCGCCGCCGCGACAAGGATCTCGGCAACCGCCCGATCGACACGCAGACGAAGCTCCCCGATGGCTCGCAAATCGATGGCCTCAGCGGCCTGCGAAATTACTTGCTGACGACTCGCCGCGACGCCGTCCTCCGTCAGTTCTGCCGCAAACTGTTGGGCTACGCCCTCGGCCGAGGCACACAACTCTCCGACGAACCGCTGCTCAGCGAGATGCAGCAACAATTGCAAAAACACGACTACCGCTTCTTCGCCGCGATCGAAACAATCCTCCGCAGCCGCCAGTTCCGCGAGATTCGCGGCCAGGATGTCGAAGTCGCCGAAACACCGTAGAACAAAACTGCCGAACTGATTTCTGTCACCTCTGTGTTCTCTGTGCCTCTGTGTTTCAAGACTTTAGAAACACAGAGGCACAGAGAGCACGGAAAAGAATAACGAGGTTGACCATGAACGCTCACCAGTTTTCTCGTCGAACATTTCTTCGCGGCGTCGGCGTGACGATGGCATTGCCGTGGATGGAGTCGTTTTCCGTTTGGGGCGATGACGTCTCGAAGGCCAAGAAAGCCAGCGAGGCTCCGGTGCGGATGGCTGTGCTGTTCTCCGGCAACGGCTTCCACAGCAAGGAGTGGTGGGCCAAGGGCGAGGGAGACCAGATGGAGCTGGGCCAGGTGCTCGCGCCGCTGACCGACTTCCGCAAGAAGATGGTCTACATCCGCGGGCTGTTTAACGCCGAGGCCCTGAAGGGAAACATCCACAGTTCGATGACCGGTAACATCCTCTCCGGTGCGCCGCTGACGGCGGGCGGTGAGATCCGATCCGGCACCAGCGTCGACCAGTTGATCGCTCAGCGGCACGGCCGATCGACGAAAGTCCCCAGCCTCGTGCTCGGCTGCGAGAAGTCGAATCCGTCGGTCCACAAAAATTACTCGATGATCTACAGCTCGCACATTTCGTGGTCGTCGCCGACCACACCGACTCCGCTGGAGTTGTATCCGTCGCTCGCCTTCGACCGGCTCTTCAAGGACGAAGTGCAACGCGGCGACAAGAGCGTGCTCGACGCGGTGCTGGCCGACGCGAGTGACGTGCGGAAGCAGATCAGCAAGTCGGATCAGCGGAAACTCGATGAGTACCTCGATTCGGTGCGCGAGGTCGAACAGCGGATCGAGCAAGCTGGCAAACGGGGCGAGCTGCAAGGCTGGAAGCCGACGCTCGACAAGCCGAACGTTCCGCGCCCCGCCGACGGCATTCCGCAGGACATCTCCGAACACATGCGGCTGATGTGCGACATCCTGGTGCTCGGCTTCCAGACCGACACGACGCGGGTCTGCACGCTGAAGCTCAACAACGATCACAGCTCGCTGAGGTTCCCGCACCTCAACGTCGATTACATGATCCACCACCTGCTGTCGCACTCCGACACCGCCGACTGGCTGAAGGTGAATCAGTTCTTCATCGAGCAACTCGGCTACATCGCCCGCAAGCTGGACGCGATCCAAGAGGGCGAACGAACCGCGCTGGACAACTCGATGCTGCTGTACTGCTCCAGCATGCTGACCGGCAGCCACGACGCAACCAAGTTGCCGGTGGTGCTGCTCGGCGGTGCTGGCGGCCAACTCAAGACGGGCCGAGTGCTCGACTACCTCGATAAGCCGAACCGCAAAATGTGCAGCCTGTACCTGTCGATGCTCGACAAGGTCGGCGTGAACCTGAAGAGCTTCGGCGATTCGGAGGAGCGGCTCGCAGAGGTCTAACAATTCGTTGACGCCAGCCGGCCGGAATTGAGCCGATAGACCGTCTCGGCCATCGCGAGCATTCGCGGATCGTGTGTCGAGAGAATGAGTGTCGTGCCCGCAGCATGAGTCTTTTTTAGGACGGCAATCAGTTCGAGAGCCGCAGCGTCATCCAAGTTTGAGGTCGCTTCGTCAGCGAGGATCACTTCCGGGCGACCCGCGAGCGCTCGGGCGATCGCGACTCGTTGCTGTTCACCGCCACTGAGTTCCTGAGGCCGCTCGTACGTTTTGTCGGGCAACCCCAATTCGTCCAACAGCGATTGAGCCAGCGTCAGCCGCTCGCGGGCCGACATGCCCCGCGGGATCAGCGGATACGTGATGTTCTCCCAAATCGCCAAGGAAGGAATGAGTGCAAAGTCCTGAAAGATGAAGCCCATCTTCCGACGAATGCGAGTCAATTCCACATCGGAGTCCTTGTGGAGATCGCGATCCATGAAAAGAACCACTCCGTGGCTAGGCCGTTCCAATGCCCCCAGCAGAGCCAACAACGTGGACTTGCCCGATCCCGAAGGTCCCGTGAACGCGACACAACTTCCCGATTCCACGCTCAGCGAAACATCGTCCAGCGCGCGGACCTCCGCCCGAGTTCCAGGTCGGTGAATCTTGGTGACGTTTCGAGTTTCCAACAACACGGACATCGGTCACCTCATGGCGTCTCGCGGCGGGACGATGGCCGCGCGCCAAGTGGGATACAGGGTGCCGCTCAGAACGACAATCGCCGAGATCAAAGACGCCAACAGTACCGGCACGGGGACCAGTCGAAACGGAATCGTGAATCCCGGCACGGCATCAACTCCGTTCAGAAAGACGCTGGCGATCCACAGACCATTCAGCCATTTCAGCCAAACGAACGCGACAACTACCGAGCCAGACGCCGCAGCCAAGCAGAGCAACAAACTCTCGACGACCCCACGGAGCAAAATTTCGTCCGTCTGCCAACCGGTGGCTTTCAGAATTCCGATTTCACGGCGGCGTTCCGACAAACCTGCGCCTGATGTGACCAGCACCGCCAGAATCGCCGCCGCAAACCCCAGCACAAAGTGCAGATGGAAAATCCCCTCTCGGTGCAACCAGCCGCTCGGAAGTAACGATGCCAACTCCTGTCTCGAGGCAACTCGATAACGGATCATTCCCTGAGGCGAATCTGGCGAGGCAATGCGCAGAATCGCGGTCTTGATCTGATTCGCGTAGCCCGCGCGGCAGGAAACCAACAAACAGGTGACTTGATCGGGTTGATCAAAAACCTGTGCCGCCGTTTCTAAATTTGTCAGCATCAGATTCGCCTGCCACAGCGGCGCATCGGGCGCAAGAATTCCCACGACTTTGCTCAACCGCTCCCCTTTCGCGCTGCGATAGAACGGTGGAATGATCGACCCGACCTCTAAGCTCAGCCGGGTCGCCAATTGAGTTCCCACGACGAATTCATTCATGGTGCTGGAGTCCGAAAACTGTCCTTGGACCCAGGTCACATCCTTCGGCAACCGACCGTGAGGCAAACCCACCAGCACGGCTGGCTCACGATTCTTGCCCAGCGACAGAGCGCCAACAATCCGGGGCACGACCTCGGTCACTCCCTCGATCTGCTGAATGGCGTCGACGGCCGACAGCGGGATGGGGACCGGGCGACCGAAGCGTGTTCCGGTCACGGTCAGATCTGCTCCGAATCGCAGCGAATCTTCCGCGACGTCACGAATGCCGTGGGACAACCCAACTCCGGCCAGGTACGGCACCAGAATCGACATCACCACACAGATCGTCACCCAACTGCGCAGAGGATGCAGGCACAGTGCGGCAAATCCGGTGCGGGCAATTTCAAGGAACAGTCGCATCCGGCGTGACCTCAGACCAAACAAGCAATGCTTTCACTGCAGGCGAATCAACAAAGACAGAACAGGCGTGATGCGGACACACGAAACCGCCACCGGGAATCGGCCCCAACTGCGACTCACACACCGGGCCGAGCCGCGGATCGAAGGCCAGCGTGCAACGTGACAAGTCGATCGCCGGACCAAACCCCAACCCGCCGAGCATCTGCTGAAACTCTCGTGACTGGCCAGCGGCCATTGGATTCCGCCTCGACTCCGCCAGGACAATCGCGCTGGCCGCAGCCGTCAATCCGATGAGGCTCGCCAAAATCAATCGAGGAAATGTCATGTTCATTCGCTGTGTTCCTCACGTCTCGGCGGGCAGTTAGTCTGACTTCGCACCTTCGAGCTGGAGACCCGGCTTTAGCCGGTTGCGCCACCGCCTAAAGGCGGAACTCCAACGAAAAAGTGCGCAAAAGAATTAGTTGGACTCCGCAGGCTCGACGATTTGATGCACGGCGTTGATTTTCGGCGGTTCGAGTTTTTGGACGATTCCCGATGGCCAAGTGATTTCGACACGGTCGATGTGATCGTGTTTCCCCAATCCAAAGTGCAGCGTCTTGGACGACTGCGACAAGTAACCTCCAGCGGGATTGACTTGGCGAGTCAGAATCTGATTGTCGACAAACACGCGCGCGACGGCTCCAACGGCGTCGAGGTTGCTCCGCGTTCCCTTCAATTTGAAGGCGACAAAATTCTGCGGAGCCAATTTATTGCGATAGTAATACGGCCGATCGTTGAAGTTGTTGGTCACGATTTCCAGTCGGCCATCCCCATCAAAATCTGCGGTGGCCGCACAACGGGAACTCCGCGCCGCCCGCTCGCCGCCGATTTGATCTCGTTGAAATGTGCCGCCGCGCGGAGGCTCGATCCCCAACTCCGTGGATCGCTCAGAAAACGTCTCGTTGCGGTTATTCATCATCAAATGGTTGTGCCAGTATTGGAAAGGATAACCCATGCCGGACGCCAGAAAGATGTCTTCCGATCCGTCGCCATCCAAGTCGCCGACGGCAATCGCCCAGGGCCACCACGTTTCCAATCCGGCTCGATCGGACATCTCCTCCAACCGGCCCGATCCCAAGTTCCTGAACAGCGAATTGCCAAACACCACGTCGTCATAACGAACCTGCAATTTATCAACGAAGCGAGCCTCCATCTCCTCGGCTTGTTTGCCAAACTTGGCCCCGGCACCAGTGACTCGCGAATATTTGGTCGTGGCGTTCTTAATGGCGTACGTCACCGCTTCCGGCAAACCTGATGGAGCCCACATGTCGGAGTGCATGTCGGAGATGAACAGATCCAGTTTTCCGTCGTTGTTGAAGTCGAGCACTTTGGCACCGATCGCACCCCAGGAGATTCGCCCCAGCGCCTCCTTTGTGACGTCACGGAAAGTGAAGTCTCCAAGATTTTTGTAGAGTTGGCTCGCGCCAAACATGTTTGTGATCAGGACATCGATACGTCCATCGGAGTCGTAATCGAGGATGGCCACGTCCCCACCCCAGCCTTGGCCTTTCAACCCCGAAGTCTCGGTGATGTCCGCAAACGTCCCGTCGCCGTTGTTCTTGTAGATGTTGTTGAATTCCTTGGGACTGACGACCAGATCGTCGTAACTCGTCACACCCGGATAGTATTTGCCGTCGCTTTCCAGTTCGGCACCGGTCCACTGAGCCGTGTTGGTCACGATCATGTCGAGATCACTGTCGTGGTCCAAATCGACGAACGAGGCGGTGGACGAGTGCGCGATCAACTCCAACCCCGCGCGCTGCGTGACATTTTTGAAGATGCCCTGGCCTTGGTTTTCAAACAAGATGTTGCCGCCGCGTGTACTGGTCACAAACAGGTCTTGATCGTTGTCGTTGTCGTAATCGGCGAACGTGCCCGCCACGCAGATCCGATCCCCCACGCCGACGCCAGCTTGTTTTGTCACGTCGACGAACGTGCCGTCCCCTTTGTTCTTGTACAAAGCATTCGGTCCCAGTTGATTCAGGAAATACAGATCATCGTGCCCGTCGCCGTCGTAATCGCCAACGACCACGCCACAGCCGTGGTCATACAGATTGATCTTGAATTTCTCGCCTTGTTCTTTGGGCAGAAAGTTCATCCGAAACGTGATTCCCGCCTCAACCGCACGATCCTCAAACCGACCGCCAGCCTTGGCCGCAGTGGCGTCGGAACTCCCGGCATCGGAAGCACGATTGGTTTTCGTTGTCCCATTGTCGGCCGGGGCAGGTTTAACAACCGGCTTTGCCGGCTTAGGAGCCGGCTTAGGAGCCGGCTTCGGACAACCCGCCAGCCCAATCAGTAACGCGAAAATGAGGAACCCAAACGGCGACAATCGTAGGACACGAACAATTTGCGGCATCTTGGCGTAATTCCACTTCAATTTTGGAAACGATTGGATTGTGAGCAGACAACCTCAATCGAGAATTTGTGCGAATGTTCGACTCGTACACATACCACCGATGTGATCGGGATGAGGTCAGCCGTCAATGGCCCACGATCGGACCAGGACGCCTTTATCAGCCGATTTTTCCGGTTCTTCACGAAGAATCAGAGCGGTTCCTATTCCGTCCCGAAGTCTCGGGACTTCAGCGACAAAAACCACCATGCAAAGACTGGAATCGCTCTTACACACTCCGCGACGGGTAATGCCAAACGATCGAGACAAGAGACATTGTCACCGCAAAGTACCGGTGTCCGCCGCTGATTCTGACAACTTCGTGAAACTTATGGCATCGATAACGGAAGAGTTCGCTCGCTTTCGGTCGATTCCAGCGGTTCGTATCTGGTTCCTTCTCGCCAAAGTGTCATCCCAAGTAGGCTTTTCCAGAGTGAAGTCAATTCGGCGGATCGTTGTGTGCAAAGTTTTCAAATGGCCGCGCTGAGCCAGTCAAGATTGTGCCGCGAGACTCGGACGCATGGCGCTCGGCGTCGGAACGGCTCTGAAAGGTATGCACACGATTTCCCGTCGTGGCGTTCGTGATCACTCCACTGCGAACAAAATTCGCGGTCGCCGCTTCGAGCCAGCGTCCACTCGTTTCATCGGTCACAAACACCTGTCGTGGTGTTTCTCCTCGTCGCTGGACCCACCAAGCGGCACATTGCAGACAGCAAAATCGTGCTTCCACGCCGCGGACATCGATGATCCGGACCGCGAACACAGGGTCGATGCGGACTCCATCCAGAGCACATCCTTCTTCCGACTGTCGGCGTAACCAAGTCCCCAAAACGGGCAGGCCAATTACGACTAACAGTCCGATGACTGGGACGATCCAACGCCTTCGTTGCAAGTTCATGCCAGAGACACTTCCAAAAAAGTCATCACGAACGCCCCGACGTAGCAGCTCAGGCCGGCGGACAGTAGCCAGTCTTGCTCGGACCGCGCCAGATCCTTGGTTTCCGGACGATTCGCCAGCCACCGAACCGCACTCGCCCAACCGACGCAACAAGCCCCCACCACAAACAGCACAATTCCAAAGACCATGTCGGGTGCTCGTGGAATCAGATCGTAGAGGCAGTGATGGTACGGCAACCGCAACACAGCCGGTGCCGCAATCTCAACCAGATAGGCTGCGGTCAACGGAGCAACCAGGACGGCACCCAGGAATACGAGGATCATCCCCGGAGTATTTTCACATCGACGGCAACGACCACGGAAACACCACAGCGCCAGTACCAAAGCGAAGTTCACGAGGTAAAACGTCACCGACAACCACGTCGGACCGAGTCCATCCGACAGTGCTTCAAGCCAAGCACTTGAGCGATCTGACTGCTCGCTGATGTCCGACGTGCAACAGCCAGTGAAAAGAAACTCTTCTCGTTTAGGAATCACCAGGTACGCACCTTCGAGCAGCGTGTCGGTCAGAGCCAACACACCAAATCCCAATTGCACCAGCAGAATTCGTCCCATCAGCGGTCCAGTCTGCGTTCGTCGCTGGATGCGATACAGCAACCACCACACACCACTCACAAAAACCGCGGCTGGTTTGAGGAATTGCAAGGCGGCAATCAAACCTGGAAGAAAACGGCTGGCTCCCCGACTTCCGGCCCCGATTTGAGTCACGCCGTAAATGCACATCACTCCGGGCCAATGGGGGACGTAACTTTGCAGCAGCAAGTACAGCAGCGGCCAGGAAAACAAACTCAATCCCAACAACCAAGTCGACAGCAGCGACAGCAGATAGAAGCGATTCTCGGACTCCGTTCGCTCGGTTGGAGAAAACTCTGCGTGTCGCCGACTTCGCAACACACGACACGCCAAACCAATGACCAGCACCGCCGCGATGCCGCGAAGCAGCACCACGAATCCGCTCAAGACCGCATACGCATTGAGGATCATCAGCAAAGATTTCCCGAAAGAAGTCCCCTGCTCACGCGAACAATTCATCGACGACGTTGCCCTCGACATCGGTCAGCCGGAAGTCCCGGCCGGCGTGGCGATACGTCAGGCGTTCGTGATCCAGGCCAAGCAGGTGCAGCATCGTCGCGTGTAGGTCGTGGATGTGGACTTTGTTCTCGGCGGCGAAGTAGCCGTAGTCGTCCGAGCTGCCGTAGCGGAAGCCACCTTTCACGCCGCCGCCCGCTAACCACATCGTGAAGCCATCGGGGTTGTGGTCACGACCGTTGTTGCCTCCCTCGGCCGTCGGAGTCCGACCGAATTCGCCCCCCCACCAGATCAGCGTGTCGTCGAGCATCCCGCGCGCTTTGAGATCGGCCAGGAGTCCCGCGATCGGCAGGTCGACTTCACGAGCGTTTTTCTCGTGAGCGTTCTTGAGATCGGCGTGTTGGTCCCATTGGACTTTGTTGTCGTTGTGCGTGACCTGAATGAACCGCACGCCCGACTCGGCAAAACGGCGAGCCATCAAGCACATGCGGCCGAAGTTCGCCGTCACCGGATCGTCGAGTCCATACAACTGCTGCGTCGCCTTCGATTCGCCGGAGAGGTCTTCGACCTTGGGCAACTCGGATTGCATGCGGAACGCCAGCTCGAACGAATTGATGCGAGCTTCCAGCGAGGCTTCGGGACCGGTTCGAGATTGATGCTCGCGATTGAGCTGTCCCAATCGCTCGAGCTGCAACTGCTGGACTTCGCGCGACAGACGCGAGTTGCGGATGTACCTCACCTTGGCCCGTTCGGACGGGACGCTGGCGTCTCCCAGCGCCGTCCCCTGATAGACCGCGGGCAGGAACGCGGAGCTCCAATTGTTGATCCCGCCGAAGGCCAGCGTCGGACAGATCGTCACGAATGCGGGGAGATTGCCGTTCTCGGTCCCGAGTCCGTAGCTGACCCACGAGCCGATGCTGGGGCGGATGAAATTATCACTGCCGGTGTGGACCTTCATCACCGCTCCGCCGTGAGCGGCGTTCGTCCCGTGCATCGAATGAATCATGCAAAGGTCATCGACCCGCTGGGCCAAGTGCGGAAAGAGTTCGCTGACCCACAAACCGCTGTCGCCGTACTGCCGGAACCGCCACGGCGACTTGAGCAGGTTGCCGGTGCTGTTGAATTGCACTCGCGGCTTGTCGAACGGCAACGGCTTGCCGTCGTCACGATCGAGCAACGGCTTCGGATCGAACGTGTCCACCTGGGATGGACCGCCGCTCATGAACAAGAAAATGATCCGCTTCGCGCAAGCGGCGTGATGCGGCGGCCGAACCGCCAACGGATCAACGCCGTCTGACGCAGACGTTGTCTCCGACAACAGCGATGCCAGCGCCAACGAGCCGAATCCAGCGGCGGATCGCTTCAAAGCGTTTCGTCTGGAAATGGGAATTTGAAACATGCAAACAACCTAACCCGAAGCGCCAGCGAGGGCGAGTGCTTCACTGGCTCGAATTCATGTCGTCCGAAGCGTCCGCCCTCTCTGGCGCTTCGGGTTAGTTTTCATCGAACATAAACAAACTCATTGGCCGCGAGAATGACGTGACACAGGACACTCCAGGCTTGTTGTCTTCGCTTGTCGGCATCCGGTTCCGTCGTAGCGGCGGCCTGTTCGACCTTCGCCAGGAATGCCCGGTGCTTTTGCCGTTCATCGTCGGACGCCTCGCGGCCGTAGGCCAGCACGTGCAGGCGTGAGAGCCGTTGATCGTCGTCACCCGGTGCTGCGAGCAACCTCGCAGCGAGTTCATCGGCCGACTGCATCACGAAGTCGCTATTGAGCATCATCAAGGCTTGCGGTGCGACGGTCGTCATCGCTCGGTCACCGCTGGGGACGGCCGGATCGGGGAAGTCCAACAACTGAAACAGATCGAACACGTTGTTGCGAATCACCGGCAGGTACAACGAGCGGCGGCGGCTGGTGTAGTCGGTCTTGTCGATCGACGTGTGATCGAACAGGTAATCGCGATTCTTGGTCTTCAGCAGGGTACCTCCAAAGGTCCCGTCCAACTGCCCACTGACTGCGAGCAACGAGTCGCGAACTTCCTCGGCTTCGAGCCGCCGCACGTTGGCTCGGCCGAACAAGCGGTTGTCGGGATCTCGGATGGGTTGAGAGTTGAGGGTTGAGGGTTGAGGGTCACGCAACTCCGCTTTGCCCTCAACCCTCAACCCTGAACCCTCAACAGATGACGACTGCTGATAAACGCTGGAGTTCAGAATCAAGCGATGCAGCGACTTGAGCGACCAGCCATCGGCCACGAATCGCCGAGCCAGCCAGTCGAGCAACTCTGGATGCGACGGTGCCTCGCCGAGCAGACCGAAGTTTTCGGTCGTGCGGACAAGTCCGCGTCCAAAATGCCAACGCCAGACGCGATTGACGAGGACGCGCGACGTGAGCGGGTGCTGCGGATCGGTCAGCCATTCGGCGAGCTGCCGCCGTCCACTTTCGCTTGCTGCCAGCGACGGCGGTTGCGGTCCGCGCAAGACCAGGGGCGTGCGACGCGGGACAACTTCACCGAGTTTGAGCGGGTTGCCGCGCACATGAATCGCCAGGTCGACGATCTTGTCTTCGGCAACTCCCATCGCGGCGGGATAATTCGGGGGATTCTTTTCGAGCGTCGTCTGCGCTTCGCGGAGCTTCGTCAGCTCGGCCTTCGTCGCGTCGGGGTAGAGCGTCTCCAATTTTTCCGGCGGCTTCTGGTTGCCGTCGGCGGCGAGCTTCTCGCGAACCTGTTTGTCGGCTTGAGCGACGAATTCCTCGACCGCTTTCTTCTTCGCGGCGAGCTGCGTTTCGTACTCGGTTCGCATCGCGGTCAACGTCGCGGAAGGCAACTCGTTTTCGTGCCACTTCGCGACCTTCGTGTAGGTGTCCATCGTCCGCGTGCTTTTGAGAATCCCTGCCAACCCGTAATAATCGGCGGTCGCGATCGGATCGAACTTGTGGTCGTGACAGCGAGCACAACCCAGCGTCAGTCCCAGGAACACGCGGCCGATGCTGTCGAGCTGCTCGTCAACGATGTCCATCTGCATTTTGGAAGGATCGACCTCTGCCAAGACTTTCGGACCGATCGACAGAAATCCGGTCGCGATCAACTGTGCGTGCCGCTGAGCCTCGTCGGCCGCTGGCAGCAGATCACCGGCGAGTTGCTCGACGATGAAACGATCGAACGGCTGATCGCGGTTGAACGCCGCGACGACGTGATCGCGATACCGCCACGCATTGCCGTGCGCGATGTTCTCATCCAGCCCGTTGGAGTCGGCATACCGAGCGACATCCAGCCAATGCCGCCCCCAACGCTCGCCGTAGGCCGGCGATGCCAGCAGCCGATCGACGAGGTGCGCGAACGCATCGGCTCGATCATCCGCAAGGAACATGTCGACCTCGGCCGTCGTCGGCGGCAGGCCGGTCAGGTCGAAGGTCACGCGGCGGATCAGCGTTCGCTTGTCGGCTCTTTCCGCTGGCGAAACTCCGGCCGCTTCGAGCTTCGACAAAATGAAGTGATCCAGCGACGTCTGCGGCCAAGCCACGTTCTTGACGACCGGGATTCGCTGCTCCTTCGGCGGCTGAAACGACCAGTGATTCGGATCGCGGCTTCGCCCGTTGCCTTTTTGAGCGTCTGGAAACGGAGCACCCATCTCGACCCAGCGAACGAGATCGGCAATCTGCCGGTCACTGAGCTTGCCGTCTTCCGGCATCTTGAGGTTCTCGTCCTCGTGCCGCACCGCGCGGATCAGCAAACTCTTGTTCGGTTCGCCGGGAACGATGGCTGCGCCGGAATCGCCGCCGCGCAGCAGCGCCTCGCGCGAATCCAATCGCAGCCCGGCCCACTGCTTTTTCGAGCCGTGACATTTGTGGCAATGCTCGACGAGCACCGGCCGCACGTTGGTCTCGAAGAACCGCAACTGCTCGGCGGTCGGCGGTGTCGGTCGAGCCGGTTCGTCAGCGGTCACGACAATGAGAAGTAGAACGCTAAACATGAACAGACCTTTGCGAAGACAATCGAGGTACAGGCGAGCCGGGGTGCGTCAGCCCCCGGACAATCGCGCAAAC